>DATLFI010000250.1:0-3966 GCA_035524895.1 Thermoanaerobaculia bacterium | reverse complement strand
CCTTCTCCGTAAGCCCCCGCGCCTGTCCAGAGTCCACGAGCCTCTACGGCGAACTGAGGAAACCGCCTCTGATGCGGCCCGCCGCCTCGTGCTCCAGCTCGACGGCGGGTGCCTGCCGATCCAGGGACCGCCGGGTACCGGAAAGACCTTCACGGGCGCGGAAATGGCGCTGGATCTGGTCGAACACGGCCGGAAGGTCGGCATCGTCGCCCAAAGCCACGCCGTGATCGGCAACTTCCTCGATGAGATATGGCGCCGAGCCGACGCCCGTGGAGCGACCTCGCTCCATATGGCCCAAAAGGCCGACGAGGACGAAGGCGCACGAGATCCCCGCGTCGCGCGTATCGCGTCACGCGATGTTGGAGCGTCCCTGGCGTCTGGCACCCAGGTGGTCGGCGGCACCGCCTGGCTGTTCGCACGACCAGATCTCGAGAACTCAGTAGATGTCCTGTTCATCGACGAGGCTGGTCAGTTCTCGCTCGCGAACGCACTGGCGGTCGCGCCGTCGGCGAAGAGCATCGTCCTGCTGGGAGATCCCAACCAGCTTGCGCAGCCTTCGCAAGGTGCGCATCCGCCCGGCTCGGATGAGTCCGTCCTCCAGCACATGCTTGGCAGCGACATGACGATCGCGCCAGACGCCGGACTATTCCTCGACCGGACCTTCAGGCTTCGGCCGGAGATCTGCCGATTCGTGTCGGATGCCTTCTACGAATCGCGCCTCGAACCTGCAGAGGCCGCGCTCGCACGTTCGTTTGCCGACGGGGGCAACGGACTCCGGTACGTCGCGGTACAGCACTCCGGCAACAAGATCGAGTCAATCGAGGAGGTCGAGCGCGTACGCACAGTGATAGAGGGCTTGATAGACAGCGAATGGACGGACGAGACCGGGACCCGCCGTCTCACGCTGGACGACCTCCTCGTGGTCGCCCCGTACAACGCGCAGGTCGAGCTTCTGCGGGAGCGTCTGCCACATGGCTCTCGCGTGGGCACCGTCGACAAATTTCAGGGCCAGCAGGCAGCGGTGACCATCTACTCGATGGCGAGCTCGACGTCAGAGGACGCGCCTCGAGGCATGGACTTCCTCTACAGCCGCAACCGCCTGAATGTCGCGGTGTCCCGGGCGCAAGGGCTCGCGATCGTCGTCGCCAGTCCCGCGCTCTTCCGGGTCCGCTGCAAGACGCCAAACCAGATGAGACTCGCGAACGCGCTCTGCCTGTTCCAAGAGCAGGCGCAACTCAAGTCGTTGGAACCCACAAGCTGAAGATCTACTGAGTCACGGCGGTCTCCGCTTCACTCGACACTGCGGCCGCGGCGCGGCCGAGAGCGTCGAGCTTGAAGCTCGCGACGCGGTCGCGTTCCCCGAAGAGGCGCTCCTCGATGTAGGGCAGCACCGAGTGGGCCCAGATGATCTCGACCCAGCGCGCGTCGAGCTCGGTGTTCGTGCTCATGAAGTAGCTCGGTCCGATCGCCGCATCCCGGTCCTTCAGCTGGTCATTGGCGCGGTCGACGCGGTCAGCGACCCAGAGCAAGTCGGGGTGGTTGCGCTCGAGCCAGCGACGCAGAAGCCCCTTGATGGGGTCCGTGTCGGGGAAGAAGCCGACGAAGTAGAAACGACGACGGAGCGCCGCGTCGAGGAGTCCGATGCTGCGGTCGGCTGTGTTCATCGTGGCGATGATCCACAGGTTCTTGGGCAAGCGGAACGACTCGCCCGGCGAGTACTGCAGCTTGATGCGCTCGCCGCGGTAGTCGAGGAGGAAGTAGAGCTCGCCGAAGACACGAGCAACGTTCCCGCGGTTGATCTCGTCGATCACAAGGACGTAGGTGTTGTCGGGATCCTCCTCGGCGCGCCGTGCCAGCCTCTTCAGCGGCCCCGGGGTCAGCGCGAATGCGGACCCGCCCTCGGCGGAGGGCCGGAAGCCCTCGACGAAGTCCTCGTAGGCGTACGAGGGATGGAACTGCACGAGCTCGACGCGCCCCTGGCTGCCACACAGGTGCGCGGCCAGCTTGCGCGCGATGTAGGTCTTCCCCGTCCCCGGCGGGCCGTGGAAGATGATCTGCCCCTTGTCGGCCAGAAGCTCGGCGATCTCAGCCAGGGACTCCCGCGAAACGAGCAACTCGTCCGCGAGGCGCGCCAGCGGGTCGTCCTCGGGCTCAGACGGAAACTGGCTCGCCGCTTCGGGCGGCTCGACGATGGGCTGACCAACATAATCCCGGAAGGCCTTCTTCTCCTGTTCACTCCACTCATCGAGTGGTTCGCCGGTCGCAATGACATAGGCGACGGCAGCAGCGTCCATTCGGTCTCTGAGGTCAAGATCGCGCTCACGCGCGCGCCTGCGGAACTCATCGAGAAGTGCGAGCGCGTGCCGATACAGACCGAGCTCGCTGGCCTTCATCTCGGGCGGTGGATAGGGCACGAGCTTGTACAGCTTCGAGTAGAGAGCGTCGAGATAAACCGGGAACTCCGCTGGATCGATAGCCAGTAGAAGAAACGTGAGCATCCGCGCTCGGGTACCCATACCCGCAACGAACGCGTCAGGGAGCCGGCGACCGAAACGCTCAAGTGCAACAAGCGGGTCGTCGGAGGAGGTCCAAAGTTCCCGGAGACCCGCACGCGCATCGGCCTCGTGTTTGGTGCACCACCGAATGAAATTCGCGTGGGATCGCCAGCTTGTCAGATTGTTCGGTGGGCCTACTGCCCGCTTGAGGGCAGAAATCCACTCAGGTTCATCCGCAAGGATCGCACGCCGAACCTCCCGGACGTTCTCCGCGATCTTGTGTTTGTAGTCGATCTCCTCGGCCGAGTACCGGCCTGACGCATGAATCTTCGCGGCCCACTCGACGAATTGGTCCCAAGACCTGCGCCACAACGACCTCACGTCCTTGTCGAAGAAACTGAAGCCCTCGCCGAAGCGCGGCTCCAGTGACTCGCGAACACGCAGTAGTTGCTCGTCCAGGTCATCACCTGCGCGCTCTGCTTGGGGAAACGCGGAGATGACTTCTTCCTTCACGCCGTCGTTAGTGATGTCTTCGAAGTGACGCGGAAACAGAAGGTGCAGAAGCGCAGCACGCTGCTGGTCCGCCTTAGGTGCCGGCGCCGAGTACAGGAATTCCCTGAATTTCCGGGGGTCACTTGCCAGTGCTCGCTGGACCTCGGTTGCCTGAGCCTTCCACCGTCGGGCAAGCTCGACGACGTAGGACCAGTAGAACCATCTCCAGCGCTTGCCGGCCCCGATGTTGACCACGCCCTGCCCGAGTGCGGTGAGCAGCTCGGGATTGATGTCGATCGGCTCAGGCTGCCAGCTGAGCACCTCCTCTAGCTGGTCTTTCTTGGTGCCGGGCGTTGTTGACTTGGGATGTTCGATGAGGAGGACAACAAACAGCGCTTCAGCGGCGAGTTGGATCACCTGCGCAGGCTTGTCTTCGAGCTGACGCTTCAGTTTCGGCCAGAACGTCTCGTCAGACAGGTCCGGATTCCGGACAAGTTGCTCGTAGACCTCGTCTAGTACGGGGCTCGTCCAGAGATGGACGCCCTCACGGAACAGGGAGCCCTCACCGAGAAGGCTCTGGTCCCGGAACAGGCGCCCCGCCGCATAGAGCTGCTCGTGTCCAGCGAGCTCAGCCACTTCCAACCCTCCCCGGACGAGACCGAAACACTAGTGAGCCTGCCTCTTTGCGTCCACCGGCGAGAGTGCGGTCGGGCCCGCAGGCTGCACCGAGCCGGACGCGATCTCAAACTAGAGCCAATGCCACATCTCATTGCCCCGATCCAGGACGTGCCGCTTCCCACTTGCCTCAATGAGCTGCGGGAGGCTCATGACTGCCTCGTAATGGCCGCCATGACGTCCCTCGAAGACGCCCGACCACTCGACCCGGCGAAGTGGGGATCCGCGTTCAAGAGGATTCGCGTCACGGTTCCTGCGCCTCGTCCCCGGTTGATCCAGCAGAACACCCACAACCTGTTGGAGA
>DATLFI010000249.1:0-5207 GCA_035524895.1 Thermoanaerobaculia bacterium | reverse complement strand
CTGAACCAGGAGTTCTCGGTGGAAACGGCGGACCGCGTGTGGGCCGGCGACATCACGTACCTGCGTACGCGCGAGGGGTGGTGCTATCTGGCCGTGCTGCTGGACCTGCACTCTCGGTTCGTCGTGGGCTGGTCCCTCTCCTCCGTGGCGCAAAGCAGTTCGCCGGGAAGGCGGCGGTGAGCTCGCCGTCGCGAAGCTGTTCGGCGCCGACGCGATACCGCGCCACGAACTCCTTGAACGCCTCCCAGAACTCGGCACGCTTTTCCTGCGACGAGCAGTGCACCTGCGGCGCCGGCGATCGGTCGAGATGCTCGGGCCGGCTGTGGGGGTGGCGCGCAAGAACCACAGCGATACCCATTGCCCGCTTGCCGCGTGCTCGGTTCCGCTCGCGAGCCTCCTCGGCAATGCTCTCTATCATCGTGCGAACCTTGGCCCGGTACTCCTCCGGAGTCAGATCCTGCCAGAGCGGCATCGGCGACAGCTCCACCTTCTCGATCGTCGTGAAATCGTCCTCGGACAGCAAGGAGCCGCCCTTACGACGTCGCGCGTTGTAGAGCGCCGTGCGGTCGACCCACTCCCCTTCCATTTCGGTCGTTCCGTGCCAGAGGTGCCACGCGGAGTTGACTCCCGGCCACTCGAGCGGATGCTCCACCAAGCCCTCCTTGCACCCCTGGCTGAGGACGTACCGGAGACGCGAACTCTGCACCTCCTCTTCTTCGCTGATCGGAATCCCGCGATACCGCCGACCCCACATCGGCCCCGGCCAGTCATGGAGCCGACCGATCTCCTTCGAGAGATTGCACTGGACGAACTGCATAAAGAGCGCCTGCTGCTCGACGTCCCTGAACGAGCAGATTTCGTGCCCGTGGTTGCTGAGGTAGCCGAGGGCGTGGATCTTCACCCCGTACAGCCGCTGAGCGCGTCCGATCACGCCGATCATCCGCCGGTTCAGCTTCGTACTCGGACGCAGCAGTGTTCTCCCCTGCATCACGCGGCTCGTGATCTCGACCAGGGATCTTTCCCGCTCCGTAGGGGGGTGGTATCTGGGATAGCGGCCCACGGGTGGTCCTCACCCGAGAAGGACGCAAGATGCCAGTCTCTCCTGGCGCCGAAATCGCCACGGGAACCCCGACTACCTGATGGGCCCTCCGCCAAGCCCCTGTCACCTCGGTCCTCATCGCAAGCCGCTGCCAACTACATGCCTAGCACTTCGATCCGATCGCTCGTGCCCGCGGGTGGGATCGAGCCCAACGACCAGGAGGCTGCCGCGCTCGAGCATCAGTCGCCGATCTCGGTCCAGACCGCGTCCGGCCGCCACCGCACCGCCGTTCCCTCCGCAGGATCGACGAGGACGAGGTCGGCGTCGCCGTCCATCAGCCACGGCTCGAAGCCGGCTTCTGCGAGATCGTCCGCCTCGGCAAGAGAGACGCAAACCCGGGCGCCTGCAGACACCGCTCCCAACTGGCATTTCTCTACCATGGTAGGCTGAGCCCATGCGAGTCACCATCGATGGTTCCGGCCGCATCGTCGTACCCAAGCGCTTCCGCGACGAGCTTCAGCTCGAAGGCGGGACGACGCTCGAGCTTCGCGTTCGCGAAGGCCGGATCGAGCTCGAGCCAGTGACCGTGCCCATGCGCCTCGTTCGCCGGGGGAAGGGGCTCGTTGCAACGACGGAGGACCCCCTTCCTAGGCTCAGCGCCGAAGACGTGCGCTCCGTCCTCGAGTCGCAGCGTCGATGAGGGCGGTCGACAGCTCGATCGCTGTGGCCGCGTTCGGTGACTGGCACGAGCTCAACGGATCTGCTCGCCGCGTGCTCGACGGCGGCGCTGCACTTCCGGCACATGCGCTTCTCGAGACGTATTCCGTGCTGACCGGCTTCCCGCCTCCCTATCGAGCGAGCCCCGAGTTGGTCGGGCAATGGCTCGACAGTCGCTTCACGCTGGTGCTCCCATCACCCGAGATCGATCAGCAGCGAAGCCTGATTCGCCGGCTCGCAGACGAGCGTCGAACTGGAGGCGCCGTGTACGACGCCCTCGTCGCTTTGACTGCCAAGCTCCGCAACGCCACCCTCGTCACTGCCGACCAGCGCGCTCTGGGAATCTACGAGCTCGTCGGTGTCGATGTCGAATTCGTGACCAACTGAGTTGCCCTGCACGTGGTGGAGAGAGAGCTCGCGGGCCGGTCGCATCTCGAGGAGATGTCGGTCCGCGACTGCGTGTCCAACGGAACTGCGAGCCAAGGCAAGGGGGCCCGCATCGCGGCCTGGCAGACGGGAGTCCGCTGGCTTCCTGAGGACGAGGTCGACCGGTTCGCGTTCACCCTCGACAAGACGGCCGGTTCATTCTCACCGACGACTCGCGACCGTGATTACGCGATCTCGCAGGAGCTCGTCCACTGTGGGAGAGTCATGTCAGGGAGTGACCCGCGAGAACAGCCGGACCGGACGCCGCGATCAGAACCCCGCGTGCCAGGGCTCCGACGTGATGCTCTTCGCGGGCATCAGCACCGACGACCGAGCCTTCTGATTCCTCGGCCCGGCCACCTGCGTCAGCCACAAGGGCGAACGTCCGATGGCGATCACTTGGCGTTTCGAGCACCGTCTTCCCGGTGATCTCTTCGCCCGGTTCGCTGCAGCGGTCGCTGAGCGCGCAGCCAAAGCTCCGCGATCCCCCAATGGGGTTCCTTGCTGGATCTCGTTGAGCAGCAGTGGCGAGAGGAAGTGTGCTCCGCGTCAGTGGCAGTGGCCGTGCTCGCTCGACCACACCTGCCCCGGCGGACAGGTCGGGCCGTTGCCGGAGCTTCGGGCGGACCGTATCCACGAGACCGCTGCGAAGGCCACGGCGAGGCCAACGGCGACCAAGACCGCGATCTGCCAAGAAGGCGTCCTGGTCTTCTTCCGCGCGCAGCAGTTCTTGTACTTGCGCCCGCTACCGCAGGGACACCGCTCGTTGCGTCGTACTCTCGCCGGCGTCGTCATTGGGCTCGGAGAGGATTGTGTCAGGTCTTGACGCAGCCCGAGGACTTGCACAGGTTAACGACGCTTCACCGCGAGCCGAGCTCGCCGAGCCCACTGCCTGAGTCCTGGATCCAGAGGCGCGACCGCCCGATTCAATACTGACACGGAGCCTCTCGGTCGGGCGAGTCCACAGGCCATTGAGGTGGTCATGCCATGGCGGGTTGGGGCGACCGCGGGCGCGGCGGCCGTAGGTCAGGCCCACGCTGCTCGCCCTTTCGGTCGCGAGTGCCTCGATCTCCTGACCGTGCCTCGTTTCCCGCCGCCGCCCCGCGAAGTCGGTCGCCGCGCCTGGACGGGTCCCGAACCGCCGCTCACGATTCGTCGGACCGTGTCCTCGAAACCGGAACGCCGCTTGCATCACTCTCCAGCCGTCCGCCCGGCCCACCACCAACGACCCCCGAGGAGACCTCCCGATGGACCGAGTCCGCCAGATCTTCAGCCACCATCCCCAGCCCGCGACCGACGCCGGCGACGAGGCCTTCGGCGTCGTCGCGGCGACGGCAGAGTGCGCCGCCGTCTGCACCGCCTGCGCCGACGCCTGCCTTTCGGAGGACGATCCGACCCCGATGCGCGACTGCATCCGTCTCGACCTCGACTGCGCCGACGTCTGCCGCGCCACGGGCGCCTTGCTGGCCCGTCCTGGCCGCCAGGACGCCGCGACTCTCAAAGCCCTCCTCGATGCGTGCGCGACCGCCTGCCGCGTCTGCGCCGAGGAGTGCGAGAAACACGCCGAGCGCATGGCCCACTGCCGAATCTGCGCGGAGGCCTCCAAAGCCTGCCAACGAGCCTGCGAGCGCATGCGCGACGAGGTCGAGTCTTAGGAGGTGCCATTGAGGTGCCATTGAGGTGGTGGAGACTCTGCGAAGCCCCCTAGCACCTCGTCTCCGCACCTCGTCTCGGTGGAAGAAGGTGCCGGTGGAAGAAGGTGCCAAGGACCTCGTTGGAGGAAGGTCGCTCAACCCCTCGATCGCCGGCGCAGCGCAGCCACAATGGACGGCTGCGGCGACGCCGCCGCCCCGAGATCGTCCTCGACAGCGGTTCGCTGACCACTCTGCCGGTCTTTCCAGACGCACCTCGACCCCGGCGTCCCTCCGTCCGCCGAGGCCGAGCACCAGTTGAGCGTCGATCCGCCGCTACCGCGTGCCCGGCGCCCTCGCTCGCGGCTCAGGCTCGCACTGGCGAGGCACGAATTGCCGCCGTGGCGCGAAACAGTTCGCCGGGAAGGCCGCGGTCAGCTCGCCGTGGCGGAGCCGTTCGGCGCTAACTCGATATCGCGCCATGAACTCCTTGAACGCCTCCCAGAACTCTGCGCGTTTCTCCTTCGACGAGCAATGCACCTGCGGCGCCGGCGATCGGTCGAGGTGCTCGGGCCGGCTGTGCGGGTGGCGCGCAAGGATCACGGCGACACCCATCGCCCGCTTGCCGCGAGCTCGATTTTGCTCTCGGGCCTCCTCGGCGATGCCCTCGATCATGGTACGCACCCTCGCCCGGTACTCCTCCGGAGTCAGATGCTCCCAGAGCGGCATCGGCGACAGCTCCACCTTCTCGATCGTCGGCGCTCGTACTGCACCTCCTCTTCGCTGACGGGAATCCCGCGATACCGCCGTTCCCACCGCCCCCGGCCAGTCGTGGAGCCGACCGATCTCCTTCGAGAGATTGCACTGGACGTGTTGCATAAAGAGCGCCTGCTGCTCGACGTCCTCGAACGAGCAGAGCTCGTGACCGTGGTTGCTGAGGTAGCCGATGGCGTGGATCTTCACGCCGTACAACCGCTGAGCTCGCCCGATTACGCCGATCATCCTCGGTTCAGCTTCGTACTCGGACGCAGCAGTGCTCTCCCCTGCGTCACGCGACTCGTGATCTCGACCAGGGTTCTTTCCCGCTCCGTCGGGGGGTGGTATCTGGGATAGCGGCCCCACGGGTGGTCCTCCACCCGATTAAGACGCAAGGTGGCTGTCCCTGCTGGCGCCGGATCGCCACTGAAACTCCCGGAGATCCGACGAAAACTCACAGCGAGCGAAGCCTCTGGCACCTGGCCACCTGGCCACCTGGCGGGTCGTCGGTCGTCTGGTCGGTCGGTCAGTCTGGTCCTCCTGGTCCTGGTCCTGGTCTGCACCTGGTCTCCGTCTCGGCAGGGCTTGCCGGGGACGAGCTGTGGCCTCGAGCTCCAGCGCGATGCTCGCGAGGCTGC
>DATLFI010000248.1:0-11046 GCA_035524895.1 Thermoanaerobaculia bacterium | reverse complement strand
CGAGCCGCTCGATCGGCAGCCCCTCGCGCAGGCGCAGGAGCGGCGAACGCTCGAGCGCATGAGCCCACATCTCGTTCGCAACGGCGCTCACCTCGGCCCCGACAGCCACGGCCGGCTCGGCAGTCGGCGGGGTCTCGGCGCAGGACACGCAGAGCAGAACCAGGATCGACCACACGGCAACGAGTCGGTGGGTCGTGCGGGACGGGACTGTGGCGAGTCGGAGCATGCGTGGGAATTCTCCAGTGGGCAGGAACGAGCCGCAGGATCCAGGAAGAGTACCGTCTCCCGAGACCTCCCCAGACGCGGCACTCGCTGCGGTTCCCGATGTGGCTCCTCTGGCTCCTCTGGCTCTTCCTTGGCCGACATCTTGGTAGGTGTCAGCCGCGGCAACCGACGGTTTCGTAGCGCGACCACTGGACCGTGTGCGACGCGCAAAGTGGGCCGCGAGCACGGCTGGCGCTCGTTTCCTCAGAGCTCGGCGGGCATCGAGCGACTGGCCCGCTCCTTGCTCTGCACTCGTGGTCAGCGCCGCGATCGTGTCGAAAACGTCCCCCGGATCGCCGGGAGTTCTTGCGTGTCACCACGTGAATCGGATGCGCCAAGCGAACGTCTAGCGACCCCCCAAAGGAGAGAGCGATGAGCGAGCTTCGTCGCGGGCTGCGACCCGCCTTGCGTCTCGGCGCTGCGATTGCGGTGCTACTGGCCGCCTCACCGGCCGCCGCGCAGGACGGCGGCATCGACAAGGGCGACACCGCCTGGGTGCTGGTATCGAGTGCGCTCGTGCTGCTGATGACCCCCGCGCTGGCGTTCTTCTACGGCGGCCTGGTGCGGCGCAAGAACGTGCTCTCGATTCTCATGCAGTGCTTCCTCTGCCTGTCGCTGATGACGATCCTGTGGGTGATGTTCGGGTTCAGCCTCGCCTTCGCCCCCGACGCTCTCGGCGGGCTGGTCGGCGGCGGCGACTACTTCTTCCTGCGTGGTGTCACGTTCGAGCCCTGGGGCTCGACCACCATCCCCGGGCAGCTCTTCATGGTGTTCCAGGGGATGTTCGCGATCATCACGCCGGCGCTGATGGTCGGCGCCTTCGCCGAGCGGATGAAGTTCTCGGCGATCTGCCTGTTCATGGGGCTCTGGCTGCTGCTTGTGTACTGCCCTGTGGCGCACTGGGTTTGGGGCGGCGCCGGCGGCTTCTTCGGCCTCGGCGGCGACGGCGCGCTCGACTTCGCGGGCGGCACTGTCGTGCACATCAACGCCGGTGTCTCGGCGCTCGTCGCGTCACTGCTTCTCGGACGACGCCAGGGCTATCCGACGTCGACCTCACCCCCGCACAACCTGCCGTTCGCGGTACTCGGCACCGGGCTGCTGTGGTTCGGCTGGTTCGGATTCAACGCCGGCAGCGCGCTCGCTGCGAACGAGCAGGCGGTGAACGCGTTCGTGACCACCCACGTGGCGACCGCCGCCGCGGCGCTGGTGTGGGGCGGTCTCGACTGGATGCGACACAAGAGGCCGACACTACTGGGTGTGATCACCGGCGCGGTCTCCGGCCTCGTCGCGATCACGCCGGCGTGCGGCTTCGTGAGCCCGCTGGGTGCGATCTGCGTCGGGGGCGGCGCCTCGCTCGTGGCCTACTTCGCGGTGGTCAAGCTGAAGCCGCGGCTCGGTTACGACGACTCCCTCGACGTGTTCGGGGTCCACGGCGTCGCAGGCATCTGGGGCGCGATCGCCACCGGGCTGTGGGCGACCTCGGCGTCACCGAACAGCACGGTCGACGGACTGTTCTACGGCAATCCGGCCCAGGTCCTGATCCAGCTGAAGGCCGTCGCCTTCACCATCGTCTGGGCAGCCGTCGTCTCGTTCGTGCTGCTCAAGGTCATCGACCTGGTGCTGGGCCTGCGCGTCGGCGAGCACGAGGAGCGCATCGGCCTCGACCTCACCGAGCACCGCGAGGTCGCCTACACGCTCGTCGACTGATCGAGCGATACGTCGCAGCGTGCCGACTCACTTCCCCCGCGCGGAGGCATTGATACCGATGAAGTACGTGATCGCCATCTTTCAGCCAGACCGGCTCAACGACGTGATGGCCAGGCTGGAGCAGAAGGAGATCCATCTCGTCACGGTCACCAACGTGATGGGCCGCGGGCGCCAGAAGGGTGTCGCCGCGGTCTACCGGAGCCACAAGGAGGCGGGCAGCCTGTTACGCAAGGTCAAGATCGAAATCGCCGTCAACGACGAGTACCTGCAACAGACCATAGACGCGATCGTCGCTGGCGCCCACAGCGGCGAGATCGGCGACGGCAAGATCTTCGTGCTGTCGCTCGAAGAGTGCGTGCGCATCCGCACCAGCGAGACCGGGAGCGTCGCTATCGGATGAGGAAAGAGAAGGGTGAAGGGTGAAGGGTGAAGGGTGATACGCAACGACGGCTGTCGTTCTCACCTCTTCTTACTTCACCCTTCCGCCTTCAGCGCATGCGCCGGCGCGATGCGACTGGCACGACGCGCCGGGATCAGCATCGCGAGCACAGACACCGCCACCAGTAGCCCGGTGACCGCGACCACGGTGGCGGCATCGTGCGGGGCCACCTCGAAGAGCAGCGCCCGCAGCGCGCGTCCGGCGAGCAGGGACCCGCCGAGCCCGAGGGCCAGGCCGACGAGCACCGGCCAGCCGCCCTGCCGCAGGACCAGGCCGAGGATGCTCCTTCGATCCGCACCGACCGCCATACGAATCGCGATCTCGTGCGTGCGACGAGACACCACGTAGGCGACCACACCGTAGAGCCCCACCGCCGCCAGCACCAGCGCGAGCACGGCGAAGGTCGCGATCAGGGTCATGAAGAAGAGCGCCGGCCCACGGGCGCGCTCCACCCAAAGATTCATGGTCTCGGGCCGGCGCAGCGGCAGGTCGGGATCGAGCACGGCGACCGCACCCTCTACCGCGGGCAGCACTTCGACCCCGGGAGCGGCACGCACCAGATAGGTCAGCCACGGCGCGGCGATCTGACCCTGTGCGACGTAGACCTCGGCAGGCGGGTCTTCGGTCAGACCGCGGGACCGCACGTCGCCGACCACTCCCACGATCGTCCACGACTCCTCCGCCCAACCAAAGTCGACGCCTAGGCCGATCTGTTTGCCCAGCACTGAGCCATCCGGGTAGTGACGCTCGGCCAGCGCGCGATTCACCACCGCGGTGGCCGGTGCGCCGTGGCGATCGACGTGAGACAGCAGGCGCCCTTCGAGGAGGGGAATGCCGGCCGTGCGGAAGTAACCCGGCGTGACCACGCGCAGAGCCGCCGACTCCTCCTGCCCCGCCAGCGCGGCCGGCCGGTCCAGCAGCTCGATGCTGGTCGTGATGCTGCTGCGATCGAGCGGCGCGCCGAGGATTGCTCCCGCTGCTTCGACGCCGGGCACAGCGACGATCGCGCTCTCGAGCTCTTCGAAGAAGTGGGCTCTCTTGTCCGGGCTGTCATAGCGCGATTCGGGGAGTGCGACGAAGAACGTGGTCACACGGTCCGGCTGGAAGCCCAGCTCGACCTCGAGCAGGCGCTGGAAGCTGCGCAGCAATACACCCGCGGCCAGCAGCAGTACCAGCGAGACCGCGACCTCGGCGGCGAGCAGCACGCGTCGCGCACCCGCGCGAGACTCCTCCGCGCCGCGCGACCGCAACGTGAGCGATCGGCGTCGACCGACCAGCCGCCAGGCCGGAACCAGCCCGAAGAGCACGGTCGTGACCGCTACCAGCCCGAGAGCAAAGAGGAGCACGGGACCGCCGACGCTCACGCCGTCGAGCCGCGGGATGCTCGGGGGCGCCAGCGCCAGCAGCGCCCGCACCCCGAGGACCGCGGCCAACGTGCCGAGCATCCCCGAGACGCCGGCCACCAGCGCGTTCTCGAGCGCTAGCAGCCACAACAACCGTGCACGACTGGCGCCGAGCGCGGCGCGCACCGTCAGCTCGTCGCGGCGACCCGCACCCTGAGCGAGCACCAGGTTGGCGACGTTGGCGATCGCCACCAGCAGCACGCACACCACGGCGCCCAACAGCACCAGCAGCCCGCGGCGCACGCTTCCCACCATCTGCTCGCGCAGGCCTTCGATGCGGAAGTGACGGCCGTAGCTGTCCTCGGGGTACTCCTCGCGCAGACGCGCGGCGATCGCTTCGAGCTCGCCCTCGGCGCGCTCGAGGGTAGCGTCTGGCCTCAGCCGGCCCACCGTCTTGAGCAGGTTGCAGTCGCGGCCGCAGTCCTCCTCGTCGATGTCGGTGGGCATCCAGAGCGACGCGCCACCCGGAAAGTCGAACCCAGGAGGAGCGACTCCGACCACCTCGAACGACCGGCCGTCGAGCTCGAGCCCGCGGCCTATGGCGGCGCGGTCGCCGCCGAGGCGCTCCTGCCAGAACGCGTACGACAACACTACGACGCGCGGTCCATCGGGCACGGCCTCGTCGGATCGCAGGTCGCGACCGAGCACCGGCGCCACGCCGAACACACCCAGCAGACCGTCACCGACCGCCGCACCGGGGATCACTTCAGGGCGCTCGCCGCCCGTGAGGGTGAAGCTGGTCGTGGTGTGCGCGACCAGCCGCTCGAGCGCAGGCGCCGCAGCGAGGTCACGGACGTCCGGCTGCGACAGCGAGGTCGAGGTGAAGTCGCGGTGCGGCTCGTGGCGGGAGAGGGTCACCAGTTGTTCGGCGTTCGGGTACGGGAGCTGGCGCAGCAGCACCGCGTGCACCACGCTGAAGATGGCGACACAGGCTGCCAGCCCGAGGGAGAGTGTGAGCACAGCTACCACGGTGAATCCCGGTCGTCGCACGAGCGAGCGCGCCGCGTGACGGAGGTCCTGGAGGAGCATGTCCATGGTCGTACCTCGGTTCTTCGGTCGCCCTGCGGAGGTCAGCGGCTGCTGAGCGCAGCGCTGCGACGGATCCACGCGTTCGAGCAGTGCCGCGCGCACCACGCTCGCCGCGCCCAGTGCCAGCGCGCGCCACCGCTGGAACGGTGTTCGGCCGAGCTCCACGACGCACTCTCGCAGCGAGGCGGCGATCTCCTCGCCGTAACGGTCGCGAAAAGCGCGTGGGTAGAGCTGGAGCAGGGCTCGCAGTGCGAGGCGCGACCACATTGTCGGCGGCGCCGTGCCCCGGACTTCATCTTCCCGCAGCGCACCGTCCGCGTCGCGTGTCGTTCTCGGCACCGGATGCGTGCGGCTAGCGTCGCCCGAACGGGGATCGCTCACCGGCTCGCCGACCCCGAGAGCAGCTCCCGCTCTTGCGCCAGCCGCACCGCATTCTGGAGCCGCCTAGCTTCCTCTGTGAGCACCGCGCGACCCAGGCCGGTGAGCCGGTAGTAGCGCCTGGGACGGCCGGGGTGCGCTCCCGCCCCCTCGTCGGGCGCACTCGTCGGCTCCACCAGCTCCGTCGTCTCCAACCGCGCGAGGGCGCGATAGAGGGAGCCGATGTCGAGCCGAACCGAGCCCCGCGACTCCTCCGCCATCGACCGCAGGATCGCGTAACCGTAGAGGTCGCGCTCCGCCAGCACCAGCAGCAGGTGATAGTCGACGGCACTCAGCGGCAACAGGCTCTGGATGTGCTCCGTGGCGTCCGAGGAAGGCTTCGTCGTCGTGAAGGCCATACTCGTATTGTACATATATGCGCCCCGCCTGCAAACGCTCGCCGGCGCCGGGACGTCTGGGACACACTCACCACACCACGCGCCACGCCGCACCTCTCCGCGTGATGTGCACGGCGGTCGGTCCGCCCCAGTGCGTGCCGATCACCAGAATGCCGCTGTCGGAGTAGCGCTCGAGAAACGCGCGACGGGTCGCCCGCGCCAGGTCCTTGTCGACGTCGGCGCGGCATGGCCACTCGGGATGCGCGCACTGCGACGGGTGGTGCATCAGGTCGCCGGTGATCACCGCCTCGGCGGCGCCGGAACGGATCGCGACGCTGCAGTGGCCCGGGGTGTGGCCAGGCGTAGGCACGAACGAGAGATCCGGCGTGATCTGGTGGTCGCAACCGACCAGCTCGACCAGCCCGTGCTCGAACACCGGCGCCACCGAGTCGCCGAACACGCGCGCGGCCTCCTCGTCGCTGGTGCGCCGCCAGAACTCGAAGTCCTCGCGCGCCATCACGTAGCGCGCGTTCGGGAAGGTCGGCACCCACTGGCCCTCGACCTTCATGGTGTTCCAGCCGACGTGGTCGACGTGCAGGTGCGTGCTGACCACGAGGTCGACCTGCTCGGGCGGGAACCCGGCGTCGCGCAGCTTGGCGAGGAACGGCGTCCGCAGCTCGTTCCAGGCCGGCAACGCCCGCTGCTTGTCGTTGCCGACGCAGGTGTCGACGATGATCTTGCGGCCGCGCACCTCGATCAGGAACGCCTGGATGATCAGCTTCAGCTCACCCTGCGGCCCGACGAAGGTCGGCTGCAGCCAGTCGAGGTCGCCGGCCATGTTCTCGAGCGTGGCGTCGCGGAGGATGAAGCTCGGGGGCACCGGCGCGTCGATCTCGATCACCGGCGTGATCGACACGGATCCGACCAGCCAGCCGCTGGGTCGCGCCGTGTCCACCTTCGCCGCGCTGCCCGGAGACTCGTCTCTCATGCGCCACCTCCCGCCGCCGTCGCAGCCCGTTCCGACGCGACTTCGGCTGGCCCCGGCCACACGATGCGCTCCTCGGAGCGCACGTGACCCCCACCGATCAGGTCCTCCTTCCAGAACCAGCTCGGCTTGAGCTTGCCCGGCGAGAACAGCTTCTCGGCCTGGTCGCGGTAGTGCGCCGAGTCAGGCCGGTCGCTCTGGCCGATCGGCGGCTGGGTGAAGCTCTGGATGGGGTCGGTGAGGAGCACGACCTCGGTGGAGGTCTGGCCGCCCCGACCCCAACGAGTGCCGTCCTCGCGCTCTGGGTCGAAGCCGACCGCGCGTAGCGTCGCCATGCCCTCGAGCCGGTGCGAGCCGCCGCCGACCGGCCACGAGACGTCGTCCGTCGCGTCGGTGCGGCCGACGCGGAAGAGGTCGCCATAGGTGAGATCGAGGCCACCGCGCGACGCGTGTTGGGTGGTCGCCTGCTCGACCGCGTGCTCGAGCGCCTCGACCAGCCACGGCAGGTCCCGGTCGGCGACGCGACCCGGCCCCGCGGCCGGCGGCTCGGTGCCGCCCGCGATCGCGGCTTCGCGAAACGGCTCGAGGTAGTCGTTGACTTGGAGGATCAGCTCGTTCACCTTGTCTTCGCCGGCGACCTCGACCAGCGCGTGGCGCCACAACCAATAGAGTGCCGCGCCGTTGGAGGCTGGGTCCGCGCGCTGGTCCCAGGCCAGGATCCGCCGCAGCGCCTCGCGGTAGTCGGCTTCCCGTTGCCCGCCGCCGTCCTTCACGGTCGCGTCGGCGCGCTCCAGCTCCCGCTGCCACCGGTCCGCTTGATAGCAAGAGGTGTCGACCGCGAGAGCGAGGAAGTCTTCGGCGCTCCAGGTCGCGCGCGCCTCGAGCTGCGCCACGGCGTTCGAGCCCCGCTGGTGGGTGAGCCACTCCGGTTGGTTGAAGAGGTAGTCGCGGTACTTGGTGCTCTGCATCGGGCTGCCAGCGAGCATCACGTCTGGAGTGATGTTGCAGTTCTGCATGTAGCCCTGCGGGGGGTTGAGCAGCGAGATCAGGTCCTCGACCGGATGGATGCCCTGCCACTCCGTGGCCGACGTGGTGCCGTCGACCGGCGCGCTCCAGTCGTAGCCGTCGGGCCGGATCGGCACGCGACCGGTGCGCTGGTAGTAGATGTTGCCGGAAGTGTCCGCGACCATCACGTTCTGCGGCATGATCTGCCGCACCTCCAGTGCCTTGATCGCGCCGCGGTAGTCCTCGGCGAGCATGAACCAGTACTTCGACTCGAGGTAACCGATCTCGGCGGCGTAGGCGAGCGCGGCGGCGTATGCCTGGTTTCCGGCGCGCGCCACGATCGGGCCGTGGTGTGAGAACCAAAACGTGACGCGTCGCGGCTCCGCCTCGCCCGCGACGCGCAGCTCGACCGAGCGCGAGGTCAGCTCGCGCCAGCCGCCGTCCCAGCGGTAGCGCGCCGGGTTCTCGGGATCGAGCGCGAGCTCGTAGACGTCCCCGGTGTCGGGGCCGCCGGTGGTGTGGGCGAATCCGATGTGGCGGTTGTGGCCGAGGTTCACATACGGAAACCCGGCGGTGGCGAAGCCGCTGATGTGGATGTCGCCAGCGTGCAGCCGCATCTCCCAGTAGCGCTGGCGGCCGAGCCACGACAGGTGCGGGTCGATGATCAGCGCCGCGGCGCCGAAGGAGGTGCGCGACGGCGCCAGCGCGATCTGGTTCGAGGCGCGCACGTCGACATCGTAGCTCGGCGAGAGCCCCGCTCGCCGCAGATCGGAGGCCGCCTGCCCCGCCGGCCAGCCCCAGATGAACTGGCGGCTGAACGCAACAGGCATGTACACGTCGACCACGCGGTCGCCCCACCACGCCGGGACCTCCTGCGGATGAGCCGCCATGTAGTCGCGGATGCCCTGCACGAACGCGGCGAGGTGAGCGCGGAGCTCCGGGTTGAGCTTCTGCTCGTAGTGGCGCTGGGCAACGCCGTAGTGGTCCCACATCAGCGACTCGAGGTCGGAGCGCACCCACTCGTCGTTCTCGCCGGCGCCGTGGGCCGCGGCGTACTCCCCGAGCCCCAGGAGGAAGTTCTTGAGCAGCTGCTCGAGACGGTCCTCGGCCTGCAGCCAGCCCGACGCGTAGAGACCCGCCTCGGCGCTCTCGGCGTAGATGTGGGGGATGCCGTACTCGTCGCGGTAGACGGTGGCGGTACGTTCGGCAGCCTCGTCGGCCGGCCGCGCAGCGCAGCCGAGCGAGAAAGCGAACGCGAGACCGAGGACGATCAGGACGCGAAACCGCATGGGGGACCTCCGTGGGGAGACCCTGAGCTACCCGGCTGGTAGTCGTCGCTGCAGCGCGCCCGCGCCGGCCCCGTCACCAGAGCGAGCGCTACTACGGCAGTGGGCCGATGTTCAGGCTACGGCGCGACTCGAAGTCGTCGAGGTCGAGGTTTCCCAGACTGCTGTTGCTCGGCACGTCGATCGCGCCCCAGCGCACGAAGTCGATGGCTCCGGTGTCGTTGTCGAGGTTCGCCAGCTCTACGCATCCGGTCGGCGGCGCCGCGGCGTTGAGGCAGATGAACGCCCTACCGTCGTTGGCCCCAGAGCTGGTCTCCCACCCCACCTCGACCCAGTTCCAGCCGGCCAAGAGGAGCTGGTCCAAGGTCGTCGCCACGCCACCGACATCATCGATCGCCTCGAGAACCAGTCGTCTCTCGGTCGACACCTGCTTGAGCACAACCCGAAGCCTCTGCTGTCCCCCCGCATCGAAGGCGAGGAAGTGAAGGAACTGGTCGCCGTTGTCGAGGGCGAGGCTGGAGGGATCGATGTAGAAACGTGCCGCATACACCGTCTCGCCGTTCGGGGTGTCGTCCTGTACCCAGGCGTCGGGGTAGAGCGCGCGGTCGATTTCGACGGTGAGTGCCGCTCCGGTGGCCACCGAGAAGCCATTGCGAAGGATGACCAGGTCGCCAGCGGTGAAGGTCGTGGCACCAGAGGCGAGATCGGCGTCCGCCGTCAAGGTCGAGCAAGCGGTGAAGGCGCCGCCCGCGATGGTGCCGGTCACCACCTCGTGATTGTCGGCCAGACAGGTGCTCGCGACGCCTACGCGCGCGGCGTAGGTACCGGCGTTCTTGTTCAAGGACTGTACGGCCAGTGTGCTCGCAGCCGCGGACGCCGCGACGAGGAGAGCCAGTGACGCCAGAGAAAGAGCTCGACAGCCCGCCAAACGAGTGGGGTTCCGTGTCATGGCTCAACCTCCTGGAGAGGAGTCCTCTGCCTACCGCACAGGACAAGGATATAGCATGTCGTCTAAGTATAGACCAGTCATCTTAGCTGACGAGAGCTGGCACCGCCTCGTCCCGCAGCTCCTCCGGCACACCCAGCACTTGGCGCGCGTAGCCGATCCGCTGGTAGCACCAGTGCACCTCGCACTCCCAGGTGAATCCCATGCCGCCGAAGACCTGCGTCGCCTTGCTCGCGACCTCGGCTCCGACCTCGGCTACGTGCGCCTTGAGCAGCGCGGCGAGGCGGGGCGCGTCGGCCTCCTCGCGGTCCCAAGCGTGTGCGGCGTGCCAGAGGAAGGACTGGATTGGATCCGTGTCGGCGATCATCTCGGCACACAGGTGCTTGACCGCCTGGAACGAGCCGATCACGCGGCCGAACTGCTCGCGCTGCTTCGCGTAGTCGACGGCGAGCTGGATCGCGCGATAGCAGGCGCCCAGCGCGTCGGCGGCTAGCGCGACGCGCGACGCGGCAACGACCCGCTCCAGCAGCTCCGGCGCGATCGGTCCCGGTAGCCGCTCGAGCCCGGCCACGGCGAGGTCGAAGCGCACCGCGCCGAGGCGTCGCGTGCGGTCGACCAGCAGCAGCGGCGCGACGTCGATTCCTCCGGCTTTCGCCGGCGCCAGGTACAGCTTCTCACCTGCCACCACCAGGAACACGTCGGCCAGGTCCGCGTCGGCGACCTCTGGCGCGACGCCCACCAGACGCCCGCCGCGCTCGTCTATGCCGCGGGTCGCGACCGCCACCAGCGCGTCGCCCGAGGCGATCCCACCGAGCCACTCGGCGCGCTGTGCCTGCGATCCGCAGGCGTGCAGCAGCAGCGGCGCGAGCACGCACGAAGCGTGAACGCTCGCCGGTGTCGCCGCTGCGCCGAGCTCCTGCGCAGCGATCGCCGCCTCGAGCAGACCGAGCCCGGCACCGCCATGCTCCTCCGGCACCAGCAGCCCGGTCACGCCCGCCTCACCGAGCTCGGCGTACACGGATCGGTGTTCGGCGACACCCTCTGCTTCCGCGATCCGGCGCACCCGCTCGAGCGGCGCGTCCTGGCGCGCGAGCTGCGCCACGGTGTCGCGCAGCAGGGACTGCGCGCCGTCCAGGCCGAACCTCACGAGCGGCGCTCCTTCTGGGAACTCCCGCCACCCTCTCCCGACGGGAGAGGGGAAGACGCACCCGAACCCCCCCGCGGCTC
>DATLFI010000247.1:0-19588 GCA_035524895.1 Thermoanaerobaculia bacterium | reverse complement strand
AAGAACGTAGATCGGTTGCAGCACGCGTTCGTGCAGGGCGCACCCGACCTGGTGATCGAGATCCTTTCGCCGTCCACGCGCCGCCGCGACGAGAGGTCGAAGCGCGACCTCTACGAGCGCTACGGCATCGGCGAGTACTGGATCGTCGATCCCGAGCTCGAGACGGTGAAAGTGTTTCGCCTCGCAGGAGAGCGTTACCGGCGTGTCTCCGAGCTCGCCGTGGAGTCGGGAGACCGGCTGGTCACGCCGCTGTTCGAGGGGCTGGTGATCCCGCTCGTCGAGATCTTCGAGTAGGCGCGCCTCCTCGATGGCCTCCCCTGTGCGTCGGGCCTCTACGGAGTTCGCAGGAACTTGGCTCTGAACTCTCGCTTCCGCGCATCGGGATCGTGACCGACCAGACCGCGGCATCGGAAAGCCGCATGGCCATCCCAACCCCATGGCCAGCGTTTGAAGCGGTGCTCTCCGCACGCAGGGCAGAGCGTCTTTCCTGATACGCCGACCATGGGCGGCGTCGTGCTCGAACCGAGGCTGCGAGGCTCTTCTGGTATCGGTGACACTGGGATTCCGTCGAAGCGCGGCGGCCGGGTGCGGGGAACCCAGATGCAGTCATCGCCCTCTGCTCCGAACGCTTCGCGCTCTGGCTCGTCCAGGGCCGCGACCCAAGCGGACAAGTACGCGTCGAGGCGGTCGTGAGCAGGGCCGAACGCGATCTCGCCGAATCCGGGCTCATCCGAACTGCCGCTCGGCCAACCTGTGTACTGCGAAACGTGGGCGAGTTGCGATTCCACTCCGGCGGTCTTGAACTTGTGGACCTGACCCGTTCCGAGCACTCGCACTGTCGCTTGAGGAAACACTTCCAGGCAGGGAGCCAGCCGCTCGAGCTCTCGGAACAGGTGAAAGCCGACGATCATCCAGAGTTGGTTGGCGTGGGGAAAACGGTCTTCTCGGCCGCCAGCCTCGAGGTGGTGCCTTGCCTTCGAGACGATGGCGTCGAACTCGCGAGCGTTCGGGGTCGTGAAGCAGCTGATCCTCGCGCGGTCAAGGGCAGCCTCGGCGGTCCTGCGCAGCAGTCGCTCGGCTCTGGGGTGGCTTGGCGCTTCTTCATGGCAGTCTCTTTGGGCCGGCAGGATCGACTGGGCAGCCAGCTTGCCAGTCCCGAACGCGGGCAGCAAGAGGGCGTACTCATCGGCTGGCCGCTGGAGATCCGAACCGTCGCCGCCGAACTGCTGGTCGCCAGCGAGCTGTTCGTACGAGATGGTCGAGGCGGTTCCCAGCCGTTAGGATGGCTCGGGGTGTGCGCTGAAGGTTCGTGAGTGTCCTTCGCCTCCTGAGGGAGGATGGCTGGTACGTGGTGCAAACCGTCGGCAGCCATCGGCAGCTCAAACACCCCACCAAGAAGGGCCGGGTGACCGTTCACGGCAAGCCGAGCCACGATCTGGCACCCGGAACGCTGCGCAGCATTCTCCAGCAGGCACAGCTCGAGCTTCGGAGGGAGTGACCATGTACCGGTTCTTGATCGTGGTGGAGCGCGCGGGTGACAACTACTCTGCCTACTCACCGGACGTTCCCGGGTGCGTCGCGACCGGCGACACCCAGAAGGATGCCGAGCGGAACATGCACGAGGCGCTCAGGTTGCACGTGGAGGGATTGCTCGAGGACGGCGATCCGATTCCGCAGGCGCACGCCGTGGCCGAGTACGTGATGGTGCCGTGAGCGTGGTCGCGAGCCCCACCGAAGCTGCGCGAGCGGACGTCGCAGCCACGCGGCCCGACCCGCCGTTTCGCTACCGCCACGCGATCCGCGTGCGCTACGGCGAGGTCGACCAGCAGGGCGTGGTGTTCAACGCCAACTACTTCGCGTACATCGACGACGCGGTCGAGCTGTGGCTCGAGGATCTGCGCACGAATCCGGCGCGGCGCGAGCACCCCGACCTCGCGCGGTGGGACTTCATGCTCAAGAAGGTGACGCTCGAGTGGCAGGGATCCGTGGGGAGCGGCCACTACCTCTCGATCGACATGGCCGTCGTGCGTTGGGGGAGGAGCTCGTTCGACGTCCACTTCCGCGGCAGCCACGAGGGACGTCGAGTGTTCGATGCGACGATCACCTACGTCACCGTGGTCAAGGGCGAGAACCGGCCGTACGAGACGCCTGCCGTGCTGCGTGAGTATCTGGGTGAAGCGGTCGAGCTCGGATAAGCCGCCGCGGGGCGGCCTTGCCATCTTGGGCCCTCTCCCGGAGGCAGCGAGTGAGAGGGCCTGACCCGGTGGGCTAGACTCGCGACGCTCCTCGGGAGAGATCTACGCTGATGAATCGCCGCAAGTTCCTGGCCGCCGCGGGAACGCTTGGTGCCGGGCTGATCGGAGGGCGTGGCGCGTTGGCGCTGCGGCCGCTCGTCGCGCCGGTGGCGAGCTCGTCGCCTGGCACCGATGTCGTTCGTCTCGGCGTGATCGGCAGCGGCGACCGCGGCACCGGGCTGCTGCGCTCGCTCGCGACGGTAGGGGGCCTGCGCGCCGTTGCGTGTTGCGACGTGCTGCCGTTCCGGCTCGAGGAGGGGTTGGCGCACGCTGGCGAAGGCTGCCGCGCCTACTCCGACTACCGCGCGCTCCTCGACGACCGGAGCGTCGACGCCGTCGTGATCGCGACGCCGCTCCACCTGCACCACCGCATGGCCGTGGACGCGCTCGATGCCGGCAAGCACGTCTACTGCGAGAAGACCATGACCTACGGCATCGAGGAGGCGCTCGACCTCGTCGCGCTGGCGAGGGCGCGCCCGGGCCAGGTGTTTCAGGTCGGCTTCCAGTACCGTTACCACCCGCTCTACCTGCACGTCGCGGAGCTGGTGCGCGCAGGGGAGCTGGGTCGGGTGACGCACGTCGCGATGCAGTGGAACCGCAACGGCGACTGGCGGCGCCCGGTGCCCGACCCGAAGCTCGAACGGCAGATCAACTGGCGGATGTATCGGGAGTACTCCGGGGGCCTGCTCGCGGAGCTGGGCGCTCACCAGCTCGACTTCGTGAGCTGGGTCTTCGACGCTCGGCCGGCCCAAGTGGTCGGCGCCGGCGGCATCGACTACTGGCGCGACGGCCGAGAGACCTTCGACAACGTGCACGCAGTTTGGACCTTTCCGGACGGCATGAAGGCGAGCTTCACCTCGCTGACGGCCAACGCCCATGGCGGCTACCGCATCGAGCTGCGCGGCAGCCGCGGCACCATCGAGCTCGGCGTCGACTCGGCGCGCTGGTTCGTCGAAGAGCTGAGCCCGAAGGAGCTCGGGGTGGTCGACGGTGTCTCAGGAGCCACCCTCGCCACGTCGAGCGACGGCATCGAGGTCGACGTGCGCGCGCGCGAGGGCTGGAACGGCACGCACTACGCGCTGCACGGCTTTCGGGAAGCCGTCAGCCGCGGCACCCCGCCTTCGTCGGACGTCGTCCGCGGTGCTCGCTCCGCGATCGCGACGAGACTCGCGATCGACGCGACGAGGAGCGGTGAGCCGAGGTCATGGCGCGCGGAGTGGGACGCGCCGCTGGGGGACTGATCGCATGACCGTGCGCGTCGCCATCGGGCTTTTCGGGATGCTGTTGGGAGTCGTGGGATCGGCTACCGCCCAGGAGGGGACTTGGCGCCCGTTGTTCGATGGCGGCACCTTGGAGGGCTGGCTGCGCCTCGGGGGCGAGGCCGAGTACCGCGTCGAGGATGGGGCAATCGTCGGCGTCACCAAGGCGCGGACGCCCAACACCTTTCTCGCTACCGAGGCCGTGTATTCGGACTTCGTGCTCGAGCTCGAGTTCCGCGTCGACGCGGAGCTCAACTCCGGCGTGCAGGTTCGCAGCGAGTCCCGCGCGGACTATCGCAACGGGGTCGTGCACGGCTACCAGGTCGAAATCGATCCGACGGCCCGCGCCTGGACAGCCGGCATCTACGACGAGCAGCGCCGGGGTTGGCTCTTTCCGGTGGAGCACGACCAGCGGGCGCAGCGGGCGCTCCGCCACGGCGATTGGAACCACCTGCGGGTCGACTGCCGTGGCGACGTGATCCGAACCTGGCTCAATGGCGTGCCGGTGGCGTACCTCGTCGACGGCATGACCCCGCGCGGCTTCGTCGCGCTCCAGGTGCACTCGGTGGCGGACGAGCTGGTGGGTAGGCAGGTGCGTTGGCGCAACATCCGGCTGCTCGAGCTCGACGCCACGGCCGCGGCGGAAACCAACAGCGCCGCCGTCGCGGGAGACTTCCCGCTGGTCGTGAACCTCAGGCCCAATACCCTCACGGAGCGCGAGCGCGAGCTGGGCTGGCGCCTGCTGTGGGATGGCCGCACTACGACCGGCTGGCGCGGCGCGCACCGCGACGCGTTCCCCGCGCAGGGCTGGGTGGTGGAGAACGGCGAGCTGACGGTGCTCGAGTCGGGCGGCCGGGAGGCAGGGCGAGGCGGCGACATCGTGACCGTCGAGGAGCTCTCGGCGTTCGAGCTGCAGCTCGAGCTCCGCCTCACCGAGGGCGCCAACAGCGGTATCAAGTACTACGTCACCGAGAGCTATGACGCTGCTGGCGGGTCGGCGATCGGCCTCGAGTACCAGATCCTCGACGACGAGCGGCATCCCGATGCGAAGCTCGGACGGGACGGCAATCGCACCTTGGCCTCGCTCTACGATCTAGTCCCCGCGAGCAAGGAGCCTCGCTTCGTGCGCCCGCTCGGCGAGTGGAACCACGCCCGCATCGTGTCACGCGGCGACGGATCGGTGGAACACTGGCTCAACCACCGAAAGGTGCTCGCCTACGATCGCGGCTCGACGGGCTTTCTGGAGCTGGTGAAGACCAGCAAATTCAAGGACTGGCCCGGTTTCGGCCTCTGGGAGCGCGGGCATCTGCTCTTGCAGGACCACGGCAACCGGGTGTCGTTCCGGAGCATCAAGGTGAGGGAGCTCGAGTGATGAGAGAGTGGTGGGCGATCGCGGAGTCGATTCGAGCATGAGACCCACTCGCCGTCAGGTTCTTCGCTCGGGCGTGCTCCTCGGCGCGGCTGCTGCGCTGCCTCTTCGAACCCGGGCTCAGCCTCTTCGAAACCGGGTCCAGGCGCCGGCCAGTGACCGCGTGCGGGTCGCGGTCATGGGGGTGCGCAGCCGCGGCTTGCACCTCGCCCGCGAGTTCGCTCGGGCGCCCGGTTGCGAAGTCGTCGCGGTGTGCGACGTCGACAGCCGCTATCTCGAGCCCGCTGTGGCGGCAGTCGAGATGGCGGGCGGCAGGCGGCCCCGAACCGAACGCGACGTCCGGCGGCTGCTCGAGGACCGCGAGGTCGACGCTCTGGTGGTGGCCGCGCCCGACCACTGGCACGCGCCAGTGACTCTCCTGTCGGCGAGCGAGGGCAAGCACGTGTACCTCGAGAAGCCGAGCTCGCACAACCCGCGCGAGGGCGAGCTACTGATCGAGGCCGAGCGCCGCCACCCCGGCGTGGTGCTGCACATGGGCAACCAGCGTCGCTCGTGGCAGAACGTGATCGGGTGCATCGACCGGCTGCGCGCAGGAGTGATCGGGCGGGTGTACTTCGCCAAGGGCTGGTACACCAACGCCCGCGAATCGATCGGCGCCGGGAAGGAGGCGCCCGTTCCCGAGCACCTCGACTGGGAGCTGTGGCAGGGCCCTGCTCCCCGCCGGCCGTATCGCGACAACGTGCACCCCTACGAGTGGCATTGGTTCCGTCACTGGGGCACCGGAGAGGCGCTCAACAACGGCACGCACGAGATCGACGTCATGCGCTGGGGCCTCGGCGTCGACTACCCGCTGCGCGTGGTCGCGGCGGGAGGCCGTTACCACCACGCCGACGACTGGGAGTTCCCCGACACCATGGTGCTGGCGTTCGACTTCGAGGGCGGCAGCACGATCACCTGGGAGTCACGGAGCTGCAACAGTCATCCGGTCGAGGGCTGGGATCGGGGCGTGATGTTCCACGGCGAGCACGGCACGGTGTTGCAGGTCCACAACGGCTGGGTGGCCTGGGCGAACGATCGCGAGCGCACCGTCATCGAGCGCGCCGGGAGCGTGGAGCGGGGCGGCGTCGACGCCACCAACACCGCGAGCCCGGACGCGTCGCTCGATGGGCTGCACGTGCGCAGTTTCCTCGACGCGGTGCGCGGCAGGCGGCGGACTCCCAGTCCCATGGTGGAGGCACACAAGAGCGTGCTCCTGTGCCAGCTCGGCAACATCGCCTGGTTCACGGGCCGGGCGCTGCAGATCGATCCGCGGGACGGCCGCATCCGGGACGACCCGGAGGCGATGTCCTGGTGGGGCCGCGAGTACGAGCCGGGCTGGGAGCCGGCGGTCTGAGGCCACCCGCCCTTTCACAGGCTTGAGCCGTCACGGGTCAGTCCGGTACGCTCAGGGTTCTCGCATCGTCCGGCGCCGCCCGGCGTCGTGCCCGCTATCGAGGCTGCGGCCTCAGGAGATCCCTGCCGTGAACCAGAAGACTGCCAAGATGCTGAGCCGCTGGGCCAGCAAGTCCGGGAAGAAGGAGCGCGAGCTCAAGCGCTGGTGGGGCTCGCTCGACCGCAAGCAGCGGGCAGCCGAGCGCAAGAAGATCCACGAGGCGCTCGCAACCCAGACCGCCGAGGCCTCACCGTAGGCTCGCCACTGGCACGCCCCGCCTCCAGTTGCAGCGGCGGCCGGCGCTGCAGACGACATTCCGCTGCGACGGCCGCCAAGGGAGGCTGCCGCATCAGCTCAGGAGCAGCTTGAGGTCGTCGACGGTCAGCTCGCGCACGGCCTCGCCTTCGCCGTCGAGGATCGCGTCGGCGAGCTGGCGCTTCGACGCCTGCAGGTCGAGCATGCGTGCCTCTACGGTGTCGTGGGCGATCAAGCGGTACGCGAACACCGGGTGGGTCTGGCCGATGCGGTGCGTGCGGTCGATCGCCTGCGCCTCGACGGCGGGGTTCCACCAGGGATCGAGCAAGAAGACGTAGCTCGCCGCCGTCAGGTTGAGCCCGACGCCACCCGCCTTCAGGCTGATCAGGAAGAGGTTGCACTCCGGGTCGGTCTGGAAGTGTTCCACGACCTGACCGCGATCGCGGGTCTGCCCGTCGAGGTAGGCATAGGGCACGCCATCGGCGTCGAGCTTCTCGCGCACGTAGGCGAGCAGCTTGGTGAACTGCGAGAACACCACCGCCTTGTGGCCCTCCGCGAGCACCTCGGCTACCTGCTCGAACAGCGCCTCGAGCTTGGCGCTGCCGGCGCTGGCCCAGGCGGGATCGACCAGGCCGGGGTGGCACGCGACCTGACGCAGTCGCAGCAGCGCCTCGAGCACCTTCATCGTCGAGCCGCCGATCCCCGTCGACTCGACGTCGTGCAGCAGGCTCTCGCGGTAGGTCGCGAGGAGCTGGTCGTAGAGCTCTCGCTGCTCCGGCCGCAGGCTGCAGTGCAGCACCTGCTCGGTCTTCTCCGGCAGGTCCGCCAGCACCTCACCCTTGGTGCGCCGAAGGATGAATGGGCGGATTCCCTTCGCCACGAGCCTGAGCTCCTCCTTGCTCGCTTCGCGCCCGCCCGCGAGCACGTCGAGTGCGGGGAGGCGGCCGAGCAGGCCTGGGTTGAGGAACTCGAAGATCGACCCCAGCTCGCCGAGATGGTTCTCGATCGGTGTGCCGGTGAGCGCGAGGCGGTGGCGGGCGTGGAGCAGACGCGCCGCCTTTGCGGTCTGTGACTCGGGATTCTTGATCGCCTGCGCCTCGTCCAGAATGACGGTGTCGAACTCCTGGGAAGCCAGGAACGCGATGTCGCGCCGCAGCGTGCCGTACGTCGTGACCACGAGGTCGTACTCGCCGAGCTTGTTCTGGAGCTCGTCACGGTCGGGTCCGCCGTACTCGACGACGGTGAGACCGGGTGTGAACCGCTTCGCCTCTTCGATCCAGTTGTAGATCAGGCTGCGAGGCGCGACGACCAGGTACGGCA
The DNA here is from genome assembly GCA_035524895.1 of Thermoanaerobaculia bacterium. Lineage (GTDB taxonomy): Bacteria > Acidobacteriota > Thermoanaerobaculia > Multivoradales > Multivoraceae > DATLFI01. Next base: position 11,659 of record DATLFI010000247.1, on the reverse strand, counting down.
GGCCCGACGACTTCGAAGCCGCTCGGTAGGTCTTGAGCATAGCCAGCGCCTGGACCGTCTTGCCGAGCCCCATGTCGTCGGCGAGGATGCCGCCGAGGCCGTACTCGCGCAGGAAGCACAACCAGCCGAGGCCGAGGCGCTGGTAGCTGCGCAACGTGCCCTGGAAGCCACGCGGCTCCTTCTTGGCCTTGATGCGATCGAAGGTCTGGAGCTTCTCCCGCAGCTCGGCGAAGGTGCGATCGACGTCGGCCGGAGGCATCGCCACCAACAGCGCGTCGACCAGTAGCGCCTGGGAGGGCAGGAAGCGCAGGCCGTCCTCGGAGGCGCTCTGAGCGAGCTGGCTCAGAGGGCCGTAGGTGTCGATCCAAGAGCTCGGCACCAGGCCGCGCGAGCCGTCCTCGAGCTGCAGGGAGCGCTCGCCTTTGGAGATCGCCTCGAGCACGCGCGACAGGTCGACCCGGTCGCCAGCGAACTCGACATGACCGGAGAGCTCGAACCAGTCGACCCCGCTCTTGACGCGCAGCGACGGCGGGCTCGGAGCGCGCATCGAGACGCCGCGGGCGGTCACCTCCCAGCCCTCCAGCAGCAGCGCCTCGGCGACCAGCGGCAGCTGGCGTGGATCGAGCTCGAGACCGTCGCCGTGCCCGCCTGCGGAAGGTTTGAAGCCGAGCTCGAGGAGTCGCACCAGGGCGGTGCGTTCGCGATCCAGGTCTCGCCGCGCGATGCGGCCGGTCTCGAGGTCGGTGACCACGGGCCGCTGGTCGCCGGCTCCGACCGTGAGGTCGCCGTAGTGGAACGAGACATCGGCCAGGAGCTGCGGGTTCATCCACTCGGGCGTGTCCTCGGGCTCGAGGACGAGGCGAGGTTGCGGTGGCGACTCCTCGCGCTGTAGGCGGAAACCCTCGGGGACCTGGAGCGGCGGCAGGTCGGGTAGCTCGAAGAGCGTGGTGATCGCCTCCTCGAGCTCCTCGGCCTCGAAGACGATCTCGCCTTCCTCCCGCAGCAGCGCGATCCACGGCAGCTCGCTGGGCCGGGTGACGTCGAGTCGTCCGACGCTGTCGCCGAAGAAAACCAGGCCCGGGGACGCTTGCGCGCCGTTGCGGCGGTCGCGGCCATCTCCGTCCTCGGCTGCGGCTGGCTCGCCGGCGGCATGGACTCCGCTCAGATTGGGGAGCACGAGCGGCGGGCGGCTCAGTGGCACCCGCTCCCCGTCGCGCTCGAGCATGCCTCGAAGGCGCATGCGGTCCGCGGCGGCGAGCTCGAGGCGAAGCGCCAGGTGCCAGGGAGCACCCTCGTCCCACCGCAGGGGACGCGGGTTGCCGCCACCGTTGCCGTCGCGCAGGCGCAGCATTCCCAGATCGCACAGACGGGGCAGCATGGTGTCGTACAGGCGAGCCGGCAGGCGAAGCCGGGAGAAGCGCCCCAACTCCGTGCGCTGCGTTCGTGGCGCTCCGCGCGGCACCGGGCGCTTGCCGCGATCCCGACCTGGCCCATCCCCCGCAGCGTCTCCGGGGAGAGCGGCAATGACCGTGAGCACACCGTTTTCCTCGGTTTCTCCAGTGGGTTCGTCGGATGAGGCGGCTGCCGGTTCCGCGGCTCCGTTGATCGGCCGCTGCTCGAGGGAGCGCACGAGGTCCTCTAGCTGTGCCAGGTCCAGGGCGACGGGCCGTAGCGGACCAGGTCGGCCAGCGGCCGCTCCGCGACTCTCGAAGACATCGAGCACCAAGCCACCTGCAGTCACGCTGGACGGAGCGTCGACTACGAGCTGGAGGTCACGCTGAGGTGCTCGGTCTGGCGTGGCACGCTGGTTGTGCGAGAGCTTCGCGACCTCGCCCTGAATCCAGTCGAAGTGTGCTCGCCACGAGCGTGCTGCCGGCGCGGGCACGCGACGACCAGGGCGTGGTCGGTCCACGCGCTTGCGGCCCGGACGCTCGTTGCCCCGCGTACGTTCGGCGGCCGGGACCAGATCGCGCCAGTCGCCGGCATTGTCCTGGCGGACGCCAAGGCGATCCTTGCCCACGGGCTGCGCCTCGGGGCGCTGTGCCTGGAGAGCGAGCATGGTGGCCCATACGTGTTTGCAGAACGTACCGCCCGCGAACCGCTCGCACTCGCAGAACACGTGGAGCCGGCGGCCGGTCTCGACGCGTGACCAGTCCAGGCCGACGCCGTAGGTCCTTCGCTCCTTGCCGCGCACCCAGGCGCGCGCCCGGGCTCCCTCGACCTCGAGCGTGACGCGGCCCTGGCTGAAGTAGCGCTCGCCGCGCGCTCGGTCCGCGGCCTCGAAGTGGGATGTGCTTCGCTGGTGCAGCGGGGCGCGTTCGCCCTCACCCGCGTGGCGGGTGCGCGCCCTTCCGCGGCGACGACGCTGTCGGGCTGGTCGTGGCTCTCGGTTGCTATCGGTCATCGGATGTGTGACTCACCTCGACCCATCTCGGGTCTCTCTCGGTAGAGCTCCGCGCGTCGGCAAGGCCGGGCTGCGGATCTTCGAGCCCTCCATCGAATCGGTGTTCGACACCGTTTCGCGAAGGATCTCCTAAGGGGTGCTACGCGTCGAACGCTCTCGGCCCGTGCTTGGCTGTCACAGCGAGCCTTCGATCCCTCGGATCGCGCAACCGCGCACGACGCTCGGCGCGGACTGGCGCGGTGGCCGGCGCGCGCGTTCAGCGCCGCCAGTCATGCGTTTCGGGTCGCCTACGCATCGTCGTGCGCGGCGCGGTGCCAGGTCATTACGGGCACGTGGATCTCGGTCGCGGGTTGCGCCTCGACCAGACAGCATGAGCTCCTGAAGCAGCGAATCGGTCTCGAGCTGTTGAAGCGTCGCGTAGGCTCACGACGAGGACCGCGTCCGGGCCTAGGCTCCGTGCGACTCTAGCGCACGCCGGAGCCCTGGACCATCGTCACATCGAGGCGGCGAGCGATTCGCTTCGCCAGTCCGACGCGCCTGGCGTCGGGTCTCGACCCGGGAGGGGACGCCCCCTCCGTGCGGCTCCCGCCTAGCATGGCGAAAGATTGCCGCAGCCGCAAGGGGGTAGGCGAAAGTCGTTGTCTAGCCACTGCCGACACAGAGCGTCCGTCCCGGGAGCCAGCGGGGGTGGTGGGCGCGATTCAAGGGTCGTTCGCGTTGACGAACCGCACCAGGCTGACCTCGTACTCCTTGGGGATGAACGGCGCCGCGATCGCCGTCAGGTGGGACTTGCCGGGCAACACGACGCTGGTGAAGTTGCGAAGCTCGCGCCACATGCGGAAGGTGCGGCTGTAGGGTCGATCGAGCTCGCCGTTGATCGCTAGCACCGGTACGGTCACTTTGGTCAGGTCGATCTCGAGCGGAGCGGCTGCCGTTGCTACGAGACCCGCGGGTGCCGGGGTGGGACGGGGTGGCGGCGGCGCATCGGCGGCGCGCTCCGCTTCCTCGCGACTCATGCCGTTGTCCATGGCGGCGCGGATGCGCAGCCCTCGGCGTGCCTCGACCTCCTCGGGGTCGGTGCCCTCCGGGTCTGGGGGAGTGCGCGCGATCCACGCCTCGTCCGTGTCGCGGATGCCAGAGCCGCCGAAGGACGCGGTGAGGAATCGGTCCGGGTGGCTCGCGAGCAGGCGCGCCGTGATGCCGCCGCCCATCGAGTAGCCGTGGATGTGCGCCTTCTCGATGTCGAGATGATTCATCAGCTCGATCACGTCCTCGGCCTTGCCGGGGCCGCGCGGCGTGGGCTTGTCGCTGCGGCCGTGGTTGCGGCAGTCGATTGCTACCACGCGGTGCTCCTTCGCGAGGGCCTCGGCGATGCCGTTGCGGAACCAGTTGCCCTCGGCGCTGCCGGTGTAGCCGTGAATCAGCACGACGTGGCTGCCGTGGTCGCCGAGCTGCATGTAGTGGATCTTCACGCCGTCCGAGGCGGTGAAGTAGCCGTGGACCGGCTCGCCGGCGGCGGTGAGCGAAGGCGTCGCGACCAGCCAGGCTACGACGAGCAGTGCGGGGCATCGGAATCTCGACATGGCGGGCCTCCCGCGCGCGCGGGAGGCGCGCGGTCCGGGTCGTTCCTACGGGCGATGTTGTGGATCCTAGACCAGTGGCTGGGCGGACCGAACATCCGAACATCCGAACGTGCCGTAGCATGGGCGGCCTGCGGCGAGATATTCGGACGAGGCTCGAGCCATGACCCAAGCACCGGTCGCTCTCGTCTGGGGAGCGGGAGATGGCCTCGGCGGCGCGATCGCCCGCCGGTTCGCGCGCGGCGGCTACCACGTCTGCGTCGCTCGACGCGCCGGTGACAAGCTCGAGCCGCTGGTGCGCGCGATCCGCGAAGGCGGCGGCGAGGCGACCGGTTTCGGGGGCGACGCGCGCGAGGAGGGCGAGGTCGTCGCGCTCTACGACCGTATCGAAGCCGAGATCGGCCCGATCGAGGTCGCGGTGCACAACATCGGTGCCAACGTGGCGTTCTCGATCCTCGAGTTCGACAGCCGCAAGTACTTCAAGATCTGGCAGATGGCGTGTTTCAGCGGCTTCCTGGTGGGACGGGAGGCTGCGCGCAGGATGGTGCCGCGAGGTTGCGGCACCATCTTGTTCACCGGAGCCACCGCCAGCCTGAGAGGACGAGCGGGGATGGCCGGCTTCGCCGGCGCGAAGCACGCGCTGCGCGCGCTGGCACAGAGCATGGCGCGCGAGCTTGGCCCGCGCGGTGTCCACGTGGCGCACGTGATCATCGATGGTCCCGTGGACATGCCGTGGATTCGCGAGAACTTCCCCGATCTCGTGCGCGAGCGCCCGCCGGACGGGCTGCTGCGCCCAGATGACGTCGCCGAGAGCTACTGGATGCTGCACCGCCAGGAGCGGAGCGCCTGGACCCACGAGCTCGACCTGCGGCCGTGGGTGGAGCCGTGGTGAGTGAGCGCCTCCATTCGAGGCGAGCGACTCAGAGACTGGGCGCGATCGAGAGGCCGCCGAGTCCCTCGTCGAGCAGCCAGGAATCCAGCGCCGGGAGTTGCTCTTCCGTGACCGCCCGGTAGCGCGACCGTACCGACTCGAGCTGCTCGAGCAGCGTCGCGGCGACGGCCCGATGCTGGTCGGTGGGGCGGTGGTCGGTCTGGTGCACCCGCCGGAAGAGGTCGGTGAGCCGCGAGTACAGCTTGCGCTTCCAGCGCAGGGTGTCTTGGCCGGCGGAGGTCAAACGCAGGTCGAAGAGCTCGTCCTCGATGCTCTCGAGCGCGCGCTCTGCCGGCTCGATCCGATCCTTGGCCGCGGCGGCGCTTATGTCGTCCGCGGCTCCCGTTCCGGGGGCGGCGCGCCCTCGCAAACGGGCGAGCTGGAGGCGCAGGTCCTCGAGCTGGTGGATCGTGCGCGCGGCGCGGTCGACGGCCTCGTGCAGCTCGCGCACGAGATCGAGCTGCTCGTCGAGGTCCTTCTGGCTGGGGGTCGCCTCGGGATCTGGAAGGACGCGCAGCTCATGGGCGCCGAGCACGTTTTCGCCGTGGAGTAGCTCGACGCGGTACACCCCCGGCGGCTCGAGCACCGCGACGCGGCCGCCATCGCGCAAGGGGCGCTTGCCGCTCTCCGGCATCGGCAGCCGCGGATTCTCCAATGGCGGCAGCAGCAGCTCGACCTCCGGGGTGGTCTCGCCACGCAGGTTCCAGAACAGTCGGTGGAGCCCAGGCTCGGTCGCGACGTCGGCGATCTCGCGCACCACCCTCCCGACCGAGTCGTGTACGCGCAGGCGCAGGCCGCCGTCACCTTCCTCGGCGCCCTCTGCGTCGTCGGCTGTGGACGACACGCGCCAGCCGCCCGGCACGTAGACGTGGAGCGCTGCGCCGTACTGCGGGTTCTCGCCGGTCGCCGGCACGTCGGGCTGGGTCACCCGGTCGGGTCGCATGCGGAAGCGATACGCGTCGCGCGGGGCGAGCAGTAGCGGGTCGCGGGGCCGATCGAGCTCGCCGCGCGCGATCGCGCGCAGCGGCGAGAGGTCGTCGAGGATCCAGAAGCCGCGGCCGTAGGTCGCGAGCACGAGATCGCCGAAGTGCTCCTGCACCGCCAGCCAGTGCACCGGCGCCCGAGGCAGGCTGGAACGCAGCTCGTGCCAGCGGTTCCCGTCGTCGAACGACACGAACAGTGTGTTGTGGGTGCCCAGGTAGAGCAGCCCTTCGACCTCAGGGTCTTCACGCAGGACGTGCGCGTAGGAGAACACCGTCTGCGGGATGTCGGCGCGCAGCGAGGTGAACGTACGACCGAAGTCGTCGGTGCGCGCTATCCACGTACCGGTGTCGTTCTCCTGGTGCGCGTCGAGCGCGAGGTAGGCTCGGCCCGCTCGGTGCCGCGAAGGCTCCACGCTCGAGACCGTCGCGAGCGCGGGCATGCCAGGGAGAGCGGCGCGCAAGGCCGTGGTGGTGTCGCTCCACGAGATTCCGCCGTCGCGGGTGACCTGGAGCCTGCCGTCGTTGGTTCCGGCCCAGATCAACCCGCGCTCGCGCGGCGACTCGGCGATGGCGAAGACCACCGGCGCGATGGTCGGCCCGGCGTCGTCGAGCGTGAGCCCGCCGGTACGTCGTTGGAGCTCGGGGTCGTTGGAGGTGAGGTCGGGCGAGATCTCCTGCCAGCTCTGCCCGCCGTCGGTGGTGCGGTGCACGTGCTGGCTGCCGGCATAGACCGTGTCGGGATCATGGGGCGAGATCGCGACCGGGAACGACCACTGGAAGCGGAGCTCGAGCTCTTCCGAGGCCCAGCTCTCGACCGCGATCGGCCACACGCTGACGTCGCGCGCCTGACCGGTGGTGCGGTCGAAGCGCTCCAAGATGCCGTCGTAGCAGCCGGTCCAAACGACCTCGCTGCGGCCCGGCGTGGGTACCGCGAACCCGACCTCGCAGCCGCCGACCGAGCTCCAGGCGTCGATCGGAATGTCTCCCGAGGTCAGCGTGTTGCTGGGCCCCATCATCGACGGGCCGTCCTGACGGTTGCCGTAGACCCAGTACGGAATCCGGTCGTCGACGTTCACGCGGTAGAGCTGTGCGATCGGGAGCTGGGGCTTGAGCCAGGTGTTGCCGCGGTTGGTGGTGATGGAGACCCCGCCGTCGTGGCCGGTAATGCGGCGGTCCGGGTCGAGCGGGTCGATCCACATGTCATGGTGGTCCCAGCCCGAGTTCTGTGCCGTGATCGTGCTGCCACCGTCGATCGACAGGCTCTGCTGCACCGCCAGGAAGGTGATCTCGTTCTCGTTGTCCGGGGCCGCGACCGCGCGGGTGTAGTAGAGCGGACGCTGGGTCACCGTGTTGTCGCGCGAGACCAGGGCCCAGTTGTCGCCTCGGTCGTCGGAACGCCAGAGCACGCCCTGAAAGCCCTCGCCCTCGGGACCGCGCACCGGCGCGAAGTCGCGGTTCGAGCTGGTCTCGATCAGCGCCCAGACGCGGTCGGGCCTGGCCGCTGTCACCGTGAGGCCGATCTTGCCCCAGGGAGCGTGCGGCAGTCCTTTGGCGACAGCCTCGCCCTCACCGCCGCCCAGCCGCTCCCAGGTCTCACCGCCGTCGGTGGAACGGAAGATGCCGCTGCCGGAGCCGCCGCTCCAGCGCCCCGAGGTCGAGATCCGCATCTGCCAGGTCGCCGCGTAGACAAGGCGCGGATTGTCGGGTCGGAGCACGACGTCGATCGCGCCGGTTTCCTGGTCGACGAACAACACTTGCTGCCAGGTCTTGCCGCCGTCGCGCGTGCGGTACAGACCACGCTCTTTCTGCGGTCCATAGCAGTGGCCAAGCGCCGCCACGAACGCGGTGTCGGGGTCGCGCGGGTGTACCGCGATCCGGCCGATGCGTCCCGAAGCGTCGAGCCCGACGTGCTCGAAGGTCTTGCCCGCGTCGGTGGAGCGGTAGACACCGTTGCCGATCGAGACGTTGGAGCGGATGAAACTCTCTCCGGTGCCGACCCAGACCACGTTGGGGTCCGACGGCGCCACTGCCAGAGCGCCGATCGAAGCGGCCGACTGGCCGTCGAAGATCGGCTGCCAGGTGATGCCGCCGTCCTTCGTCTGGAACACGCCGCCCGACGCGGCGCCCGCGTAGTAGGTGCCCGGTTGCCCCGGTACCCCGGCGACCGCCGAGACTCGGTTGCCGATCGGGCCGATGTGCCGGAACGGCAGGGCGTCCAGCAGCTTTCCGACGTCCCGCGGAAGAGCGAGGAGCGGCGCTGCCGCTACGAGGAAAGCAAGGAACGAGGCGAGGAACGTGACGCGCCGGCTCGCCCGCAGGACCAGGGTTGGAAGCATGGGATCCCCCTCCGAGGCGGAAGTCTAAGGTCACCGCCGCTGGCTACGGTGGGGCACGGGAAGTGGCATGATGCGCTCCCCTCGGAAAGGAGAAACACGCGCTCGTTTCCGAGAAGGTCCCCGCCCAGCCGAAGATCGCGGGCGGCTACGTCGACGGCGATCGTGCGGTGTTGCTGTTCGAGGCGGAAGAGCATTGGGGAAAGGTGCGGGGCGAGGCGCGCATGGACCGCGAGAACGGAGTCTGGAAGTACGACGACTCCTGGCGCGACGGTGCGTTTCGACTGAGCCTCGAAGGGGTCATTCACTGATGCCGGCGAGCTCTTGGACCCACTCCGGCGTCGTCGGCTCGCCGCGGAAGGTCGAGGGCGCGACGCCGCGAGTGATCGCCCAGCGGTGCAGCCACGAGATCCCGCCCCGTCCTACGTATCGGTCCTCCGAGGTATAGGCGGGATCCGCGACCGCGTCGTCGAGTGAGACGAACGTGTAGCCCCGCGTTCGCAGGCGCCTTGCGACGTCGTCGAAGCCCGCCGCGTTGAGGCGGTTCGCGTGCACGAGCAGGACCAGCGGGATCTCCCTTCCGAGGATCGCGCGCGACTGGTCCTCGTAGAACGCGACCATCGCCTCCATGTAGGGGCCATACGCTTCGACCACCCGCGTCGCCGCCGCCTCGTCGCCTCGATCGAGCGCATGGTCGTAGGCTCGGGCGAAGATCCAATCGGAGTTGTCGACCGTCACGGGCGCGACACGGTAACCGTGTCCTTCCAGGAACGTTGCCACCCGGTCGCGCGTCTCGAGGTCCGTGCCGGTATGCAGGTAGGGGTGGCGAAAGAAGCGCGGCTCCAGGCCGCGGCGCGCCAGCAGCGGGCGCAGCACGCGCTCGCCGCGCAGCACGTCGGCCTCGAACTCAGCCGCCGGAACGCGGTGCAGGTCGAGGTGCGCGAAGCCGTGGTTGCCGAGCTCGAGCCCCGCTTCCAGCCAGCGCCCGAGCAGCGCGACTCGCACCGGGTCGGGGTCGCCGCCGTTGCTGGCGAGCTTGGTCTCGTTGACGAAGCCGATCGCCGGTATCTCGTTCTTGCGAAAGGTCTCGACCAGTCGCGCCGTGACGTCGGCCCACACCGCCGCATCGGCCGTAGTCGAGATGACGGGAAGATCGTCGACGGTGACGGCGATGCGACGTTCGGCCGTCGGTCCGGTCTCGGACTGGGCTCCGGGCGCCGCGGAGGCTGGCTGCGAGGGGCCGAGCCACGCCAGCCCCAAGACGATCAGGTAGCGAAGGTTCCTGCACATCCCCAGATCATGACGTGTTGCGCGCTTCGGTCGCGGCACGGACTCTGTCGGCCAGCGCCTCGTCGTCCCGGTACACGGCAAGTGCCCGCAGCGCCTCGCGCGCGAGGTGTCCGGGTCCTCGACGAAAAAGGCCCTCTCTTAGAGAGGGCCTTTGACGTGTGCTGGAGACGTCGAACACGGTCCGGCGATGGTACCGAGCTCCCGAGAACCCGGACCGCCGATCCGTGCTCGGCCTACCAGCGCCGGTTGCTGTTGCTGTTGGACCTGCCGCCGCCGCCGCCCTCGCGAGGACGCGCCTCGTTGACGGTCAGGTTGCGGCCGTTGAAGTCCTTCTCGTTGAGCGCGCCGATCGCCTTCGTGGCGCCGTCGGCATCCATCTCGACGAAGCCGAAGCCTCGCGGACGACCGGTGTCGCGGTCCATGACTACGGCAACGCTCGAAACCTCGCCGTACTCGGAGAACAGGGTGTTGAGCTCGCTCTCGGTGGCGGAGAAGGGCAGGTTGCCCACATATAGCTTCTTCATTTGTCTAACTCGATCTTTCTTCGAAACTCGGCCCGGCGCTACGGCCGGACGTACTCTAACTGGACTCGATTCCGAACACCGGAACCTTCGGACGGGAGCTCGCTGACCTGTCGATGGGTACGACTGACTTCGGGGGGACTCGGGGTTTCCCGATTCTGGGCGTGCCGGAGATCTGGGCAAACGCTCTCTCGCAGATAGACCATAGCACGTTTGTGCCGAGCCGTCCGCCTGCCAACCGTCACGTCTGCGGTGCGGCGGGGCGCAAGCCAAGCAAGGTGGCCGAGCTCGCTCTCGCGGATATCATCGCGGACCGGTGTCCGCCTGCCTTCTCGTTGTCCTGGGCTGAGGTCCCCGAACCAGGGCGGCGCGCTGGCTGTGGAGACTGCGAGCCAGCTCGACGGCGCGAGACCGGCGAGGTCCGGAGGACCGGAGTTGAGCCGTGGATGACGCCCAGATCGATCGCCTGCGCGACCTGACATTGGTGCGCTCTGGTTTCGTCCAGGAGCTGTGGCTTCGAGACGACCTCTACGTGGTCGCCAATGCGCTGGTCGGCAGGCGGCTGACGATCCTGGGCGAGGTCAAGGCCATCCTCGACGCCTTCGCGACCCCGGCCCGGGTGGGCGACTGGGTGGTCGAGGCCTCGAAGGCCTCTGGGAAGCCGCAAAGTGCGCTCCTTGCGACCCTCGGCGACCTGCTCGCGGCGAACCTCCTCTTCGACACCGGCGCCGGGGACGAGGCGGAGATCGCCCGGCGAATCCTCGGCAGCCAGGTAGTCACCTCCGGGGAGGCCTTGACGCCGCTCAAGACCGGTGGCGAGCGCAACTTCGCCTGGACGCTCGATCTGGCCAAGGGCATCGGGTCGAGCGAAGCGCCGGCGCCGAAGCACCACCTGAAGGTGGTCTTCATGGGTGCCTGCGAGGTCCAGCTCAACGTGGATCTCTTTCGCGAGCTCGCCGCGAGCGAAGGTATTCGCGTCGAAGCCTTCGCGACGGCCGCGACCGACTTCGCGCTCTTGGGCGAGAAGCAGCCCGACGCGGTGTTCCTGGGCGGTGGCGAGGTCATCAGCCGGTTGTTTCGCTTCCCGCGCGACGGCGCGAGCGTCTCCGCGGCCAACCGCCCTGCAGGCGGCGCGAGCCTGCTCGCCGGGGCGCTGCCGCACAGCCTCGGCCCCGAGGACGTGCGTGCGCTCCTGCGCCAGGTGCTCGGTGCCTGTCGCCGGGTGACGAGCTGCCCGATCGTGCTACACAACGTCCCGGTGCCGACCTCGACGCCCCTTGGCTTGGCGGACCGCGGGCGCGACAGCTTCCTGAACCTGGCGCGCGAGGTGAACCTGGTGCTCGCCGACGTGGCCGCGGAGCTCGAGGACGTGTTCGTGCTCGACCTCGAGAACCTCTACGCGCTGCACGGCAAGCGGCGGCTACTCGACGACTCGATCTCGCTCTACGGCCACCTCGGCTCGCTGACTGCGTTCCGCGACTACTGGGTGCCGACCGTCGGGCGTCCCGAGCTCCACGCGCTCGACCCTGCGACCCTGCTGCGGGAGCTCGGCGATTCCGGGCAGCTCGAGCTGGAGCGGCTGCTCGCGCGCGAGCCGCTCGACATGCTGCAAGCGAT
>DATLFI010000246.1:0-14502 GCA_035524895.1 Thermoanaerobaculia bacterium | reverse complement strand
TCCTCGCGCACCACGATCCGGTAGTCGTCCGGCCGGATGGTCAAGAACAGGGCGTCGAAGGCCGCGTGGTGGAGCTTGCAGAGGGAGACGCCGTTGCGCACCAGCGGCTCGCCCCGCTCCTCCCGGTCGGCCACGATGTGCACCGCGTCCAGGAGCTCCGCGTGCCGCAGGCGGCAGAACGCGCACTGCTCGCGGTAGGCCCGGAGCACGCGCTCCCGGAACGAGCGCTGGTGGAGCCGCCGGCGGACGAGCGAAGTCACGTACCGGCGCCGGGCGTCCGCCTCGCCCTCCGCCACCCAGTGCCCCTCGCCCGCCTCGACGGCGAGAGGAAGCAGCATCCGCTCATCGTCGACCGCCACCCTGAAGGTGCGGGCGCGCGGGTCGTCGCCGACCACGAAGACCGGCCACGCCGCCAGGTACCGGCCCTTCACAACGCCGTGGAGGTAGACCAACTGCGTCGAGTTTATTCTTGTCGAATGTACTTCGACCTCCTCCTCCTGCGAGCCAGCTGTCGAACAGCTCCTCGAGGACCCAAAGAAGGAGCGAGAGGTACCGAGCGCGATAGGAGATGGTGGTGATTCCCGCCCCCCATTGGCGTTCGAGGCCTGATCTACTCTACGATAGCCGAGGACATCGAGGCCCTCGAAGGCCTCGGTCTCTCCCGAATTCCAGAAGATCTCGGCCACTCTCTATCCACCTTGCGGAATTCACCCTTCGTCCAGGCACCTGCGGCTGATCTCGGCGGCGCTCTGCCCCGTAGGGAGGAGGTAGCTTCCTCTGTTAGTTACACCCACGACAGCCGACTCGCCCCGCGCCACCTGCCTGCCGAGGTAGTACGCCACGAACGCGTCCAGCGCGTCGTCATCCTCACTGGCTTCTACAGGGAAGTCGAGTCGTTCGGCGATCGCTTTCGGCCCGCCTCGTTCGGCCTTGGAGCCTTTGTATCGAGGGAATGAACCCTCGATCTGCCGGTCGATCCACAGTGCCGCAAGTGCGACGGCTGGGTGTACCTCGACCACCAATCCATGGTCCGGCTTCGGGTCCGCTTCATTTGGTGCGTACAGAGTCAGGTCATCGATCGTGTCGCCAAAGGGTAGGCCGAGCGCGTGGCAGGAAATCGCCCAGTGAGGGCAGCCGGAGAAAGGTCTGACGGCCACTGCTTTGTCTTCGATCCGTCCCTCACGGACCTTCTCTGAGCGCCAGGCTCGAGCGGCTCGGTCGATGGGCCGGTCAGAGAAGCCCTCCGTCGGACTGAAGGCTAGCGGTGAGTCCCAAACTATGATTATGGCACGCGGTCCGGCGATCTTGATCTCGAGAAAGGTCCTAAGCGCTGCTGGAGGTAGTCTGGTCAGCCCATCCTCACTCCAGATCGCGGCTGGTTTCTTCGGAGCTGGGTCGATTCCGATGACAAGAGGGGAGGATGGACGATGCGGATCGTTCACAAGCGCTCCGTTCCTGTTCCTTCTTCACCTGTGTAGCCGTGTCGCCTTTCAACCCAAGGCTGGGAGGCGTGCCAGCTCGTGAAGCCAGAACCCTCCTGCGCTTCAGTCGTTCAGATGGCTTAGTTGCGCACGACGCTCGGCTTACTCCTTCTCAAACCCCTGACTAGTGAACCCAAGGGTACGGCTGTTCTCGGTGACGATCCGCACGACGCGGTCGGGGGCGCCATCGGGGATCTTGGCTTCGATCTCTAACGTCACTTCGACCTTCGAGCCGACGAGGCCGACGAGGTGGGAGATGACCTCGTCGGCGATCTGGCCGGCGTCACGCCCGACGCGAGCCGAGTCGAGCGTTACCGTGCCGTGGAAGCGGCGTGGGCCAGTCTCTGGAGCCCCTTTTTCTTCGGCTCCGGCGGCTATTTCGGCCCCTGCCGCTTCTCCGGATCCTGCGCCCGTCGCTGCACTCGTGGCCCCGGCTCGCATGGTTACTCCCTCGGCGTCGAGTTGTGCGCGGGCGGCCTCGGGCTTCACGAGAAGACCCGGATCGCCCGGGGCGATGGTGCGGCGCTCGCCGGCTCGCAGACCTAGTAATCGGCCGGCTTCCTCGTCCCAGCTCTCGGCGTAAGCGAAGGTCTCCGTCTCCCAGGTCAGCAGGCCCAGGCCGTCCTCGATGGCGCGGTAGAGGACCGCGCCGTCGGCTAACCTTGGTAGGAAGGGGTAGCTGGCATAGTCCTCGAGGATCTGCTGAATCGAAACGTGCTGCCTCTCGTCCCCGCGCCACAACGGGACGGCGTCAATCTCGTGACGGAGAACGGTGCCACCCATGACTGTGCGGAGCTGGTCCTCTTTCTGGAGCTTCTGACTCGCGCGTTCCGCGAGCGGCTCCTGGCCCGCGAGGCGGATGGGGCGCCACTCCATGGGAGTCTTCGAGTCCTTCTGATGGGGCACGAGCAGCCAGTGGTACGCCTCAGGGAGCTGAGCCTCCACCGTTCGCTCGGCCGCGTCCCTCTGCTTCTCCGCCTGCTTGAGCTGGTGCGGCGAAAGATTGAGCCCCTCGCGTTCCTCCACGATGGACTTCCAGGCGAGATAGCGCCGCAATGCAACGTAGAGATCTTGCTCGAGCCGAGCCTGGTCGGCAGCGAGAAAGACGAGCGCGTTCCGGAACCGCCGCGGAGCCGTGCTGCGGAGCTCCAGGATCCTCTTCCCCTCGATCAGGGCGGCACTTCCTTCCGCGCCTCGGGAGTAGGGGTGGTCCGCGCTCAGTACCACTAGCCGCGTATCGAGGTCGTCCGGAACCTCGTGCGGCCCGACGGGCAACCTGTGGATCCTGCTGAAGCTCCCACGGCGGTGCAGGTCGCGCCGCAGACGTTCCGCGAGCTCTTCAGCCACCTTGTCCGGGTCGCGCCGGAGCTGCTCCGCCCGATCCTCCGCCAGCTTGGTGACGGTGGGCTGGGTGGAGTACCAGTACCGAACCCCGTCCTGGTACAGGTAGGTCGCGGCGGCCGCCAGGCGGCGAAGCGCGTCGCCGAAGACGGTGGCGGGCTCGCCCGGCATCACGCACCCGAGCTGGATGCGGCGATCCTCGATCCCCTGATGAGCCGCCCCTACCGTGGGCGCGGACCCGAGGTAGATGGTCCGTGCGACCCGCCGGCAGGCGGCGTACTTGCCGAGGCTTGCGACCTGGCGGTCGATCTGGAGCGGCAAGGCGTTCGGGCCGTCGACATCCTTCTCGATCACCGGCACCCAGTTCTCCGAAAGGTAGCGGGTGAGCTCGAACTGCACCGGCCGGTCGTCGATCGGGACGCTCGCCGGCAGGATCAGCGGATTCCGGTCCCCCTTCTCCCAAAGGCTATGGATGACGGCTGCCATCAAGCGCAGCACGCCGCGGGTCCGCTGGAAGTTGATGAGTGTCGACCAGTCCGAGTACAGGCGGTCGAAGACCTCCGGGTGGATGGGGTAGGCCGCCTTGAGCCGCTGCTCGTAATCGGCTTGCCCGCACTCCGGAGGGAACTGGTCGCTGTGCGTACGGTAAAGATCGAAGAAGGCACGCGCCGTGCTGTCGCGGGCCACGAACTGCGGGCGGTCGATCAAGGGCTCGAACAGCCGCCGGCGCACGATCTCGAAGCCCTCTTCGGCGCTGGCCGGCCGCCAGGAGGACTCGACCCGTCCGATGGCGTTGCGCAGCCGTTGGAGGGCGGCCCGGCCGCGCTCGCCCCCAACCTCGACGTCCTCGACCCCCGAGTGCGGCGAGCCGCTCGCCTCAGACGAGGGGAGGCTCACCACCAGGAGACACGCTCTAGCGGCCTTGGCCGCCTCGGTGAGGGCCTGGGCGAAGGTGAAGTGGGTCTCGAAGCTCCCCCCAGGCAGGTCGCCACCCTCGTGGAGCTGGCGGGCGTAGGCCACCCACTCGTCGATGAGGAGGAGGCACGGCCCGTACTCGTTCAGCAGCTCCCGCAGCGCGTCGCCGGGGCTGGTCGCCCGCGCGTCGTCGGCTGCGATCCGCCTGTAGGCCTTCTCAGCCTCCTTCTGGCCGCCGGCGGCCTGGCCGAGTTGCCAGGCAAGCTCTCCCCAGAGCGTCCGCACCACGGTGCCGCCCGGCTTGCTCACCGGGTTGCCGGGTGAGATCTTGTTGCCGACCAGGACGACGCGCCGAACCTCCGGGAGCTTCTCCTTCGTTCCCGACTCCTTGAGAATGCCGTCCAGGCCCGCGAGCTTGGCGGGATCCTCCCCGGAGAAGAGGTGGTAGAGCGCCAGCATCGAGTGGGTCTTGCCGCCCCCGAAGTTGGTCTGGAGCTGGACGACCGGATCGCCGCCCGTACCGGCCAACCGGCGGATGGCGTTCGTGAGGAGCCCCGTCAGGCTGTCCGTTAGGTAGGTCCGCCGGAAGAATTCGAACGGCCGGCGGTACTCGTCCGATCCCTCTCCCAGGTGCACCTGCCAGAGGTCGGCCGCGAACTCGGCCTGTTGATACCGGCCGCTCGCCACGTCCCGGTGCGGGCTCACGACCTCGCGCCAGGGTTTGAGCTGGGTATCGGCCGGAGTCTCGATCGCCGTCCCCGCCGAGCGCCGCTTCTCGGTCCGCATCTGCTCGTCGAAGCGGACTCGGAGGAGCTCCATCTTCATCTTCTCTACCTCGGCCGCTTCCGGCGCCGAGACCGCGGTCAGGAGGCGCACTGCGGAGTCGAGCGCGCGGTAGGCGTCGTCGGTCGAGAACGGCTCCTGGTGCGCCCACCGGTCGCGCGCCGACCGCAGCTCACTCACGAGCGTCCGCTCCGCCTGCCCGAGGGTCTTCCGGAAGACCGCATTCCATCCACTCCACATGACCTTCAGCAGGACCGCCGCGTCCCACTCCTCGAACGGCCGATCCGCCCTGAGACCGGTCGTCGGGCCGAGCAGCTTTTGAGCCTCGGCGAGCGCCTCGTCCCTGTAAAGGTTTGTCAGTTCCCGCTTGACGAACGGCACCAACCCCGCCTTAAGGGCCTCGAGGGCCTTACCGACGCGGTCGTGGTTGGTAGTGGCCATATCACCCCTCTCCCGTCATTAACTCTGGACACAGGAACTTCAGTCGCAATCCGTTACGTGTAAGCGCCTCGCGAAAGTGCCACCAGTCCGTATCGGAGGCGTTGACGATTGGCGGCTGCGCCTCGCTCGCAAGGGCAACCGCCACAAATTTTCGGTCGTCACGGTCGAACCTACTCAGCTCCATATCCTCAGGGAACTCCTCGAAGCCTCGATCATCACCGTGGGTAGGCGTGATAAGCACTTGCTTACAGACATCCTCTGTTACCTGATTGTCCCATAGCCATTTAAAAAAAGCGTCGCCGGGCCCTGGCTGGCCTGATGGGGACAGATTACGCCGGTACTCTTCCACGATCAGGCCGCTCCCATCAACTAGAAGGCAGTGCTCGCGCCGAATTAGAGAAAGATGTCTAATGCACGCAAGCACACAGTCAGCATTTACTCCCGCTGCTAAGCCGTTCGCCACGACAGCGACGTTCGTGTCAACCACGACCGGGTTTCTCACTTCACCAGATCCCTCTTTCGTTTACTTATAGCCTCACTCATTGCGGCGATTTCGCCAAATTGGTCGCCAAAAAAATCCTCGGGCCAGTTACTGATCCGCCCGAGCAGGTCAAGCTCTAGCTCGGTGAGGCGAGAGGCACCCTTTTCCATATTACAGAAGTACAGTGCTACCTGGGTGGGTTCGAGTCCACCTTCAGCGACTCGGCGCTGGAGGCGGCGCAGCAGATGCTCGCTGTGGCTCTCGACGATAATCTGAACTTCACGGGTCTTGACAGTATCGATAAGTACATCAGCGAGTCCTGCCTGAACCTTGGGATGCAAATGAATTTCTGGTTGCTCGAGGATGAGCGTCGATCCCACCGGGGCGTAGTAACAAAGAGTGATCACGGGAAGAATCTGTGACACTCCGAATCCCACATCTGTAATCAGAACCTCAGGAGCCGAGGGGTTGCGTTGCACCCACACCTGAAAGAGTTTTCCGCCCTCGGTGATCGGGCGCACTTCGAATGAGCTGATCAAACCGAGCTCTGCAAACCACTCAGCGACTCTCTCTTCCAGGGTCTGTCGCCTTCGGCCCCTACCGCGGGAGATCGTCACACCAGACTCGCGGGCGGCAAGTAGCGCATCGACTACTCGCTCGCCTCGACGGCCCATGTCGGCTGGCTGAGAACCTGCCCAAGAGTATTGCCGTTTTGGATAATCACGAAGTGGTCCTAGGTAAAACAGGCGGGCAAAGAGTTCTTCTAACTGGAGCTCAAAATCTGAAAGGAAGGCAGCATTTTGATAGTACCCGCGCACCTGATCCGGGAAACCGTAACACTTGGCGGGCGGCGGCAGCTTCCATGGCCGACCTTGGCTGCGAACGAACTTAAACCCCTCCGGGCCTAGGAGGTCATACTCCGGCTTTTGCGATACCTGGGTCATCCCAAACTCGCGACCTGAGAAGCCATAACGCATGTCTTTAACAATTGGATGACCCAACGCCCGGGGCCCTGTTGAACTCAGTTGAATTGTGGTACTGAACATGAGTTCATCGCCAGTGAAGAGCGCCGCTTTTTTCTTCGATGGGTCGACGACTTGGAGTTGCTGGAGTAGCTTCCAGGAAAAGCTCAGCGCTAGCTTCCGATCTGGATCATGTCCGAAAAGAAGATCTTGGAAGGTACCGAGGTCGACGAGACTACGGTCGTCCCCCAAGTTCAATGTCTGCGTTCGGTCAGGCGAATCGGTTGTCTGTTTCAAGAGAAGAAGGGACTGGATAATGCTGGTTTTGCCGGAGCTGTTGGTTCCGAAGAGCGCCGTCAGTGGCGCAATGCGAACTTTCCCGGTATCCTCCCAGGATTTGAAGTTCTGGAGAGCCAGTTGAGTTAGCATCAGAACAGCTCCTCCTGCTCAGGGCTCGCTTTCGGTTGATGCTGCGCCAAGCGGGCAATCTCGGGCCAGCTCTGAACGAGCCCGTTGTAGGCGAGGGCCTCGGGGGCGCGCTTCTTGCGCTCGCAGAGGATGTAGAGGCGGTAGGCGAGCTCGCGGGCGAGCTCGGCCTTGGCGCCGAGCTTGGCGACCAGGTCGGCCGCGGCGCTCTCCCCGCCTGCTTCGAGCGCGCGGACCAGGTGGTGGACGATCTCCCAGGCGGTCAGGCGCGGATCGGTGGCGGGATCCCAGTCGGCGGGCAGCTCGCCGGGCCGGAGGAGGCGGACCTTGCCGCCGGGGGATTTCTTGTCCAGGATGCCCGCGTCCTTCATGCCTTGAACACTTGTGTTCTTGGATTTGGAGAGCTGCTCGGCTATGCCGTACTCGCCTTCGGCGAAACCCTGCTGCTCGAACCAGGTGAGCGCCCAGCGGGTGTCGGCGTCGAAGTCGCCCTCCTGCTCGGCCAGCGCCTCGTCGAGGGTCTCATTGATCAGCGCGAGAGCTTTTCGTACAGTGAGCTCCTTGCCTTCGGCGTCGAGAACCTTGGAGTAGCGGGTGTAGATCGCCATACCCGGGCCGATCGCCGCCTGCGCCAGGTCCACCGGCGCGATGTTGGCACGCTGGAGGTGAGCGAGCGCCTGCGGCAGGTCGGCCTTGAGTGCGGTGGCGAACTCGCGGCGCGTGGCAGTGGGGGCGGTGGCGGCGCGCGGACGGCAGACGAGGACGATGCTGGAAGCGAGGGCGTTGGATTCGAAATCCCTCATTCTCCCCGGCCGTTCAGTCCTCATCGGCCAGGTGCCGGTGGTTGAGAAGCCAGCACGGATGACAGCATCCAAGAAGGTCTCCCAACCCGTGCTAGCAGGGCCTGCATCCCCCTCGCCCTCAGCCTGCTTAAAAGCGTAGTAGACCGTAACTGGAAACGAAGGGTGACCCTGCTCTGCGAGCCGCTGCATCGCCTGCGACATGCCAGCTAGGAAGAAGGACTCTGCCTGCTCTCTACCGCCGTGACGGTGTGGTGTCGCTACCAGCTCCTCGGCCTTCGGCACAGCAAGTGTCCCAAAGAGATTCGGAAACACCGGCTTGAGCGCGCGTCGAAGCCACACGTAGAAGAAGTCGGAGAGATCAGCATAGCCAATGTTGTCGTAGTACGGAGGATCAGTTGAAATAACGCATCCGCGACTCAAATGTTGAGTGGCAGCATCCGCTTGCTCGGCGTGCCCTGCGATCACCGAACACTGTTCCACGAGAAACTTGACGATGTAGTCGAGTTGCTTGCTGATGTTTCCCCCAGAGTCGCAGAATGGGTTGGCTTCAGCGTAATCCCAGACCATTTGCACTGTTTGGCGCGAGAAGGAGTTTCCGACGATCTCGTTCTTGGGTTGGTTCAGCCAAGGACAAAGGCTGTTCCAATATACAGCGCTCTTATCGAGGGCAAATGCCAAACACACGGCGACTGCGTCAGCATAGGCGGTCGCGCCGGAGCCGCCGGCGTTGAGGGTGTTTGGCTCGGCTGCCACGCCGGCGGTCAGCGCATCTCGCTCCACGCGGTTGCGCGCTTCTCTTGCCACATCGGCGAAGGTCGTCAACGCCGTGATCTGGCGAGAGGTGAAGAGGTCGCTCCATTTCGTCATGCCGTAGTTGCCGACGCGGAAGCCGAGCGCCTGCTGGAAGAACTCGACATCCGGCTTCCAACCGGGCTTCGCCTCGAACGCCGCCGCCTCGTGCTCCGGGGTGGGGGCAAGATAGACGCGCCCTCGATCACCCTCAGCAACGATCGCCATCATCCGCGCGCCCAATCGGCCAGCCCTGCCTTCGGCCTTGATGTATTCGCCCGCGATCGGCGTCCCTGACATTAGGCACCGGAAGTTCGCCCCGCGAGAGAGCTTGGTACCCTCCTTCGCCCCCTCAGCATCCTTCGATTTGCCCACCTTCGCGATAAACCGATACCCGCCGTCTTCGATCAACGGCTCGACATACGCCTCTTTGCCAGGCTTGGTCGAGAGAATGAACGTCGCAGCAAGGGGCACTTCCACCTGCGCGAACGCCGGGTTCGGGCTCTTCACCGTGCGCGCCCAGAGCCAGGCGATCACGGTGAGGTTTCGGCCCGAGTAGGGCTTCAGGTCCGGCCGCTCCTCCACCATCTCGGCGGTGACCTTGATCTTCGGGTAGAGGTGCCCGATGCGTTTCTCGGCCTCGTCGCGCATCCACCGGCCGTAGGACCGCACGTCCTCGGCGAGGCCCTGCGCGCCCTTCCATTCACGCGCGAAGAGGCTCTTGTCGGCCCGTGACTCCGGGTTCACCGGCGGCCTCCCCGCGAACTTCGGCGGGATCTCGATCATCGCCTTATTGATCAGCACCGCCACCGGGTTGAGATCGGTCGCATACGCCTCCAGCCCCAACCGCTGCGCCTCCAGGGGCAGCGCTCCGCCGCCGGCGAACGGGTCGTGGAAGGCGGGGAGCTTGTGGCGGTCGAACAGCTCCTTCGCCCGCGGATGGCCCGCGTTCTCGGCACAGGTCCGCCGCCAGCTCTGCCAGATCTCGTCCCGTGCCGCCTGCAGCACGGTTTCGTTGGTGGTGTTCTCCCACTTCACCAGCGCGCGAATGATGTCGAACAGCCGCTCCCGTTCGATCTCGGCCGCGATCTCCTCGAGCACCGGCTCCGGTCCCGGCGCCGGCACCTGCGCCTCGACTCCGCCACCCACCGCCCTCTCCTCCGTCGCCTTCGCCTCCTCCCACACCTTCCGCCGAGCCTTGAGCACGCTCTCCGCCCTCCGGCGGATCTTCGGGTCGCCGAGCAGCACGTCGACGTACCCCGAAGGGTCGTCCACCATCTGCGAGAAGATCACCGCCCTCGCCGCCGCCAGCGGTCGCCGCGCCCACCACAAGTGGAGCGTCGAAGGATGCCCATGCCGGATCGACTTCTCCCGCGCCGAGGCCTTGTTGATCTCGTCGAGCGGGAGAGCTACTTCTATGAGCTTCTTGCGGGGCTTCATTCCAGGTCCTTGGCATCAGCTTCGAGATCTGCAGCCACGGTCGCGCCCGTGACGCGACGGATTTCCTGCCAGAGCCGATCTTGGCGCCATGACAAGAATTCTTCATAGTCATCGTTCAGCAGGGGCGACTCAGCTCCCGCGGGCAGGCTGTGGGAGGCCAAGACGTTCTCGAATGGAAAGCCGGGCGTGCTGCGGATCTCGGCGAGGTAATCCGAGGGCGCCCGGTCGCTGATCATCTGGTTGGTGGTGCGGTCGATAAGGGTGCGGTTGAGCACACAGTCGCGTATCCGTGTCGGCGCAATCCCGCAGCGCTCCAGGTACTTGGCCGGGAAGACGTGATGATCGTCGATCCCCTGTTCGGTCATCAGCTTGCCGGTGATCATGGCCTGGGTATGGAAGTCGCGGGCACCGGCTCCTAGGATCAGGTTGATCACGCCGCGGTAGATCGAACGCTGGCGTGGAGTCACGTCGCGCAGTGCCCGCGGGTCGAACCGAAATGCCGCGACCGACTCGGGCGTCTCGCCGCCCGTGAACCATGCGAGGATCTCGACGACGTCCTTCGCAGACTTGCTGTTCGGCGCACTCTCGTAGACCTGGCCGAAGACTGCACACCAGAACCACTGCTTGAGCTTCTCGCGGTGTGCTCCGGCCTCGGCGTTCTTCGGACTGCCCGCCCGAGCCAGGACCGCGGCGAGCGGCGGAAGCATGGTCTGGTACGGCAGCCACTTGGGCAGCATCACCTTGCAGTCGTCGCGCAGGATCTCGAGCCCGGCGGCGAGCCCGAGCACGACCTTGTCCCACCAGTCGGTGATATCGGACGGAGCCATGTTCAGCACGTCACTGCGCTTGCACGAGGGCGCCTTCCGGCTTGCGAGCGAGATGCCTTGCAGGACGTAATAGGGATCGACGTCGAAGTCGGCGATGACCGGCTGATCGGCCAAAGCCTTGTCCCAGAGGGCTCGGAGGTTGATGTCCTTGGGCCAGAAGCGCGCGGTCAGAAGCTCGAAAACGCTCAGCTTCACGCCGGTTCGGTTCAAGGTCTCGAAAATCGTGCAGAGCGCATCGGCTTCGGTCTCGTCCGAGAGGGTCACTACCGGGAAGTGGTAGTCGTCGATGGTACGAATCCACCGCTCCTCGACGGCATCGAGCGCATCCTCGAGCGCGATGCGTTCCGTATCCGAAAGGTGACGCGCAACCGAACGGCCCCACTTCCCGAAGCCTCCAGCGCCGCCCTTCAGCACCGAGAGCGGAAGCAGCAGCTCCTTCGCCTGGACTGCGAACTCCTCCCGAGCCTTGGCCCACTTAGTGGTGGCGCGCACGTGGAAGATCGACTCCTCGAAATCGACGCCATCGGTTAGCTTGCGAAGGTTGAGAAAGTAGCGGTGCTCGCCGACACCGTAGAATGCTTGATAGAGCGAGGTGAGCCGCTGCTGGCCGTCGAGGACGAGGAAGGTGTGTAGCGCACCATCGAGCCGCGGAGCCCCTTCGAACTCGCGGGCGGCGAAGACCCGCTTTGCGTCGCGGACGCGCAGGATGCTCCCCGCCGGGTAGTTGTTGGCGATCGAGACGATCAGCTCCTGCGTCGCTCCCGGCTCCCAGACGAAGTCCCGTTGGAAGTCCGGTAGGGCGGTCGTCCGGTTGTGGATCTCGGACAGGAGGTCCTTCAGCGCGCGCGGGTTGGTGTCTTCGAACAGGCTCATAAGGGCTCCTCCGCTCTCGCCAGCAACTCCCCGAAGTCGTAGTTCACGCTGGTCACGCCGAAATCCGGCTCCCTCCTGAAGGGCCGGCGGAGGTAGCGGACACGGCTGCCGCCGTCGTCCAGCCACTCGACCAGGGCGAGGATGAAGTCCTCCGGCTTGTTCAGGGAGTAGAGGATCTCGTTGCGGGTTACGGTCACGGTGTCGGCGGTGGCGACCCGTCCTTTGACCTCGAGGAAACGGAGCCGCCCGGTGCCGGGGATCTGGCTCTCGATGTCATAGCCGAGCTGCTCGAATTCTCGATCGAACGGAACGAAGCCGAGGGCCCGCTCCTGCTCCATGACCAGCGTTCGGGCGCGGGCGGCGGACTCCTGGGTGTTCGTGGGGTGGCTGGCCGGGGCCGGCTCCCGGCCGGTCATCTTGGCGATCAGGCCGGCCGGAACGACCAGGACGCCGCCGAGGGCGACGGGCGGGAGGGGCGAGATCTTGGCCTCCTGGTCGAGCTCCCCGAGGCGCTTCTGGAGCCGGGCCTGGAGGTTGTCCGCCCGCTTTCTGGCTTCGGTCGAGTTGAGGCGGGCGTTGGTCTTGCCCGCGTCCTCCTGGTGCCGGAGCTCCTGGGCGCGGTGGTCCCAGTAGATGATCTCCTTGGTGAGGCGGTCCTGGACGGCGGCTCGGGTCTTCTCGACCAGCTCGAGGCGTGGGCCTCGCACCTCGGCGAGGTGCCCGGGTACGACCTCGGCGATTCCATGGCCCATCGCCTGCTCTTCGAGGCTCCGTTCGATCCACTCGCACTCGGGACGGGCGAGAATCGCTTCCGGGGCCGGCTCGTCCGCCGCGAGCGGGCGGTAATCGAGGTAGGGCGCGTAGTGGAGGTGCCGGGTGGCGCCGTCGGGACCGAGCTCGACGTAGAGCATCCGCTTCGAGACGACGCGGCGGTCTCCAGTGCGGGTACGGCTGGCGTCCTGGAGGGCGTGCTCGAGGTAGAAGAGGACCCGCGGCGCAGTCCCCGAGTCCTGCTCGTCGACCAGGACCGCTCCGCGCCGGAGGAGGTCGCGATGGCGCTCGAGCGTGAGATTAATCGTCGCGTCGAGGAGAGGATGGCCGGGACAGACGAAGGCGGCGAGCGCCTGCCCCTGCGGCGCGATGAGCGATTTCTCGAAGGTGATCCGCTCGTATCGCGAGAGGACGGGCTCGCCGGTGCCGATCAGTCGATCGCGGCTGCGGACCGCAGCCGGGACGTGGCGCACCTCGTAGCGCCGCGGCTCGCGCTCGCGGATCGTTCCCCCGAGCTGGGAGAAGGCCTCTTTGAAGAAGGACTCGATGTAGTGGGGCTGGAGCCGCCTGGCCTCGGCCCGCTCCATGTCCTCTCGAATTCTCTGGACGCGGCTCGAGTCCATGGCATCGTGAGCCAGCGCCCGTTCCTCGAGGAGCTGCTGGAGCTGCTCGCGGTCGAAGGCGTTCTCGACCGCCCGCTCGAGACGCGCTCGGACCTCGGGCTGCTCGCCGTACCGGACCGCCTCGATCAACAGCTCCCGGAGCGGCTTGCCCTCGAACTGGAGCTTGCCGAGCACGTCGAAGACCTTGCCGCCGAGCGTGGAGCGCGCCTGCTCGAGCTTCTCGAGGAGCCGCCGGTAGACGTCGCCCTCGCGCGTTTCGTCCGCCAGGAGGTTCCAGAGGTGGCAGACCTCCGTCTGGCCGATGCGGTGGATCCTCCCGAAGCGCTGCTCTAGGCGGTTCGGGTTCCAGGGGAGGTCGTAGTTGACCATGAGGTGCGCGCGCTGGAGGTTGATGCCCTCGCCGGCGGCGTCGGTGGCCAGGAGCACCCTGACTTGGGGATCGTGGCGGAACGCCTCCTGCACCTTGAGGCGATCCTCGCGGCCAATGCTGCCGTGGATGACGACGACCGCATCCTCTCGCCCGAGAAGGGTGGTGACGCGCTCATGGAGGTAAGACAGAGTGTCGCGGTGCTCGGTGAAGACGATGAGCTTCTGATGGGGGGAGGCCTTCGGCTTGGGGATCGGCCCGGCGCCGTAGGGGACCTCGGGCTCGCCGATCTCGCCGGCCTCCCCGACCGGGGTGAAGATCTCGCCTAGCAGGGCGGCGAGCTGCTTCCACTGGGTGTCGGTGCCGCTGCGGCGAACGCTTCCCGCCAGGGACTCGAGGTTTCTCAACGTGGCGATCTCGGCCTCGAGCTCGGTGATGGTGCGGGCCGCAGTCGCCTGGTCGAGGATCTCCTCCTCGGCGGCGGCGATCTCGTCCTCGGGTGCATCTTCGAGGTCCTCGAAGTCCTCCGGATCGAGGAGTGGCGAGCTGGCGACGAGAGCTGACTGAACGGACACGCCACGCTGCAGGAGCTCGAGCTCCCGGAGGCGGCTCTCCAGGCGCTCGCGCCGCCGCCGGAGGGACTGGTAGATCGCCTCGGGTGAAGAGGCCAGGCGGCGCTGGAGGATGGTGAGCGCGAAGCCGACGGTCCCGGCGCGCTTGTCGTTCTGGAGCGCCTCGGCGCGGTTGAACTCCTGGCGGACGTAGTCGGTCACCGCCGCGTAAAGCCGAGCCTCCGGATCGGAGAGCTTGTACGGGACGGTGTACGCGATTCGCTCCGGGAAGAGCGGCGTGCCGTCGAACTTGACCAGGCTCTCCTTGACCATCCGGCGCATCAGGTCGGCCACGTCGACGACGTGGACGCCGTCCCGGAAGCGTCCCTCGAAGCGGTCGCCGTCGAGCAGCGACATGAAGAGCTGGAAGTCCTCCTCCTTGCCGTTGTGCGGCGTGGCCGTCATGAGCAGGAAGTGGCGGGTCAGCGTCGAGAGGAGCTGGCCGAGCCGATGGCGCTTGGTGTACTTGACCTCGCCGCCGAAGAAGGTGGCCGACATCTTGTGGGCCTCATCGCAGATCACGAGGTCCCAGCGGCAGTCCGGGGCCTGGAGCTTCTCCTGGACGTCC
>DATLFI010000245.1:0-3215 GCA_035524895.1 Thermoanaerobaculia bacterium | reverse complement strand
CAGCACTTTCCAGCCGGCGCCCTCGATGTCCATCGCGCCACGGCCGACGAAATGGCCGAACTCCTGCCCCACCCGAGCCGGACAGGCGAGGTTGGGGCAGTAGTGCCGCACCGCGTTCTCGTCACGCGCGATCGGCGTGTCACACACCGGACAGGTCGCGGGCATCTGGAACTCGCGCTCGGTGCCGGTGCGGCGCTCGGTGATCGAGCGGACTATCTCGGGGATCACGTCACCCGCCTTGTGCAGCACGACCTGATCGCCGATGCGCACGTCCCTGCGGCGCACCTCGTCGAGGTTGTGCAGCGTGGCGCGGGCGACGGTGGAACCGGCAACCTTGACGGGGGTCAGGTGCGCAACCGGCGTCAGGGTTCCGGTGCGGCCGACATAGGGCACGATGTCCTCGACCGTCGTCTCCACCTGCTCTGGCGGGTACTTGTAGGCGATCGCCCAGCGCGGCGCGCGCGACACCATTCCCAGGCGGTGCTGCAAATCGAGGCTCTCGACCTTGATCACCACCCCGTCTGTCTCGTACGGCAGCTCGTGGCGTGGCTCCTGCCACTGTTCGATGAACTGCATCACGCCTTCGAGATCCAGGCCGCCCCTTCGGTTGGGCTCGACCGGAAAGCCGAGCTCCACCAGCCGGTCGAGGGCCTCGGCCTGGCTGTTGACGCGGCCGTCTTCGATGAGCACGTAGAACCAGGCGGCCAGCCGGCGGCCGGCGGTCACCTGCGGATCGATCTGGCGCAGCGATCCGGCGCCCGAGTTACGCGGGTTTGCGTACAGCGGCAGGCCGGCCTCCTCGCGCTCGGCGTTGATGCGCGCGAATTCGGCCTTGGGCATGTAGACCTCTCCGCGTGCCTCGACGCTCACGGCCTCCTCGAGCCGCTGCGGAATGGACTCGATCGTGCGCAGGTTGGCGGTGACATCCTCGCCGGTCAGCCCATCACCGCGCGTCGCGCCCTGCACGAAGCGGCCGCGTTCGTAGCGCAGGCTGACCGCGAGGCCGTCGATCTTCAGCTCGGTTACGTAGCGCAGCTGGTCCTTGGCCTCGTCCTCGCTCAACCCCAGCAGGCGCCGGACGCGAGCGTCGAACGCTCGCAACTCGTCGAACGAAAAGGCATTGCCGAGCGACAGCATCGGCGTGGAGTGGCGCACCTCGGCCAGCTGGATCGATGGCGCGCCGCCGACTCGCTGCGTGGGCGAATCTGATCTGCGCAGCTCGGGGAACTGCTCCTCGAGCTGGACCAGCTCGTGGAACATGGCGTCCCACTCGGCGTCGCTGATCTCCGGTGAGTCGAGCTCGTAGTAGGCGCGATTGGCGCGCTCGATCCCGGCGCGTAGCTCTGCCACCCGCTGGGCGACGTCCTTCTCACTCACCGACCGAGGATAGTGCCGGCGCGGCGCCAGTCGAAGATTCGCGTCGCACCCACGTCGCACCAGATCAGCCCGGGCTCATCCGGCGGTGTTTCGCCACGGGTCAGAGCACTGACCCACGCACGCGACGAACCCGTGAATCGACTGGCGAAGATCTCCGGGTAGCGCCCAATGATCTCGCGGTTGCGGCGCGTGCTCCTGATCACCCAGCATTCATGCACGGTGTAGGGCTCGCCGTGGCCGAGCGAAATAGCCAGCCCCTCCGCTTCGCGCTGCTTCCTGTCCGAAGAGCGCATGGCACTGCCGATGTCACCAAACGAGTTGACGCATTCGATCCGCAACAGCCGGCGGTGGCGGTGATCGACCAGACCTACGTCCGTCGACCGCATCGGATCGGTCGATCTGGTTTGCAGCTCGAAGGTCCGCGCGTACCCGCCGCCACGTCCCAGCCGGAGGATCAGCTCCTGCACACCGAGGTGGCCGGCGTCAACCGGCGGCTCCATCGCGTCGCGGCCGACCTTGATCTCGAGCGGCAGATTGAGAGCCATCGTGACCCGCTTCCACGCCGCAACCGAGAGCGTCGCGCCATCGCCGCGCTCGATCTGGCTGATCGTCTGCTGGCTGAGTTCGGCCCTACGGCCCAACTCCTTCTGCGTCCAGCCGCGCCTTTTACGCAACGTCCTGATCTTCTGGCCTTCGTGGCGCAGGGCGGGTTGGAGCAGGCGCATCGCCTCCGATTCGAGCTTGCTGCGACGCTTCTTCTCGGCCATACCGCGCACAGCATTACCTGAGCGTCTTGCCTGAGCATTAGCTTCAACTTACCGGCGGATTTCGCCGTGGTCGTCCAATTCCTGAGTCGCGGCTGAGCGTGGCCATGATCGGCGGGCATCGAAGCGGCCCTCGGCGACGGCTTGGTCGCGTCCTAAGGGAGGGCCATCACGCTGGCGTAATGCTCGACGCGGTGCGAGCGCAGAGAAGGTGCCCTGGAACGGCCGGAGGATCAGCCGGTGAGTTCGAGGTTGGCGAGTGAGGCGAGCAGCTTCTTAACGCCTCGCTCTGGGAACGCCACGGTGACCTCCTCGTCGTCGCGCGTCAGCCTGGACGTCACCACGGTGCCCTCCCCGAAGGCCGCATGCCGGACTCTGTCGCCATCGCGGTAGCGGCGCTCGCCGGGCACGCTGGGTCTCGGAGGAACGACGCGGCTCGCGGCAGCCGCAAGGGCTGCGTCCCCATCCTGGCGCTCGCTGTAGTAGGCCTCGCGGCGCGCGGCGAGGTCGCGCGACGGTCGGAAGGCCTCGTCCTTGCGTGGCGCACCCGGTCGCGGCGCCCCGGGTGGCGGCGTGTAGCCGCCACCCGGCGGCAGGGCCCGTCGCGCCGCCGCCGCACCCCCGTTACTGGAGCCCCATGCGCCCCGCCGCCCGACGAGCCGCGATGCTCCACGCGGCCCGAGGATGTAGCTCAGGTCGTAGCTCTCGCCTGCCCGTTCGTCGGCCGGCCGCTGGTCGTCGTCCTCGTCCTGGGCGACGAGTCGGGGTCCGTGCATCAGCTCGGACGGTATCTCGAGGAGGAAGCGCGACGGGATCGAGAAACCGCCCCTCCCCCAGGTCGCGCGGGTCGCCGCGTGGGTGAGGTACAGCCGGTGCCGGGCGCGGGTGAGGCCGACGTACGCCAGGCGCCGCTCCTCCTCCATCTGGCGCTCGTCATCGAGAGCGCGGGCGTGCGGAAACACGCCCTCCTCGAGGCCGGTGATGAACACGACATCGAACTCAAGCCCCTTGGCCGCGTGTAGCGTGATGAGCGTCACCGCATCGGAGTCGCGCTCGTATGAGTCCTGGTCGGCG
>DATLFI010000244.1:0-10162 GCA_035524895.1 Thermoanaerobaculia bacterium | reverse complement strand
GCTCGGTGTGGTCACGCCGCGTTTCCTGATGCGGCACTTCCGTTGGGCGGTGTTGCTGATCTTCTTCCTGGCCGCACTCATCACGCCGACGCCCGATATGTTCAACATGTGTGTGGTGGCCCTGCCGACGATCGGCCTCTACCTGCTGGGAGTCGCCGCCGCGGCGGTGGCACAGGCGTTCAGACGTCGCCGCCAGCGTCGAGAGGCTGCTGCCGCGAGCGCGTGAGGGCCATGATCTGAAGGCGTACCCTGTCTCCCGCCGGTCGCAACCGCCCGAATCACGCGCCGAAGAGACGCGCCACCAGCCCCGACCACTCCCCACGCTGCCGCAGCAGGTGCTCGATCATCTCGCGCACCGCGCCGCGACCGCCGCGGGAGTGGAGCACCACGTGGGCGGCGTCGCGCACTTCCGCGACGGCATCGATGGGCGCGTAGGCGATCCCGGATCGCCGCAGCACGGGCAGGTCGGGGAGGTCGTCGCCGATAGCGGCGACTTGGTGTAGCTCGAACCCTCGGCGCGAGGCCAGCCGCGCCAGCGTTGCCAACTTCTCGTTGGCACCCATCGCGACCTCCTCGATGCCGAGCTCCCGCGCCCGCCGCTCGATTATGGCGGAGCGGCGACCCGTGATCAACGCGAGGCCCAGGCCCGCCTCGCGCGCCAGCCGCACACCCAGGCCGTCCCTGACGTGGAACCCCTTGATCACTTCGCCCTCCGGACCGTACTGCAGCGTGCCGTCGGTCAGCACGCCGTCGACGTCGAGCACGAGCCAGCGCACACCTCGGGCGCGGTCGGCCAGATCTGGCGGCGCTACTGGCATGGCAGAGCGAGTGGAGCGAGTGCGATGGGCCCAGAGCGCGGTCTAGAGCCGCAGCCTAGAGCGTTGGCCGCTCGCGGCGAGGCTCCAGGCCCCACAGGTCATGGATGTGGACGATCCCCAGCAACAAGCCGACTTCGTCGGTCACGAAGAGCGAGGTGATGCGGAAGTCTTCCATCCGCCGCAGCGCGTCGAGGGCCAGCGCGCCGGCGTCGATGGTGCGGGGGGTCGGCTTCATGCAGTCGCCGGCGGTGCGACGCAACAGCCCGGAGTCGTCGCCGGCGCGCTCGAGAAGCCGGCGCAGGTCGCCGTCGGAGACCACGCCCACGAGCCGGTTCGCGCCGTCGGTCACCGCCGTGATCCCGAAGGTCTTGCGACTCATCTCGTAGATCGTCTCGCGCAGGGGCGCGTCTACAGGCACGCGGGGGACCGCGTCGCCGCGGTGCATCACCTGGCTCACCCGCAACAAGCGCCGTCCTATCTGGCCTCCCGGGTGGAGGTGGGCGAAGTCCTCGGAGGTGAACCCGCGCGCTTCGAGCAGGGCCATGGCCAGCGCGTCGCCCAGCGCGAGGGTGACCGTGGTCGAGGCGGTGGGCGCGAGGTTGAGGGGGCAGGCCTCCCGGTCGATCGCAGCCGAGAGGTGCAGGTCTGCCTGCTCGGCGAGGGGACTCCGCGGATTGCCCGTGATGGCGAGGAGCGGGACCTGCTTGTGGTGCAGCGCGGGCAGCAGACGCAGCAGTTCCTCGGTCGTGCCCGAGAAGGAGGCTGCAAGCACCACGTCCCCCTCGACGATCATGCCGAGGTCGCCGTGGATGGCCTCCGCGGGGTGGACGAAGAACGCCGGCGAGCCGGTCGAAGCGAGGGTCGCGGCCACCTTCTTCATCACGTGGCCGCTCTTGCCCATGCCAGTGCACACGATCCGCCCGCGACACGCGCGCATCATCTCGACGGCCCGGTCGAACGACTCGTCGAGCTGCCCGAGCAGTCCCTGGATCGCTGCCGCCTCGGTGCGCAGCACCTGTTCGGCGATGCGGCGGTAGCGATCCGCCGGAACGGCCTCGGGTTGCGGGTCGATCTTCGTCACGATCTCAACGTCCACGGCTTTCTTCCCCCACTGGCCCGGCGACGGCGAGCGCGTGGTGCACGGTGAGCACACTCGCGAGCAGCGCCTCCGCTTGGCCGATGGAGAGCTGCGTCTCGCGGTCGCTCTTCGCCGACGCCGGGTCGGGGTGCACTTCGAGGTAGAGCCCGTCAGCACCAGCGGCGATCGCGGCGCGCGCCAGCGGCTCGGCGAAGCGGCGGTCGCCGCCACTCTCGTGACCGCGCGCTCCCGGAAGCTGTAGCGAGTGCGTGGCGTCGTACAGAACCGGAATGCCGTCCTCGTGCAGCACCGTGAAGGAGCGCATGTCGACGATCAGGTTGTGGTAGCCGAAGGAAGTGCCGCGCTCGATGACCCCGACCCTCTCGTTGCCCTGGGCGCGGACCTTCTCGACCGCGCGCAGCATGTCCTCCGGCGCTACGAACTGCCCTTTCTTGATCATCACCACGCGCCCGGTGCGCGCCGCCGCCACCAGCAGGTCCGTTTGCCGGCACAGGAACGCGGGGATCTGGAGCATGTCGCACACTGCCGCGGCCGGCTCGCACTGGTTCGGCTCGTGCACGTCTGTGAGCAGCGACAGACCGGTGGCCCTCTTCACTGCGGCGAGCGCGTGCAGACCGTCCTCGAGGCCGGGCCCGCGGAACGAGTCGAGCGAGCTGCGGTTGGCCTTGTCGAACGAGGCCTTGAACACCAGCGGCAGCGACAGTCGAATCGCCAGCGCCCGCAGCGTCTGGGCGTGCGCGACGAGCCAATCCTCTCCCTCGATGACACATGGGCCCGCGATCACCGGCAGCGAGCCCCCGCCGCCGAGCTCGACGCCCGGAGCGACCGGGAAGGTCTGCACCACCGGCATCAGTTCGTCTCGGACGCGGCCTGTGCCGCTGCCAGGGCCAGCGCCTCTTCGGCGGGTCGGTCGCTCGCCGCGCGCCGCCGCTTCTCCTCGATCGCGGCCGCGATGTAGGACACGAACAGCGGATGCGGGTCGACGGGTCGCGAGCGGTACTCCGGGTGGAACTGGCAGCCGAGGAACCACGGGTGGTCCGGGAGCTCCACCATCTCGACGAATTTGCCGTCGGGCGACAGCCCGGAGATCACCAGCCCCTGCGCGCGGAGCGCCGGGAGGTACTTCTGGTTGACTTCGTAGCGGTGCCGGTGGCGCTCGCGGATGTCGGTCTGGCCGTAGATCCGGTGCGCCAGGGTGCCCTCCTTGATCCGGCACGGGTAGCCACCCAGGCGCATCGTGCCACCCATGTCGGTGACCCCGAGCAGGTCGCGCAGCATGTAGATCACGGGCTCGGGTGTGTCGGGGTCGAACTCGGTGGAGTTGGCGCGAGCGATGCCGCACCGGTTGCGCGTGAACTCGATCACCATGCACTGGAGACCGAGGCAGATGCCGAACATCGGCACGCGGTTCTCGCGCGCGAAGCGAATGGCGTTGATCTTGCCCTCGACGCCACGCTGCCCGAAGCCGATCGGTACCAGGAGGCCGTGCACGTCGAACATCGCGCTCGGCCAGTTGCCGGTCTCCATCTCCTCGGCGTTGATGTACACCAGCTCGACCTCGGCGTCGTTGGCGACGCCGCCGTGGTGGAGCGCCTCGTTGAGCGACTTGTAGGCGTCGGGCAGCCCGACGTACTTGCCGACGATGCCGATCCGCACGTGTTCGCGCGGGTTCTTGATGCGCTCCACCAGCACCTGCCACGGTGACAGGTCGCGGCGGTGCGACGGCAGGTTGAGCAGCTCGATCAGCTTCTCGTCGAGCCCCTCGCGACAGAAGATCAGCGGGACTTCGTACACGGTCGGCACGTCGCGCGCGGCGATGACGGCGCTGGTCTCGAGGTTGCAGAACAGGCCGATCTTCTTGCGCATGTCATCGGGCAGCGGGCGATCGACGCGGCACAGCAGGACGTCGGGCTGGATGCCGATGGCGCGCAGCTCGCGCACGGAGTGTTGCGTCGGCTTGGTCTTGAGCTCGTCCGCGGCGGCGATGTAGGGCACCAGCGTTAGATGGATGTTGACGGCGTTGGTGCGCCCGAGCTCCAGCCGCATCTGGCGGATCGCCTCTAGGAAGGGCAGCGACTCGATGTCGCCGACGGTGCCGCCGATCTCGACGATGACCACGTCGTTGCCGTCGGCCAGCCGTGTCATCGAGGCCTTGATCTCGTCGGTGACGTGCGGGATCACCTGCACGGTGTTGCCGAGGTAGTCGCCGCGCCGTTCCTTGTTGATCACCGCCTCGTAGATCTTGCCGGTGGTGTAGTTGTGCAGCTTGCTCGTCTTGCAGCGCGTGAAGCGCTCGTAGTGGCCGAGGTCGAGATCCGTCTCGGCGCCGTCGTCGGTGACGAACACCTCACCGTGCTGGTAGGGCGACATGGTGCCGGGGTCGACGTTGACGTACGGGTCGAGCTTGAGCAAGGCGACCTGGAAGCCGCGCGCTTCCAGGATCGCGCCGACCGACGCGGCCGCGACACCCTTGCCGAGGGACGACACCACCCCGCCGGTGATGAAGATGTACTTGGTCGCCATGTTCAGGTACTCCCGTGTGCTCGGCGAGGGTGCTGGGTATGGGCTGCCGCTTTCGCGGCCTCGGCTCGCAGCAGGGTATCTGCCCGAGCCAGGTCCTCTGGAGTGTCGACCCCGAAGCCGGCGTGCTGGCAATCGAGCACGCGGATGCGGATGCCGTGCTCCAGAGCGCGCAGTTGCTCGAGGCCTTCGGAGCGTTCGAGGGGCGAGGGCGGCAGTGCCGCGAGCCGCAGCAGCGTGGCCCGCCGGTAGCCGTACAGCCCCACGTGGCGCCGCATCGGCGCCGCGCTGGGGTCTCTTGAAAACGGGATCGGCGCGCGCGAGAAGTAGAGGGCGTGACCGTCGAGAGAGGTGACGACCTTCACCTTCGCGGGGTCGGTGGCGTCCCCGGCGTCGGCGGGAGCGGCGAGCGTCGCCATCTCGTCGTCGGCGCTCTCGAGGTGGGCCGCGAGCATTGTCACCAGGTCGGGGTCGAGCAGCGGCTCGTCACCCTGGACGTTGACCACGGCGTCCGCGTCGTGCCAGCCGCGCGCGGCCCAGGCGATGCGGTCCGTGCCGCTGGCGCACGACACGGGCGTCAGCTCGAAGTCACCGCCGAATGCCTGCACCACATCGCCGATGCGTCGGTCGTCGGTGAGCACGACCACGCGCGAGATGCCGCGGGCGCTGGCCGCGCGTTCGTATACGTGCTCGATCATCGGCTTGCCCGCGAGGCGCTGGAGCGGCTTTCCGGGCAGGCGGGTCGAGGCATAGCGCGCCGGAATCGCACAAACGCAGGAAGGCGCCGGGCCGGGTGCTGGCGGCACCTCGCGTCGCTCTTTCGGGACTTCGGAGGGGCGCACGGCTAACGCTACTCCGGCGCGGCAGGAGGGTCAAATGACGGATCGTCGTGCCAGACTGCGCGCGTCGTGGGTGTCGTAGCCGAGAGCACGAACGAGGTCGAACGGGTACCGAGCGAGCGCCGCCGATGGCGGAAGTCTTGGCTCGCGGTGCTGGCTGCGTTGCTGGCCCTGGTCGCGGCGGAGAGCCTCTATCGGTTCGCGCGCGTGGGTGCGAGCGGGTGGGGGGGGGCGCGCTTCGTGTGGGCGGAGGATGCTCGCGTCGGCGCGGCGCGAGCCTTCTACCTCGCGCGGGACTTCTCCGTTCCAGATGGGGCGGCGCTATCGGACGCCCGCATCCTGGTGTTGGGCGACGAGCAGTACCAGGTCCACCTGAACGGGGTGTGGGTCGGCAGCGGCAGCTACCAGCCGGGGGAGCCCGCCGACCACTACGACGTCTCCGGGCTCTTGCGACCAGGGCCCAATCGACTGGTGATCGAGGCCCGCAGTGCCACTGGTGTGGGCGGAGTCCTGGCGGCGCTGTACCTTCAGGGCGAAGATCGGCCGCTGGTGGCGAGCGACGAGTCGTGGCGGGTGCTCGGCCACCACGTCGACGGGATCGTGCCGGGTACCTACCGTATCGATGAGGGGGCCGCGGTCGCGGTCCTGGGTCGCCCTCCCTTGGGCCGCTGGCGCTCGCCTCGCCCGGGATCGCTGCGACCCGCCGCGCCGCTCGAAGTGCGCGAGGTCTGGGCTGCGAGCCTCGAAAAGGTGCCCGCGCCGCGCGGGCGTCGAACGCACGCGCTATGGAAGGTCGATTTCGGCACGGAGGTCGAGGGCTACCTGGAGCTCTGGAGCGATCTCGGCTCGTGCGGCTGTCCGCTGCGCTTCTTCGTGACCGAGGAGGAGCTCGTCGACTACTACGCCGCTCCGTCGGCTGGTGCCACTGCGAAGACCGAGCACGCTTCGCGACCCCTGGTGCTGGTGCCGGGTGCGCCGCGCTGGCGCGACGTGTCGCCTCGCCGCTTTCGCTACGTCACCCTCGAGGCCCCGGATCCGCCACGCGCCGCGCGCGTCCTGCTGGCAGCGGCACCTCCCTGGGTTGCGCCGCGGGGTCCCTTCGGGCTGGCGCCGCCGCCCTCCGACAGTTGAGTGCGCCGATCCGCGGCACCTGCCCTCCCGACCGTTCCGGACCGCTTCAGGGCGTGAAGGCGCGGATCGGCTCGAAGTTCTCGACCTCGGTCAGCTTCCCGTTCTGGAAGCGGTACAGGGCGCCGATGGTGAAGTACCACCACGTCTCCTCTTCGTGTTCCGGCCGCGCCGCCTGGTCGACACGATCGGGCTTGCCTTCTTGGATGTAGATGCGCCGCTCGTCGTCGGTGTCGAGGTTGCCGAGGAACGAGCGCACCTCACGCAGGAGCCGCGTGTCATCGACGGTAACAGGCGCCACGACCGGCGTGCCCTGGACTATGAGCTCGGACAGGTCCGCATGGGCGATCGCCTGGTCGCGCTCTCGCCCTCCACGGACACCGATCGGCACCACCACCTCGAGGTCGAAGGCGTTGTAGTAGTGGTGCCAGCTCCACTCGATGCGGTACTGCCCGGCCTCGTCGGTCCGGGCGCGGATCTCGCGCGGCGGCTCGGTGACGCCCTTCATCTTTCTCACGTTGAAGGCGCGTCGCGACGCCTTGAGCACCACGTCGACCTGAGGGATCGGCTGGCCCCGGTCGTCGCTGACGGTACCGGTCACCACGACGAGCTGGCCGTCCGGATACGCCTTGTTCTTGGCCCAGGGCGTCTGCGCCGCCAAGGTCTGGGGCAGCGAGAACGTGACCGCCAGCAGGAGTGCGGCGTGCACCGCAGGCCGGAACGAGATCGATCTACGGGCCAGGCTCATGGCTCCTCCCATTCGACGCCGGCGGGGGGCTCGAAGATGCCGGGTTCTACGCCCGGGCGGTAGTCGGTGAGCTCGAAACGAGTGTTGTTGCCTTCCGCGTCCTCGTAGGCGAGCCTCAGCACGCGTTCGCCCGCGACGTCGAGCAGCACCTCGAGCGACACCACGTCGTCGGTGGGGCGGATCGGCGCGAGGTGAACGTGGAGACCGTCGGCGATCCGCTCGGCGGTGGCGTTGTAGCGCAGCCGCAGATCGTCCGTGGTGAGCAGGAAGAAGTCGAGACCGGGCGCCTCCTCGTTCTGGACCGGATAGCGGTGGCCGCGGACCTCGCCTGGGTTCCAGTAGTAGACGGTTTCCTGACAGAGCAGGAAGGTCTTCGGAAACGGCTCGCCGTAGTCCCATCGGAGGCAATCGGGGAGCGAAATCGCGAGCGTCCCGGCCTCGGTCTCACCGTCCTCGAACCCCGCCGGCAGGAAGGTCTGCGTGAAACGCGCCGTCTGCGGTCCCGTGCGCGCGAACGCGGCGCGGAGCTGGTCCAACGCCTGCCAGGGGCTTTCGGCGGCCCCGGCCGGCATCGACGCAAACGCGAGCGCGACGAGAGCAGCGAGCAGGATGGGACGGCAGAAGGACTTCTGGGCCGAGTGAGACGAGGGCAAGGGCATGACTCCTTCGGAACGATACCAGCTCATCACCACGCCGCTCCCTGCAACAGCGCGTGCCGCTCCATCGTTCCCGGGCCGTTCACTCCTCCACTCCGTCGCTCCATGCCGTCGTTCCTATCAGTGTTTGAAGTGACGCCGTCCGGTGAACAGCATGGCCAAATCCTGCTCGTCCGCTGCCGCGATCAACTCTTCGTCGCGCACGCTGCCACCCGGTTGGACCACGGCGCGCACCCCGGCCTGTCCGAGCAGGTCGAGACCGTCGCGGAAGGGGAAGAACGCGTCGCTTGCCGCGGCGGCGCCCGCGACCGCGACGCGCGCCTTCTCGATCGCCAGCCGACACGAGTCGACGCGGCTCATCTGCCCCGCGCCGATGCCCACGGTTTGATGCTCGTTCGCGAGCACGATCGCGTTCGACTTGACGTGGCGGGACACGCTCCAAGCCAGCTCGAGCGCCCGTCGCTCGCTCGCCGTGGGGGTGCGTCGAGTAACGCATCGCCAAGCGGCAGGGTCCTCGGGTTCGGAGTCGGGCCGCTGCGCGAGGTAGCCGCCGTCGACGGCGCGCAGCTCGATCTCGGCTGGGCCCGGCGTGAAGGTCGGGCAGCGCAGCACGCGCAGGTTCTTCTTCGCCGCGTACAACCGCAACGCGTCGGGCTCGTACCCCGGCGCGACCACCACCTCGACGAACAGCTCTCGCATCGCTTCCGCCAGCTCGCCGTCGGCGTCGCGGTTGAGCGCGACGATCGAGCCGAACGCCGAGACCGGGTCGCACTCGAGCGCGCGTCGATACGCCTCGCCGAGCCCCTCGCCGCGGCCCACCCCGCATGGGTTGTTGTGCTTGACGATGACGACCGCGGGCTCCGCGAAGAGCCCGACCAGCCGGCGGGCCGCGTCGGCATCCAGCAGGTTGTTCCACGACAGCTCCTTGCCTTGGACCTGCTCCAGCCCGCCGAGCAGGCCTGGACCGCCCGCGGTGCGGTAGACCGCCGCCGGCTGGTGTGGATTCTCCCCGTAGCGGGGCGTGATCTCCCGCGACAGGTCCAGACGGAGCCTGGGCGGCAGCTCCTCCTTCGTGCCTTGGAGCGTTCGCTCCAGCCAGTCGGCGATGGCGCTGTCGTAGCCCTGCGTGTGTCGGAAGGCCTTGAGCGCGAGGCGCTGTCGGAGCTCGAGCGGCACGGTGCCGCCCGACTCTTCGAGCGCGCCCAGCACCTGCGGGTAGTCGCCTGGGTCCACCACTACCGCGACGCCGCCATGGTTCTTGGCGGCGGCCCGCAGCAGGCAGGGGCCGCCGATGTCGATCATCTCCACGATCTCCGTGAAGCGGGCGCCCTCGCGGGCTGCGGTCTCCTGGAAGGGGTAGAGGTTCACCACCACCAGATCGATCGGCGCGATGCCGTGCTCGCGAAGCTGGGCGAGGTGGTTGGAGCGCTCTCGGTCGGCGAGGACGCCGCCGTGGATCGCGGGGTGCAGCGTCTTGACCCTGCCGTCGAGGATCTCCGGGAAGCCGGTCACGGCCTCCACCGGAGTCACCGGCACTCCGGCATCCTGAAGGTGACGAGCCGTACCCCCGGTAGAGAGGATCTCGACGCCGAGATCGACGAGCCCGCGCGCGAGCTCGACGAGGCCTTCCTTGTGGCTCACCGAGACGAGGGCGCGGCGGGCTCGAAGCATGGTTGCGTCTTCCTGTTCGATCTCAGCGAACCCGAGCCTGGTCGATCGGGGACGAAGGTCAAGGCTGCGGGGGTCAAGGCTGCGGCGTCGCGGGGTCTGTGGGGCGCGGGGGGATCAGCACCAGGCGGTTCTCCCGGCTCGAGGGCGGAGAGCGGAAGTCGGCGCCACCGGCAGCGATCCAGATGTGACGCAGCAGCAAGGCCGCGTCGGTGATGGCGCGGCTGTGGGCGAGCGAGGCGACCGCGAAGGCCGTGGACCGGTCGTCGAAGTGGCGGCGCCCCGGGAGCATCCCGATGCGACGGTACTCCGCGCCGATCAGGGGATAGTGGTCGCGGCAGCGGCGTACCACCTGCGCCACGAAGCCCGCCAGATCTCCAACGTCCAGAGAGGGTTCGGTGCCATGGAACACCAGCGCCACCCGCGGGCGCGCGCTCTCCAGGTAGTCGAGGAAATCGGCGAAGTAGTCGCCCTCGTTCGGGTCGTCCGCCGAGCAGTTGAGTGGGTTGTGGAGGTCGTTCGAGTAGTGCACCACCACGCCCGCCTGCTCCACGATGTCGCGGAACGGCCTGTGGCTGCGGATGTACTGGACGGTCCGCTCCACCTCGAGCGCCAGCACCTCTTCGAGCTTGCCCGTGCCGTCCGGATTCGTCTGGTGGAGCATCGCGTCGCGGTCGCGGAACGGC
>DATLFI010000243.1:0-13613 GCA_035524895.1 Thermoanaerobaculia bacterium | reverse complement strand
TCGAGCGCCTGAATCTGGCTCTTCTCGTCGACGCACAGGACCGCAGCGTGCTCCGGCGGATTCATGTAGAGGCCGACGATGTCGCGGACCTTGTCGACCAACAGGGGATCCGGGGACAGTTTGAAGGTCTCGACGCGATGGGGCTGCAGGCCGAAGGCTCGCCAGATCCGGCTGATCGTCATGTGACTGAGGCCGGTCGCCTTGGCCATCTCACGCGTACTCCAGTGCGTGGCGCCGCGCGGCGTGCTCTCGAGGGTCTTGACGATCACTGCTTCGACCGCTTCGTCGTCAATCTGACGCGGTGCTCCAGGCCGCGGCTCGTCGAACAGCCCGTCCAGGCGACGCTCGACAAACCGCGCACGCCACTTGCCGACGGTCTGCGGAGTCACACGGGCCTTCCGCGCCACCGTCTGGTTGTCCAGTCCACTCGCACAAGCGAGCACAATCCGCGCGCGGCGTGCCGCCTGAGGCGCGGTCCGCGATCTCCGCGCCAGCGACTCCAGCTCTCTCGTCTCCTGCTCCGTCAGTACCAACGCCGCTTTCGGTCGTCCTGGGCGCATGCAGATCCCCCTTCGGGAGCATGCAACAGGACGCCGATCTTACTTATTTCCCAAACTTCTGTTACAGGACACTAGGAGACAGGCCGCGCGCTGTTGCCAGCGGTAGCCCCGAGAACGGCCGAGCCCTCGCATCAGACCTCGCGCGCGGCGATCGGGTCGATCGGAGTGATCACTCCGAGCCGCTGCTCGACCTCCTCGGCCGCGGCGAGGCAGAGATCCTCGCGGAAGCGCGCGCCGACGATCTGACAGCCCAGCGGCAAGCCCTCGGCCACGCCCACCGGGAGCGCGACCGATGGCAGTCCCAGCAGGTTCGCGGCCACGGTGAAGCGGAGCTGCGCGAGCACGTCGACCGCCTCGGCGCGGCCCCGCACGTCGTAGCCGATCTCGAACGGCTGCGCAGTGAACACAGGACCGAGCACCAGCGGGTAGCGTTCTTGGAACTCCTGCCAACTGGCGGCGAGCCGGTGGCGATGGCTCAGCGCCTCGGTGTAGCCGTCGAGGCCTGCCGGTTCGAGGATCGCGAGGGCCGTCTCGAAGAACTTCGCGCCGTTCGGCCCCATCAGCGGGACCATCTGCGGCGCGATCTGGTTCATCTCGGCCGCCAGGAATGTTCCCCAAACGCGCGCCACCTCGGGCAGCTCCGGTGGCTCGATCTCCTCGACCCGGTAACCCGCCGCTGCGAGCGCCTCGCCCGCCTTGCGCACGCCTTCCGCCACGACGGGATCGGTGTTGCCGCCGCTCGGATCAGGCACCATCGCGACGCGAATCGGTTCGGCCGGAGGCTCGAGCTCCAGCGCCAGCGGCACCGACCACGGGTCGCTCGGGTCGTAGCCGGCGATCAACCGGAAGGCGATCCGCAGGTCGCGCACGTGGCGCGCCATCGGCCCCTCGACCGCCATCAGCTGTCCGGCCAGCGAGCTGCCGCGCCCGGCGGGCCGAGGGATCCGCCCCAGCGTCGGCTTGAGCGCGACGATGCCGCAGCAGTGGGCTGGGTTGCGCAGCGATCCGCCGATGTCGTTGCCGAGCCCGAGCGGGCTCATACCGGTGGCGAGCGCCGCGCCCTCGCCGCCGCTGGAGCCGCCGACGTTGCGCTGGGGATCCCAGGGGTTGCGTGTGAGCCCGTGCAGATGACTCTCGGTCAGCACCCGCATGCCGAAGTCGGGCAGGTTGGTGCGACCGATCGGGATGGCCCCCGCGGCGCGCAAGCGCGCGACG
Source organism: Thermoanaerobaculia bacterium (assembly GCA_035524895.1). Lineage (GTDB taxonomy): Bacteria > Acidobacteriota > Thermoanaerobaculia > Multivoradales > Multivoraceae > DATLFI01. Next base: position 11,838 of record DATLFI010000243.1, on the reverse strand, counting down.
ATCGGGTGGTCCCGCTCCGGCACATTCTGGGCGAGTGCGGGTACCCCCTCGGTGGTCGGGCTGCCGGCGACGTCGATGTTCTCCTTGATCGTGAACGGGACGCCGTGGAGCGGTCCGGTCACGGTCCCCACTCGGAGCGCGCGATCGGCTGCTTCGGCGTCGCGTCGTGCCGTGTCCGCCAACACCCGCACCACGGCGTTGAGCTCAGGGTTCACAGCCGCGATGCGCGCGAGGTGCGCGTCGATCACCTCGAGGCTGGTCGCCCGCCGCTCCCGGATCGCCTCGGCGAGTGCGGCGGCGCTCTGCGCCCACAGGGGCTGTACCGCTCCCGCGGTACGTGCCGGCTGCGCCTGCGCTCGTATGGCTGTCGCGGGCAAGAGGCCGGCTGCTCCGGCGAGCGACAGCAGCCGCAGCAGCTCCCGGCGATCGGGCCGGGCGAACGTGTGGGGTGAGGCGGTCTGGCGCATGGAGCTCCTCCCTCAGTGGCATCTTCGCGGGCCGCAGCGTCATTCTCGCCCATTCGAGGGTATCGTTGGCGGGGCGATCCAACGACCACGGAGGTGCGCTTGCCCCAGGCCGACCTGCCGACAGTGTTGCGCACGCTGCGCGTGCTGTGGACGGGTTTTCTGACCAGCGTGGTGGTGCTGGCCTTGGTCGCCGGTCTCCTGGGCAGTGAGGGCGATGCCTCGCTGCCCGAAACGGCCCCGTTCCTGTTCGCCGCGGTCGCCGTCGCGGCGGCGGCGCTCTCGTTCGTGCTGCGGCGGGCGCTCCTGATCGACCCGATGCGCCGGGGCGACATCGATCTGTCGAAACCCGAGGGGCTGGCTCGGTTCCAGAGCGGTCATGTCGTGATCTGGGCTCTGTGCGAGAGCGTGGGCCTGCTCGGCCTGGTGCTGTACTTCCTCACCGGCGACGGTGCGTGGTCGGGCGCGCTCTTTGCGGTGGCGCTGGCACTCATCTGGATCCACGCTCCGCGGGCGCCGAGCCCCGGAGGAGAGGCGGCAGAGCTGGCGAGGTGAGCGGACGCCCTACTGGCGGCCCACCGCGAACCGCACCTGCCGCTTCGCGCCTTTCACCGTGACCCGCACGCGCGCCAACTCGTCGTCGGCCAGCGGTTGCCCTGTGGTGAAGGCGATGACGTACTGCGAGCGCAGCTCGCGGCTGATGCGCGCGTAAGCGCCGTAGATGTCGTCCATGCCGCGGACGTAGAAGACGCGCCCGCCGGACACGTCGGCGATCAGCTCGAGGTCGTCCTTGCGGAAGACCGGGCGGTTCTCCTCGAGGCCTCCGAGCGCGACGAAGTAGACCGGGACGCCGGCTTGGGAGGCGGTGCGGTGAGTGCGCCGGTAGGAGAACTTGCTGTTGTAGTCGGTGCCGTCGGTGAGTAGCACCACCGCCTTGCGGCCCAGCCCGGGCTCGAACTGCAACAGCGAGAAGACCACCGAGTCGTAGAGCGCAGTGTTGCCGCCGGCTTGCAGTCGGCCGATCGACCGCATCAATGCGAAGGGGTCCATCGACGGTGCGTGCGCCAAACGCGGCCGGTCCGAGAACTCGACCACGAATCCCTGATCGCCCGAGCGCAGCACCTGGCCAAGGAAGCGGGAAGCCGCGTTGCGCGTGTCGGGCATGAGCGTCCACATGCTGCCCGAGGTGTCGATCGCGAGGCCGACCACGAGCGGCACCTGGTCGGCAACCGCGAAGCGCTCGATCGGGATCGTCTCGCGACCGAGGCGCAGCTCGAAGTCGGTCTGCTGCAGGCCCTCGATCACCTCGCCGGCCGCGTCGGTGACCACGGCGTAGACCTCGACCAGGTTGACCTCCACCCGCACGCTCAGCGCGGCGTCGCTGCCGAGCAGCCGCACGTCCTCGAGCAGCGTGCCGTCCTCCAGGTACGCCACCACCCGGACGTAGTCGGCGTCGGTACGAGCCGGACCGGGCAGCCGGGCACGGAACGGCGGGCGCGTCAGCGTCGCGCCGAGCGTTTCGTTGCGGTAGAGCTCGACGCGATCGAGGCGCACCCCCGGGAGCAGCTCGAGCTCCGCGCCGACATCGACGGCGTCGCTGCCCGGCACCGGCGTCGTCTCGGTGACGCGGATGGCGGTGAGGGCTCGCGGCGCGTTGACCCGTAGCACGTCCTCGCCGAGCGCGATCCCGTCACGGCTGTAGGCGACTGCGCGCACCTCGTGCTCGCGTACCGCGGTGCCGAGATCGAGGCGGGCCGAGAACGGCCGGCGCGTGTCGTCGGTCACGAGCTCGCCGTCGAGGTAGAACTCGACGCGGCGGATCGTGTCCATGCTGAGCAGGATGTTGAACTCCTGAGGACCGGTGAGATCGCGGCCGCGCGGCGGCACGACCTTGAGCGCGGGGAAGCGAGGGGCCAGGCGGGGCGCGGGCCGGGCGAGCACGTCCGGCTGGTCTGCTGTCTGCGGAGCCGGAGAGCTGGCGCGATCATCGACGGCAGCGCCGTCCGCGATCGCTGGCTCGGGTAGAGCGGGTTGCGGCGCCCGGGCAGGCGGTGGTGACACGCCGGGGGTCTCGACCACCGCCGTCCGGCTCTCGGCTGCGAGGCTGGTGTCGGACGGCTCCGCGAAGGTGGCGCCCCAGTTTCCGGTAGCCAGGTCCTCTGCCACCACCACGACGTCTTGCAGGTCGTCGGGCGTCGAGATGGGCGTCTGGAGGATCCACCGATCGCCGCGCAGCTCGAGGCCGGCCCCGCGGAATCGCGTGACTTCGGGATCGTGATCGAGGCGCAGCCGGAGGACGGTGACGCGAAAGCGATCCGAGCGCAGCGGTGTCCCGGTCGAGGGCAGCGCGGACAGCGGCACGGCGGCCTCCAGCAGCGCGCCGCCGCGGAGCTCGCCAAACAGGATGGCCGCGAGCTCGAGGGAGCCGGGCACGCCGTCTTCGAGCAGCCGCCGGCCTCGCACCACGGCCAGGAGCTCGGGCGGCAGACCACTCACCCATCGAGGCGCTCGCACTCGCACGCCGGCCGTGGTGGCGCGGACGTCGACCGGTGTCGGCTCGCCGCTCGCGCTTGCCGTTTCGAAGCGGATGCGCCAGCGGTGCCGGAGCGCCAGCAGCTCCGCGTCCAGGGCTGCCGCGTCGCGCACCAGGGCTCCGCCGGTGGCTTCGCCCAGGTCGCCGTCGGGATCCTCGCTCGCGGCGGCAGCCCCGTCCGGAGCCCCCAGCCTCACTGGCAACGCGATCCAGCCCAGCGCCGACGCGGCGCGCGCGAGCTCACGCTGGCGCACGCTGGGGGTGATCGCTGTGGGCGTCGGCTCGACCTCGCGGTCCTCGGACATCGACTGGCGCAGCTCCTGGAGGAACGATTCCGGTGAAGGGTCGAGCGCGTCGCGCAGCAGGATCAGGAGGCGCGGGTGCTCTGCCGCCGCCGGCAGCTCCTCTTCGGCGACACCGAGCAGCCAGTCCTCGAGCTGGTCCTGCTGCCACGATCGCAGCTCCGCTTCCTCGAATCGGTGGTCGGCGAGCAGGCGACGCAGCTCGGCGCCGTCCTCGGCTTCCGCGGCGTCGGCGCTCAGCCGCTGCCGGCGGCGCGTCAGCTCGCCGGCACTTGGTGCCAGGCGCCGCAGCTCCTGAAGGGCGACTCGCACTCCGGCCGCGTCGCGTAACGGCCCTCGGGCCGTGAGCGATCGCGCCGCTGTCGACGCCACCACCACGTCGACTGTGCCCAGGCCCACTAGCCGCTCTGCCGCGGCCTCCAGCGTCTCCGCTGCGCTAGCCAGTCCCGAAGGACTCGACAGCGGCAGATCGGCATAGACGAGGATCGACCAGGTTGCGCCGTCGCCCGAGATCGCTTCGGCCGCGATCAAGGGACGCGGTAAGCCTTGCTCGAGCACCTCGACCAGGGATCCGCCGGCCGGCGCCGTGACGAGGGGCGTGCCATCGGAGCCGCGTAGCTCAGCGTAGAGCGTCGCGGTGGTGGCGAAACTCGGGAAACTCGGGCTTGTGGCCGCCGGCGCCTGCGCGACGGCGCGCTGTTGCGTCAGGAGTGCCGCGACTCCCGATGCACCAGCCAAAGTCGCCGCGAGCACCGCCGCAGCTCGCCAGACGGAGCGCCCCGGTGGCGACGAACGTTGCACGCGGCGCAGCGACGACCAGCTCACGGCGCGAACCCGCGGCCCTCGATGGTGCGAGCCGTCACACCCCGACGGAGCACTTCGACCTCGACCGGTCGCCACAGCGGACCGCCCGGCTCCAGGATCGGGTAGTAGGTGAGCAGGTAGTGGCTGCGCAGCTCTTCCGAGATGGCGGCGAAGATCGGGGCGAGGTCCTGGCGGGTCGAGACGTAGTAGACCTTGCCGCCGCCGGTGCGCGCGATCCGTTCGAGGCGGTTGACGAAGGCACGGCTCGCGAGGCTCCGCCCCGCGGTGCGCGCGGCTCCGTCGTTCATCACGATCAGGTACACGGGCACGCGGGTGCGGCGCGCCAGGGACAGGGCGCGCTGGAACGACGCCTCCCGGTCCTCGTCGTCACCGTCGTAGAAAGCTACCAGGGCGCGCCTCCCGGTGAGGCTCTCGACCTGCTCGAGCGAGCTATGGAGAGCGCGCCACACCGCCGTGGTGCCCTGCGGCTGCAGCGATCGCACGCCGTCGCGCAGCCGGTCGATGTTGCCGGTGGGCGGCGTCACCAGACGGGGCTGGCTGCCGAAGCCGACGAGCAGGGCCCGATCGCGCCCCTGCACCAGGGAGTCGAGGAACGCGATCGCGGCGCTTTGCACTGCGGGCATGCGCCGGAACAGGCTGCGCGACGAGTCGATCGCGAGCGCCACGGTGAGCGGCAGGTCGCCTGCGACCTGGAACGACTCCACCGTCTGCTCCTTGCCTTCCTCGAACACCTTGAAGTCGTCGCGGTCGAGCCCGTGCACCGGAGTGCCGTTGCGATCGAGCGCCACCAGGTAGAGCTCCACCAGCTCGACCCCGATCTCTTCGCCGAAGCCCCTGCGCAGAACCAGCACGTCCTCGGCTCGCCGGCCGTCGGTCAGTGCTGCCTCGACCCGCAAGAAGCCGCCGAGGTCGCGCACGGGCAGGGTCACGTCGGCGCGGTACGGCTCGCCGGTCAGGCTGGCGAGCAGCCGGTCGCGCCAGTAGAAGTCGAGGCGCGCGAGCCGCCCACCCGCGGGGAGTCTGAGCTGCGCCGCTACCGCGGTCGGTCCCGAGGTCCGCGCGTCGGGCCGCGGCTCGGTGATGCGGACCCAGAAGCTACTCGGAGGCTCGTTGAGCACCACGCGATCGCGCGCCAGCTCGGTGCCGTCACGGTCGAAGGCCACCGCCACGAGCTGCGCGAGGCGCTCGGACTCGCCGATCTGGACTCTCGCCTCGAATGGCGGGCGGCGGGCGCGCGCGATCCGCTTGCCGTCGAGGTAGAAATCTACCCGGTCGACGCCGGCCACCGTTTCGGTACCGACCATGACACGGCCCTGGCTGTTGCCGGCCTGCGGCTCCAGCAGCCTCAGCACGGGCCCACCGAGTCCCGGGCCAGGGGCATCCGCGCCCGACTCGCCCGCGCTGCCAGTACCGCCGAGCTCGGCGCGGCCGACCCCCCAGACGCCCGAGTCCAGGTCCTCGGCTACCACCAACACCGTGTGGGCACCCGGAGGCAGTAGGAGCGCTGATGTATGCCGGACGGCGCGGGCAGCCTCTGTCGCGTCCGGTGTCGCCGCTGCGGCGGATGCCACCTCGTGGCGCACCATGGTCTCGTCGTCGAGCGTCTGTACTCCGGTGGTGAAGCGCCAGGGCCCTGAGGCGTGGGCGTCAGGGTCGCTCGAGAGATCCACCACGATGTCGACCTCGGCGCCGTTCGGTTGCGCCGCGGTGCCCGCGAGTCGGAGCGTCGCAGTCACCTCGAGCTCGGTGGTCTCGAGCTCGTCGGCGAACGCGAGGCGGGCGCGGGCGGCACCAACCGCGGGCGGCGTGTGCGGATACGGCGCGTAGCGCGGCGCGGCGATCGCCTCGCCGCCGCGTCCTCGGACCTCGAGCGTCAGTACATCCGGCGGCGCCGGCTGGGGCATCGCAAGCCAGACCATCGATCGAGGGCGAAGACTCTCCAACCAGCGAGGAAGCTGGTCCAAGCGCTCGAGCAGGACTCCACCGGTACGCTCGGCGAGCGAGCGCGCGGCTGCCGCGGAAGGTGTGTGGAGCTCTTCGAGGTCAGCGCCGCTTCCTTCGTCGCGATCTGGGCCACGACCCAGGCCGATGCGGAACCCGATCGGCACGTCCGGTGTCGGCGCGTACCGGGTGCGACCGTCGGGCGCTTCCTCCAGCACCACCGGGGCGGCCACCAGGCCGCGCGCGGCCAGCGTCGAGGCAAGCTCCTCGAGCGAAGGCAGCCCAGCAACGGCGCGTTCGAGACCGGTCGAGGCTGCATGCTGGGCGTAGAACCCGAGAGGGTCGGTGCCTATCCCCTCGTGGACGAGCAGCAGCAGTGTCGGCTCGCTCGGCGAGCCGCGCTCGTTGGCCCAGAGCAGAAGGACGTCCTGCTGGCGTTGCAGCATCGCGACCTCGTCGGCGATCGCTTCGTTCGCGAGCTCCGCGGCATCGCCCGGGTTGCGCGCCAATGCATCGAGGAAGCGGCGCCGGCGCCCTTCCAGACTGTCCTCGGTCACGGTGCCGACGAACACGCGCTCCAGCGTCTGGCGCAGCATCGCCGGCCGGTCGGAGGACGGCAAGATGGTGCGGGGGTCGGGGTCTGCGACCACCACCTCGACAAGACCCAGGCGGAGCAGCTCGTCGACCCGATCCACGAGCGCTCCGGCCAGCTGCTGGATCGGTCCACTGCGCGACAGGCCGTAGTCGAAGTAGAGCACCACGCCGCCGGGGTACCCGTCGGCGCCCTCCACCCGGTCGACGACTGCGGCGCGAGAGCCGACGACCCATTCGAGCTCGCTACCGGGCGCCACCTCGCGGAGCGCAATAGCGACGACCTCTCCGGTGCCCTCGCCGTCTTTGGGTTCGACGCCCTGTGCGAGCACAACTCCAGTGCTCAGACAGAGCAGACAGAGCAGATAGAGCAGCCAGAGCGGACAGAGCAGCGCGATCGTCAGCGACAGGGAGTACCGCCGGTCGTGGCGGCGGCAGAGCAGTCCGGTACTGCGCTTCGAGAGCGTCGGCATGCGGTGCGTTCGGCGGGATCGAAGATGGCAAGGCCCAACCCCGGAGCGGACCGGGGCACGAGCGAACGGGGCTCGCGCCCTTCAATCGTACCGGTCGGCCGGGAATTCCAGCGCGGCGGAGCGACGCCGAGCAGGGATGACACGACGCAGGCTGCGGGCCGTAGGTCCGGAGCGAACGCCAGGGACGGTGCGGGAGCCACCGTGATGACGGTGCAGGAGCCACCGTGATGACGGCCGAATGCTGCAGGCGGCTATGGGAGGCCGGCTATGGGAAACCCCGGTTATGGGAAGAGCTGAGCTGAGCCGGCGCGACCGCCACCGCCGAGGTAGCGTTGCTCGCTGAAACATTTCCTAACGAGGTACTACCTGACCAATCGTAGCGAGAGGGCGCCGGACCGATTCCTAGACCGAGGGACTCGCCGGGGCCTCTGGCCGCACGTCGTCATACTCATGCGAGTCGCGTTGCCCCTGCTCGACGTTTATCTACGCCGTCCCCTACGCCGCCTCTTTACGCGGCCTCGACGCGCGCCCGCCATGCGCGGACCACGTCACCTCGATCGTCGCCTCGACCGGGCTCGGGGCGGATGTCGCACGGGTGATCCGGCGACGGACACGCCACTGGTTCGCTTCGTGCTGGTCGAGTGACGGAGTCTCGCGCCCCGTATCGTTGCCGTACCGTTGCCGCCCTCGGGGGCGACCCCCCGGTCGAGGATCGGAACGAGACTCGAACGTGCTAGCGAGTCAGATCAGCGAAGCGCGGCCAGCGGCGACGTGGTCCTTCTTTCGAACTGGACGCGGCGGCGGATCCGTGTAGGAGCCGCAAGGCTTTCCGCGATCGTGTGGCCACCCGGCGCTGGCTCACGCTTCGCCTCACGAACGGTTCGAGATCATCGAGACTTCGGTCGCCTCCGGAGCGATGTGATCTCGGTCGGCTCCGGAGGCCGTCGGTGGTCCGGTGGACTCAACGCCTCCTCCTTCCGGTCGTGGCTATCCGGTCCCGGTTTCGCTTTGTGGCTCCCTAGTGTGGCTCCCTGGTGTGACCCGCCCCGGTGGGCCTTCGGGCGTCTTGGCCTCAGGGCCGGGTCCTCGTCGGCGCGTCCTTCGCGCCTTGTCCGTGACCTTGTTCCGTGACCTTGTCGGTGGCCTTGTCCTGCTCGGTCGCTCTCAGGGTGCTTTTCGGGCTCGTCTGCTCTCGGGGCTCTCCCGAGGGTCTCTCCCGGTGAGTCCTCGCAGCGCCTCGGGCTCTCCTGGGGATGGGGGCTCGCCGTGGTTCTCTTGATAGCGGATGCATGGGCCTCTTGTCAAGATCCGCTCGACGGGCTCGAGCAGATCACGGCGCGACAGGAATTTTGACAGCGACGCGGATGTGCCGCTCAGGCGCCCAGGCGAGCAGCACGGCGCTGCCAGCGCTCGCGCGCGCTGACGGCCTCCTCCTCGCGGGTGCGCGGCGGCGCCCCTGGCACCAGCGCTTCCAGCAGCCTCTCCGTTGCCCGCGCCACCTCTTCGACCGCTTTCTCGAAGGCCGCGGCGTTCGCGCGCGACGGCTTGGTGCAGCCGGCGACCTTGCGCACGTACTGCAGCGCCGCGGCTTGAACCTCCTCCGGAGTGGTGGGGGGGTCGAAGTTGTGGAGAGTGCGAATGTTGCGGCACATCGCTGGGCTCCTGTCGGGAATCGGACTTGTCTGGGCTGACTTGTCTGGGCGGTCGCGCCACCAAGCGCTCGCCGAGGGTGCTCGCGCCGCTCGCGACACCGAGCAGTCTGAGCTTCCCAGGCATCAAGGCTACGGATATCCGAAGCCTGTGTCATCACGGGGGACAGCGACCTCGAGATTCTGGGACCTCGAGATTCTGGCGCCGCTGGTATCGGCCGGCGGCGCCTTCCCGCTCGCTCCGGTGGGGGTTCACGCCGGGTTCTCAGCGGGAGGGCGGTGCCAACACCTGCCGCATCGCGACGAGAAGTCCAGTGCCTCGGACCAGCGCCAGTCCAACGCCTTGAACCGCCGATCGCGCGCCACACCGTCTTCGGGGCACAGATCGGATCGACGGTCGACGCCGCCGGGATGCCACAGGAGATGGGCAGGAGTCGCGTGGGAGTTACCGCGGACTTGCGCCGCTCGACCGTGTCGTGGTTCTGCGCTTGCACTTCGAGTGGTCGAGACCAGGCGCCAGTGCTCGGCTCATTCGGGCAAGGGAGCAGAGGGCGCCTCTATTGCTCCTACGGAGGTTGTGATGAAGCAGCACCTGCATCGACTCTTCGCCGCGACCCGCCTCGTGGCGGGGACCGCGCTCCTGGGTGCGGTCACGTTCGCGGTCGGCACGACGCCGATCCTGGCGCAGGCGGTCGAAGGCTCCAGCGGCCGGCTCGCCGGCCGCGCGACGGATGGCTCGGGCCAGCCGCTACCTGGGGTGACCGTGACGATCACCTCGCAGAACCTGATGGGCGAGCGCGTTGCCGTGACCGACGCCGATGGAGGCTTCGGCTTTCCCACGGTTCCCGCTGGCGTATACGCCGTGCGCGCCGAGCTCGAGAGCTTCGTGCCGCAGGAGCGCACGGAGGTCGAGGTGAGGCTCGGCCGCACCACCGAGATCCGGTTCGAGATGGCCCTCGGAACGGTGACGGAGAGCGTCGTGGTCACCGCCGACACCCCGGTCCTCGATCCGGAGCAGGTGTCGATCGCGCAGAACTTCAACGAGGAGTACCTGCAGAAGGCCTCGATCAGCTCGCTCAACCGCGGCTACCAGAATGTGTTGAGCCAGGCCGCGGGGGTGACCGAGGTCAACGCTGGTGGGTCCAACCCCAACGTCCTGGGCTCTACCTTCGGCGAGAACGCCTACTACATCGATGGCATCGATTCGACCGATCCGGTGACCGCGACGTTCGGCATCAATCTCAACTTCGACTCCATCCAGGAGATCAACCTCGAGACCGGGGGCTTCGAGGCGCAGTACGGTCGTGCCAGCGGCGGTGTGGTCAACGTCATCACCAAGTCGGGTGGCAACGAGCTTTCGGGCACCTTCGACATCCGCTATCGAGACAATGACTTCAACACCAGCGGCGAGCACTTCGACGCCGACGCGGACGACGTGCGCTTCTCCAACCCGGCGGCCACCCTCGGCGGCCCCATCCAGCGCGACAGGGTTTGGTTCTTTGCCGCGGCTGAGACTGTGGATTCGGAGCGTACACCCACGGCGTCCCCCAGCACCCGCGACTTCGAAGGCACGAACCTCATGGGCAAGCTCACCTGGCAGGCCAACCAGTCGTGGAGCGTGGTCGGCAGGTGGCTGGAGGAGGACGCGACCATCGACAACGCCAACGCCGACCAGCTCGTCGCGGCCGAGGCGACGCGGACCCAGGAGCAGCCGGCGCAGATCGCGAGCGCCGAGATCTTTGGCACGCCCACCGGCAACGTCGCCCTGTCGTTCAAGGCGGCGCTGGTGCGCAACGAGCGCCTTCATCCAGGACACTTGGCGGTTCAACCCCAAGGTCACGTTCAAGCTGGGTGTGCGCTACGACCAGGTGCAGTTCGACAACGACATCGGTGCCGAGATCGCTGACATGGACGCGATCCAGCCTCGCCTGGCGCTGGCCTGGGACATCACCGGCGACTCCAAGACCGTGGCACGGTTCAACTGGGGTCGCTTCATGCACCCGAACGCGCTCACCCTGCCCAACTTTGCGTGCCAGGACACCGTGCCCACGTTTCGCTACCTGTCGTGCTCCTTCAACGGCCTGAGCCGCGAGGCTTGCGAGGGGCTGTTCGGGGGGCTCACACTCAGCGCCGGCGGATTCACGGTGCCACGCTACATCCTCGACCCGCAGAGCTTCGATCCCGCGGGGTGGGTCCTGGTGCCGAGCCAAGTGTTCTCGAGCGAGCCGAGCCAGATCGCTCCGGGACTCGAGCCCACCGTCGCCGAGGAGCTGATCCTCGGTATCGAGCGCGAGCTGACGCGGCGCACCGCGATCAGCCTCAGCTATGTCGACAAGGAGACCGACGACATCCTCGAGGACACCTGCAACGGCAACCTGCCGACTCCGTCGGCCAACGCCGCCTGCGACTTCTACGTGATGGCCAACATCCCCGGGCTGCGGCGCGAGTACCAGGGCTTCCTGCTCGGCTTCGAGTCGCGCGCCACGGACTGGCTGCACGTGCTCGCCTCGTATGTGTACTCGGAGTCCAAGGGCAACGTCGAGTACAACCAAAACGCCGGCTCCGACTTCGACATCTTCCCAGACCACTTCGACAACCGCTTCGGCTTCCTCTCCGATCACCAGCGGCACCGGGGCAAGCTCAACGGCTATGTCGACCTACCACTCGACTTCACGGTGGGCTGGAGCTCGTACTGGTCGTCGGGGATGCACTTCGAGGCACGCGAGGCGGGCCCCATCTACGGCGAGGTGTTCCTCGAACCGCGCGGCAGCCGCGAGAGCGACGAGCTCTACCGGCTCGACCTGCAAGCGTCGAAGGGCTTCGACCTCGGTCGAGCTCGCCTGCAGGTGATCGCGGCGGTGCTCAACGTGCTCGACGACGAGCAGGTGCTCGCCATCTGCGACCGCGTCGAGGGCTGCGGAAGCGAGTCCCTCGGTGCGGGCCGCGACTTCCGGCAGCCGCGCTCGTTCGAGGCAGGGTTCCGCGTGCAGTTCTAGCCGACGACGGGTGGCCGGGCCTTTGGGCCGGCCACACCCGCCGTCGGCGGCGGTCACTCGAGCC
>DATLFI010000242.1:0-5534 GCA_035524895.1 Thermoanaerobaculia bacterium | reverse complement strand
GACGCCGCAGTGGACGACGATCACCTTGGAGGCGGCCCATTCGCCGCAACTGTCCAGGATCACCCGCCTGTTGTACTCCGAGATGGCGACCACGAACGAGGCGGCGGCGACCTTCTCCGCCAGCATATGGCGATCGCGGTGGAGGTCGGACCCGTGAGCCGTAAAGCTCCATCGCAACCCGGTGAGTCGATGGATGACGAACGCCACGGCGGCGGGATGGCTGGCGAAGTGGGCGTGGACGTGCCCGATGCCGGAGCGCTGCAGCCGCCCTGCCAGGTGCACCGCCTTGGGAAAGAAGGCCAGCGCTCCCAAGAGGTAACGCGCGCTGCCCCAGTTGGCGCGAACCAATGTAGCCACGATCCGGGCGTACGACCCCGGATCGGCGCTCACGGCCCGCAGGTGGTCGCTCGCATACCTTGGGGCGAGCAGCGGCGTGAAGCGCGCCTTGCCCATCAAGGTGGCGGCGGTGGGATGGACCAGCGCAGTCCGCTCCCGCTGCAGCGGGTAGAGATCGACGGCGACGCCACCACGCTCCACAGCGGCGATCTCCTCGGCGATGAAGGTCTCGGTCAGCTTGGGAAAGCGCGATACGAGATAGGCGACGCGAAAGCCGGGGGAGACCGACGCCCCCTCGGCCCGGGGCTTGCGACGGTCCACCGCGGGTGTCCCACCTTGCGCTGAGAGCAGACAGTACACGATAATACCCACACGCCGAACGACAGAGCGACTTCGGAATCGCGTCGAGAAGAGCGCAACCTCGATGGGTGTACCACGCATCCGCTATTTGCGGCCGCGACCTCACGCGGGGCGGTGCATGCTCGTGGCTGCCGGTCTGGGGGCGATTGTGCTCTGCACCGTGTCCTGCGGCGCCGACGAGGCGGCCGCTCGACGAGCCGGGCGGGAGGGCGGGAGACTGAACGTCGTTCTCCTCGTCTCGGACACGTTGCGCCGCGACGTCCTTGGCTTTGCAGGTGGAGAGGCCGTCACTCCGAACATCGACCGGCTGGCGGCAAACGGCGTCGTCTTCCAGTCCGCTTACAGCACCGGACCCTCGACGGTGCCTTCTTCCGTCGGCATGCTGACCGGAAGGTACCATCACGCCTATCCGCTGACGGAGACCACCAAAGGAGACGATCCCTACGAGGCGTTTCTCGTCGCCGACTCCGAAGTCCTTCTCGCCGAGATCCTCGCCGAGTCCGGATACACCGTCCTCAAGAGCGTCGAGAATCCCAACGCTGAGGTGTCGAACAATCTTCAGGGCTTCGCAGACTTGCCGGAGTACGACGAGCTCTCACCGGCAAGGCGCAGCCGTATCCTCGAGGAGCTGCGCGTCCCGAGCACCGACCGCGCCTTCCGCGAAATGTTCGGCACGCTCGACTATCTGCTGACGGTCGGCCCCGACGAGCCGTTCTTTCTCCTCAAGTGGATCCTCGATCCGCACGAGCCTTTCGACCCGCCCGATGGCTTTCCCCCGCGCGGCAACGAGCATCTTCGCCTCCCGCGCGACCCCGAGGCGTACCGCGGATGGCACACCCGCCAGTTGGACCAGTATTGGGGCGAGCTCTCGGAGAACGAGCGGAGAGCCTTGTGGAATCTTTACCTCGCCGAGGTGGAGTCGGTCGACGCCCGAGTGGGGTTGGTCATCGAGGCCTTGCGGCGCAGCAACCTGCTCGAGAAGACGATCGTGGTCTTCACGAGCGACCACGGCGAGATGTTCGGAGAGCACGGCTTTCGCGGACACAAGCGACGGTTCTACGAGGAGCTGGTACACGTGCCGCTGGTGCTGATGGGGCCCGGCCTTCCGGCGAAGGCGGTGGTGCGCGAGAGCTTCTCCCACGTCAGCCTGATGCCGACTCTCGCCGAGCTCTTGGACGTGCGACTCCCGGGCGATGTTCAGGGCCACAGCTACGTACCCTCCATGCTCGCCCGATCCCCGAGCGCACCCTCATATCTCTACCTCGCCCCGCGCAGCCTCAACGCGTCGGGGGCCGTGGTCGCCGGCAGCCGGAAGCTGCACGTCTACGGCACTCACGGCGAGCGGGTTCACGTCTTCGACGTGGAGGTGGATCCCTCCGAGACCAGGGACCTGGGCGAGGGCGAGGCTTCCTTCGACGAGCTCAATCGGTACTTCCTCACGGCTCGAGCCGAGAACGAGTCCCGCCGCAGACGACGCGAGCGCGAGATCAGCGGTGTGCCAGAACGTCCTCCGCTCGCCGACGAGACGGTACAGAGGTTGAGGGCTCTCGGTTACCTCGAGTGAGCTGGCCCGGAGAGACCAGTCTGAGCAGCACCAATTCCTTGTCGTCCTCGAGCTCGAAGCCTTGGACGAGCGCGGTTTGGTCGCGCAGCTCCTTGGGTACGCGATAGTCCGCAAAGTACGTGATGCCCTGGTCGACCATGTAGCGATCCATCCGTCCCGCGTACTTCATTCGGTTCTCGTAGTACTCGAAGCTGTTGATCAGCCCGTCCAGGTTGGTCACCGAGCGCTCGGAGAAGTACCCGAGCTCACCGGCATTGAAGGACGCGATTCTGGCTTCGGTAGGCAGGTTGTCGCGCATCCACACGGCTGCCTGGTATCGACGGAAGTGCGACGTCGGCTCGTGCTCGAGCTGGTCTCGATGACGCTCGAGCCCGACCAGGGCAGCCATGACGATCAGCGCAGCCACGGCGAGGGCCTGCGGCGAGAACGGTCCCGGGCGACGAAGTAGAGGTAGGGTTTCGGGGACGAGGCTTACGGCCACTCCCAGAGAGAGCGCCAGATAAGCGTGCAGCGGCGCGAAGTACCAGAACGACCGATCGAGGCTGGCAGGCGCCGTGGATGCCAGTACGAGCAGATGCGCGCCCACGCCCGCTCCCAGGAGCAGGTAGCCGACGGCTAACCTCCGCGAATGAGGCGTATCATTCGCTTCGGCTAGCATGACCCCGCCGAGCGCCCGCAGACGGGCGCCGGCTCGGTCGGTCGTCCGATTACTCGCACGGCCTCCCAGCCTGCGCCGCTCGGCGCTGCCGCCTCTCGAGGATCGCGTCGCGTACGCCAGCGCGAGCACCAGCAAGACGGCGGGGGCCCAGGCCCGAGCTTTCCTGGGAACGGCGAAAACCGTGCTCAGCCCGGCCCGAACGGTCCTCAAGGTCAGGCTCAGGTCCAGCCTCTTGAAGAACGGGAGCGCTCCCTCGCCCTCGCCCGCCTCGGCCTCGAGGGCGAGGGTCTTCATGACCGAGGACCCCATACCACCGTCGCCGACGCGGACCTTCCACAAGCCCGAGACCGGCACCGCGGACCCACCCATCCAGTAGTTGGTTCCGAGCTGAACCGCACCTGCCGTCAGGGCGGCGGCGGCGGCCGTCAGGATCAGACGGCGTGACCTCGCGTCCTTTCTCCACAGGGACGCCGAGGCGTGAAGGAAGACGGCCACGCTCAGCGGCCAGGCGTCCAGGCGGCACCAGCAGTTGAGGATGCAGAGCCCGACCAGCATGGGGTAAGTCGCGGATTGCAGTCTCTGGTGCCCCAGCGGCTTGCGGAGATGGAGGAAGTAGACGAGAAAGAGGCCGAGAACGACGACCAGGTGCAGCGCGTTCTCGACACCAGAAACCAGGCGGTTTCGGTTGCAGGCGAGATAAGTGATGCTGGCAGCGGTGAGCAGGGCGCCCCAGCGCAGGCCCAGGACGCGCGCGGTCACGTACGACAGTGGGACGGCGGCGGCCGCCATCAGTCCACAGAGCCACAGAGTGGCGATGAGAAACTCGTAGCGCCCAGAAAAGAAATGGGAGATGCCGTAGAGCAGCCAGTAATACAGAAACTGAACGCCATTGGTGCGGTTGTAACCGTCGAAGGTCGGGAATCCGACCGCCTTGTGATGCCAAGCCGTGTTCAGGTAGTAGTAGGTATCGTCGAAGGTCAGAGTGTCGACGATCGGTTGCACCCCTCCGGCGAGAAGCGCTCCCAGCCGAAACAGCACCAGGACGGAGAATCCTGCGATCAGGCATCTTCGGATCCACTGGGATCGGCCGGTAGATACGACACCGAGCTGCTCGCCTGAACGGAAGCGCCCTAGCATCCGATCGACCACCGCTCGCCCTTGGACGGGATCCCGATCTCAGAACTTGGGCTCGTCGAGCGCGGTGCACAGCCACCGACAGCCCGCACCGGCCTGGACGTGCGCCAGCATCGGGCCGTGCGCCGACCCATCCCGCATCGCAACATCACCTGCGGACAAGGCTCGGCAGTCGCGATGGTCGCCGCTCCTCGGTGGACGTTTGGCGATGCTACCACACTCCGTCCTCGGTCGCATGGGTCCGGGCGAGGTGCAGACCCTGGCGGACGAGCCGGGCCGCGCCTATGATGAAGGTCCTTGCCGAGCGCCGCGCGCGCTGTTCCGGATCCCGCCGACGTTCCCCTCGTGCTCACGCCGACCGACGTTGACCGCTCCATGCACCTCGCCGTGGTCGAGGGCATGTGCTGGGCGATCATGTGGGCCTCGGCGAGACCTACTTCCTCGCCAACGCGCTGAGGCCTCGGCGACCGCGGCCGCGATGCGCCGCGACAATTCAGCGACGCCATCGTCTCGAGCACGTCGCGATCGAACCGTCCCGGAATGGGGGATAGGGATTTCCTTTTTGCCCTACCCAGGCTACGAGGTGGGCAAGCCCGGTGTAGCGAGCCCCTGGAGGCGGTGATCGGTGAGCAGCGAGCCTTCGGGCAGGAGTCGTGCGGCGCAGGAGCGGGTGTCGTAGAGCTTGGCGGCTGGGGGTCTGGTGTGGACCTCGGGCGGGACATGCTCGCGGGCCGAGGAGAAGATGGACCACCCCCGGGAAGGGTAGATAGAAGCGGCCCAGCTCCGCGTCGGCGCTGATCAGCGACCACACGTTGGTGTTGCCGCTGTACTCCCACGACCCCTCCTCCCAGGTCTCGTTCCCCGGCTCGCCCGGAAAAGGGATCGAGTGGAACGTCCAGCGCAGGGCTCCGCTGCGAACGTCCCAGCCGCGCACCCAACCCGGCGCCGCACGGCGCAACGAGCCATCGGAGATCGAGGCGCCCAGCGTCACCACGTCCAAGCACACCGCCGGAGCGGAGTGGAAGCCGTAGCCGCGCGGGTTGGTGACGCGGGGAATGTCCCCTCGCGTATCGATCGCGCCGCCGGCACCGAACGTCGGTTACACCCTCGAGGATGGGCTGGAAGAGAGCGGCGCGGATGGCGTAGAGCGCGCCGGTCGCCGAGACCACGCTGCCGCCGCGCGACTCGAGCTCTCTGAGCATCCGATCGTAGTCCCAGTAGGTGCGTTCTCCTCGCGGCGACAAACCGCCGTGCGGGCGTTCGACGTAGACCTGGTTCCCTGCCACGCCCCCAACGTCGGGATCGGCGAAGGGGGCGACGCTTTGCGCACCGGGCGCGGAACGAGTAGAGCGCGCAGGCCGATGAGGACCGGGAATCCGGCGTAGGTGTACGCCAGCAGAGCAGCCGCCGCCCAGAACAGGAGCTCGATCAGGCCCACCCCCGAACGAAGGATGCCGAGAGCCGAGCGGCGTTGACGTCGAG
>DATLFI010000241.1:0-3109 GCA_035524895.1 Thermoanaerobaculia bacterium | reverse complement strand
CTCGTTGTCCGTCTGTCCCACGAACGCTCCTTCGGTCCTGAAGGCCGACTCGAAGTTGACCAGCTCGTGCCGGTATAGGGCGAACCGGAAGTCCTGCACCGGCAGCACGTAGGAGACGAACGACAGGCCGCTGGTGTCGTCGCTCGACTCTCCGAAGACGAGACCGTCGCGATTGTCGAAGCCGAAGTCCGCTGCAATGCCTTCCACGCAGGGACCGCTGCCGAAGTCGCTACCGTCGTCGACGCACTGGGCGCGACCGCCGGTCGTGAACAGCGTGCTGTAGCTGAAGGTGCGCCCCTCGGCCGAGATCTCCTGCTGGGTGAGATTGGTGAGCCCGGCAGGGTTGGTGTAGGCCGCCGTGGCGTCGTTGGCGATGGCCAGGAACGCGCCGCCGAGGGCCAGGCTACGAGCGCCGGGAGGCGTGAAGTTGAACTGCACGCCGGCGATGACCTCATCGTCGACCTGCGCCACGAGAGGCGAGGCGGCGAGGAGGAGAGAAGAAGAGACGAGGAGGAGGATGGACCACCGGCCCATCCGTGCGGCACGCTGCGACATCGAAGAGCTCCCTTCCGCCAGTCACGAAGGCCTGGACAGCGCCCAGGTACGAGTTGAAACTGAGGCACTATAGCGCACGGGATCAGGGCTCAGACTGGAGGTACGTAGCATGACCACGAGAGAGATACGTCGCGCCGTGCTCTGGAGCGTCACGCTCGGGGCCTTCTGTCTAGCCGGCTTGCCGGCGGCCGCGGCGGCCAATCGCGGCGAGGACGCAGCTTCCCTGCCGCGAGCCCGACCGGAGGAGGTCGGCATGTCGTCGGAGCGCCTCGCGCGGCTCGACGCCGCGATGCAGGCCTACGTCGATCGGGGCGAGGTCGCCGGGGTGGTCACGGTGGTCGCCAGGCGCGGTAAGGTCGTGCACCTCGCGGCCCATGGCCATCGCGACCGCGAGGCAGCCGCACCGATGACCGGGGACACGATCTTTCGCATCGCGTCGATGACCAAACCCATCGCGTCGGTGGCGCTGATGATGCTGTGGGAGGAGGGTCGCTTCCAGCTTCGCGACCCCATCGCCAAGTACCTGCCCGAGCTCGCAGAGCCGAAGGTCGCCGTCCCCGCCGGCGCGCTCGAGTACGTGGCCACGCCGTGGAAGACCGTCCCCACGACCGGCCCCATTACGTTCCAACACGTGCTCACCCACACCGCCGGCCTGGCCAACACCTATCGCGGTCCGAGCAAGCAGGCCTACGACGCCATCCGTCCAGCGCTGCCGCCAGGTTCGACGGTCGGCGACATGATCGCCGAGCTCGCCAAGCTGCCGCTGCAGTTCGAGCCGGGCACCGCCTGGGAGTACGGCCCTGGCACCGACGTGGTCGGCCGGCTGGTCGAGGTGCTCTCGGGTCAGACCCTGGACCGCTTCCTGGCGGAGCGCATCTTCGGTCCGCTAGGCATGCGCGACACTCACTTCTACTTGCCGCCGTCGAAGCTCGGTCGCTTCGCCGCCCTCTACCGCCCGGACGAGGACGGCAAGATCGTGCTCACCGAGGCGCCGAGCGCCGAGAGCCGGTTCGTGCGAGAGCCGCACACCTACTTCAGCGGCGGTGGTGGCCTGGTCTCGACCGCGATCGACTATCTCCGCTTCCACCAGATGATGCTCAACGGTGGCGAGCTCGACGGCGTGCGCATCCTCGGCCGCAAGACGGTCGAGCTGATGACCACGAACCACACCGGCGATCTGGGGATCTGGCTGCGGGGCCCAGGATACGGCTTCGGGCTCGGCTACAGCGTGGTCACCGACCAGGGTCAGAGCGGGATGCCGGCGTCGGAGGGCACCTACGCCTGGGGCGGCGCCTTCGGCACGATCTTCTGGGTGGATCCGGCGGAAGAGCTGATCGGGGTGCTCATGACCCAGATCCGGCCGTATACGCACTTCAACATCCGCGAAGACATGACGACGCTCACCTACCAGGCGCTGATCGACTAGCAGGAACACAGGAGAAGGCCCCGAAGTTGTAACCGGAAGGCCTGCCGATCCGTCCTATCCTCTAAGGTCGCCAAAGGGCGCCAGCAAGCCCGCGACATGAGCCAAGAGGAGCGCAGCCAGAAGGAACCAGCGGCCGGGCCATCGCGGCCCTGTCGCAGCAAGCCGTCGCGCGCGCAGCGCGACCGGCCGCTGCGCGAGGACTGCCGCTACCGCAAAGCCCGAATGCTGGTGCTGCTCGCCTACAGCGCCACGGCTCTTCCGGCGTCCTCCGGTGTCGAGCCGGGCTCCCCGACTGCCCAGGACTTGCGGCGTGCCGCGGTCGCCGCCGGCTCCACGGTCATTCGCGAGCACGAGGGGCTTCCCGTACCGATCGAACCCTCGCTCGGCCAACTCACGGAGGCCCTCGGTCGCGGCGAGCGCGAGGGCTGGCTCGACGCCAAGGCGGCGGAACGGCTGCGTCGGCTCAGCTCCGAGCTGGCTGCCGTCTGAGCGGCTTGCGCGTCGCGGACGCTCAGCGACCGCCGCGCCGGCGCTGGCCGCGAGGCGACCGCGACTCGATCGCCTCGGGTCGCTCGCCGAGTCGGCGGTGGAGCTCCTCCAGGAGCTCGTGCTGCCTCTGGAGCTCCCCGAGCAGCAAGCTGCCCAGCAAGTGGTACTTGACCGTCTGTGGCTTGCCCTGCCGGTCATACACCACCAGCTCCGGGAAGACCTCGGCAACCTCCTCGGCGATCAGGCCGAACTGACGCGGCCCATCCGGCTTGGCCGCCGCGTCCTCGCGATAGCGGAAGGCCACGGGCCGCAGCTCGAGCAGGCGCGCCACCAGCGGTCCGAGGTCCTCGACGTCCTGCTTGACCCTGCGGGTCGACAGCACGGTTCCCAGCTTGCCGGTGGCATCGATCAGCACCGACGGGCAACATGCCGCGTCCGGTGGCGCTGGCCCGTCAGCCCTGCCGCTGCTGCAACACCATCTCGCGGCAGCGCGGCCGGTCCACCTTACCGTTCGGCAACAGCGGGAGCGGGTCGAGGCACACGAGCCGGCGCGGTCGCCTGAACGGCGCGAGGGAGACGAGGTGCTCGCGCAGCACCCTCTCCGAGGGCGCGCCACCCGGCGCCACCAACGCCGCGACG
>DATLFI010000240.1:0-17344 GCA_035524895.1 Thermoanaerobaculia bacterium | reverse complement strand
GACGACGTGGCGTGGATCCGTCGGCGCTGGAGCGACATCGATCGGGAAGAGATCCGGGATGTCGCTCGCCGGCTCATCCCGGACCGTGGCCTGCTGGTCACCATGGGAGTGCCGGACGGCCCGTAGGCGTGCCGCGGCCTCTGCGCCGCTACTCTGCGCCGCCGGTCCCGCCGCCGCGCTCCGGGTCATGGAAGCTCAAGATCTGCCACAGCACCAGCTTCTCCTCCTGCTCGCGCAGCCGGGCGGCCAGGATCCGGCAGAGCAGGCGCAAGAACGTCAGAGCTGCCTCCGGCTCCATCGACAGCACTCCGGCCACCCGATCGCGGTCGAGCGCAAGGAGGGTCGCGGCGCCGGAGTGAGTGCGAGCGTCGGCCGAGCGTGGCTGTCCGTCGATCAGCGACATCTCGCCGAAGAACTCGCCGCGGCCCAGGATCGCGAGCGCCTCCTCGCCGGTGCCGGAGAGGAACTTGCTGATGCGGACACAGCCGTCGAGCACGAAGTACATCTCGTCGCCCAGGTCGCCTTCGCGGAAGATGAAGGTCTCCGCGGCGTAGCGGCGCTCCTTGGAGAACGTCGCCAGCTCGAGCAGCTCTCGTGACGACAGCCCTTGCTCGCGGAAGAGTCGGACCTTGTCGTCGTTCGACACGTTCACCGCGCGCCCGCCGCGGGTGCGCTCGACAGCGCGCGGGGTCGCGCCGCTCGCGGGCAGGAAGCTCGCGAGGCGGTGGTTGCTCGAGCGCAGCCGCGCCGCGAGCGCTCGCCAGAGCGCAGAGAAGATCTGGACGCCGAGCGGCGGCCGCTGCGCGACCAGGCTATCCAGCGAGTCTGCGTCGAGGCGCAGCAAGCTGCACGGAGTGAGCGAGACCGCCTCGGCGCTGCGGCCACGCTGGTCGACGTAGTTGACCTCGCCGAACAGCTCGCGCCCGTGCAGGCGAGCCAGGGCGAAGTCGCCGTAGGGGGTCTGACGCCGGACCAGCATGTCCCCGCGCTCTAGCAGGTAGATGTCGCGCCCGCGCGAGCCTTGGGCGAACAAGACGTGGTGCGCGGGCACGGTCTCTTCGCTGGTGGCCTCGGTGAGCTGGAAGATCGTCTCGTCGGAGAGTGGCCGGAGCTGGGCGGCCTCCCGCAGCCTTCCCGAGAGCGCGATCCGACTGCCGCCTTCGTGGAAGCGTCGCGAGGTGAACAGCAGCCCGCGGTCGAGCAGCCCGCGCTCGACCAGGAACAGGTCGCGCTGCCATTGCAGACGGTCGAAAGCCGTCGCCAGTCGCTGCTGGCGATCGTGGAACAGCCGGGAGACACGGCGGCTGTCCCAGTCGAGGAGCTGCCGCACCGTGCGCACCCGCCGGCGCAGCCGCACCACGACGCGGGACTCCTCCTCGCGCAGCAACAGGTAGGCGTCGACGGTGTGGCGCAGTGCCTGCTCGAAGTTCTTCCGCTCGTACTCGACCAGCCCCATCAGCTCCGCGGCCTCGGCGTCGAAGGGGTTGAAGCGCACCGCTTTCGCCAGCTCGCGGGCCGCCCCGTCGTAGTCCTTCTGGCGCCACAGCAGCCGCCCGTGCAGCTTGTAGGGATACGGCAGTACCGGCAGCTTCTGCTTTGCCATCTCGAGACACTCGAGCGCGGCGCTCGGCGCGTTTCGATCGGCGTAGAGAGCCGCCAGGCCTAGAAAGTGTGAAGCATCGATGGCGTCGCGGCGCTGGGTGTCGTCGATCCGGTCGTCGGCCCCGGCGCTCCTCGGTCGCCGCTGCGCGAGCGGCTCGATCTGTCGCAGCAGGGCGGCGACCTCCGGTGCCTTGCGGTCGAGGCGCTGTATGGCGCGCAGTACCGCGACGGCGTCGCCGTATAGCCGTCTCGTTGCGAGTCGCTGCGCGAGTCGCAGGAGAGCCTGCACGTCGGCCTGCGGCAACGGCCACTCGCCGCTCAGCCAATCCAGCAAGCCGTCGGCCTGCGCGGCCGGTAGCCCCGGCTTTGCGTCGCTCTGGCCCGCTGCCATGAGACGCCCCCTTTCCAGCCTCGTCGGCGACACGAAAGGATGATTCTAGCTCTGCTCGGAGCCTTTGCGTCGTAGGAGATGGCCGCGGGGACGCGCGGACCGCGCTGGAGGCGCGTTACGACAGGTCGACCGGCGAGACCCCTGTGATACCTTGCGACAAGTGTTTCGTCTGCTGCGGCGTTCGTCGCGGCCTCCCTCCCCTCTGCCGAGCCCCCTGCTCACCTGACCGAGCGAGATGCCACGAGACGAGGTGTCACGAGGCACCGCGAGCGCCAGCGATCCGAGGCGGACGCCGTTGTGGTCGCGTCACGTCGCGGCCGGCGCGAGGATGGTGCCGTTCGCCGGCTGGGAGATGCCGGTGCAGTACTCGGGTTTGATCGACGAGCATCGCGCTGTGCGGGGCACGGCGGGTCTCTTCGACGTGTCCCACATGGGAGAGCTCGCGGTGCGCGGCGGCGGCGCCGAGGAGTTCCTGCAGGGGCTACTCAGCAACGACGTGGGCCGTTTACGAGACGGCCGGGCGCAGTATCAGCTCCTGCTGGGAGAGGACGGCGGCATCCTCGACGATCTCCTCCTGGATCGCATGGCGCAGGGGGACTACTTGCTGGTGGTCAACGCAGGGGCTCGTGAGGCCGACTGGAGCTGGATCGCCGAGCGGGCCCGCGGGCTAAGCGGAGTCGAGGTCGTGGATCGCTCGGAGGAGACCGCGCTGCTGGCGCTGCAGGGTCCAGCCGCCGTGGAGGTTCTCCAACCGATCTCCACCCTGGTCTCGACCGGCGCGCTCGACGCGCTTGCCTACTACAGCCACGCTCCGGGCACGATCGCCGGGCGCGATGCCCAGGTCTCGCGCACCGGCTACACCGGCGAGGATGGCTTCGAGCTCTACCTCGCGCCCCAGGACGCCGGGGCGGTATGGGACGCGCTGCTCGAACAGGGGCGGGCCGCGGACGTCAGGCCGGTGGGCCTTGGCGCGCGCGACACGCTGCGGCTCGAGGCGGGAATGCTGCTCGCCGGGCAGGACTTCGACGCCTCCATCGCACCGGACGAGGTCGGGCTCGCGTGGGCTGTCAAGCTCGACAAGGGAGACTTCGTCGGCCGAGGCGGTGTCGAGGCACGACGTCGCGAGGGCATCCGCCGACGCCTGGTCGGATTCGAGCTGGAAGGACGCGGCATCGCGCGAGCCGGCTATCCGGCGCGTCTGAGAGCGGGCACGATCGACGCGGCGGGCCCGGTGACCAGCGGTACGTGGAGCCCGACCCTCGAGCGGGCGATCGGCCTCGCGCGGGTCGAGGCGACCGAGCCGTTCGATCGGCCGGCACCGGGCGAGCGCATCGAGGTCGAGGTGCGGGGACGGAACGTCGAGGGCCGAGTTCAGAAGCCGCCGTTCTATCGGCGGCGGACGGGGGCCGCGGCGGGGCCCGCGGCGAGGCCCGCGGCGAGCTAGGCTCACCACCCGAGCTCGCGGGCGGCGGAGCCCGGTGCTCAGAACAGTAGGGGTGGCCTGGGGCGTTTGGGCCCCCCGGGGCAGGCGCGCGACGCTGGTGTTCCGAGAAGCCACACTTCGAAGCAGTCTGAAAGATCGATTCCCGTTTTTCGTGGAGGACGAGGTGCATGTATCCGGACGATCGCGTCTACAGCCGGGAGCACGAGTGGTTGCTGCGCGAGGACGAAGACTGGGTGCTCGGCATCACCGAATATGCGCAGAGCGAGCTGGGCGACGTGGTGTTCGTCGAGCTGCCCAAGGTCGGCGATCGCTTCGAGGCGAACTCCGAGATCGGCACTGTCGAGTCGGTGAAGGCAGTGTCCGAGATCTACACCCCGGTCGCCGGCGAAGTGGTAGAGGTCAACGAGAAGGTGATCGACTCGCCGGAGCTGCTCAACGAGGACCCGCACGGCGACGGCTGGTTGGTGCGCCTGCGAGCCGACGACCCCGAGCCTCCGAGCGACCTCATGAGCGGCGCCGAGTACCACGAGTTCGTCTCGTGAGCTGGAAAGCCCGACGCTGGGTGCCGCGCGCCGGGTTGGACGTCGAGCTGCGGCGCGCCCACGGGAGCGAGCCCGGGACGACGAGATGAAGCGGATGGAGCTGATCCTGCTGGCGTTCTGCGTCGCGTGCGGGCTGGTGGCCACACTCGGGTTCGTCGGCGTGCTCGACGTCGCGGGCACGCTCCAGCTGCGGCTGTACCCGCTGTTCGGCGCCGTTGCGGCGGCTGGCTGGCTGGCGGGCAACGTCTTCGTGGTGCGTGCCTACCGCCAGGGTGTATCGAAGCGCCTGCTGTTGCCGGTCTACCTGGTCGGACCGTTGGCGGTGATCCAGCTAGCCTGGGCGATGGCTCCCGCCGAATGGCAGCGCGGTGCTCCGCTGCTGTTCCTTCTGGCTTGCGCGGTGTACATCTTGTTCTTCCTCGTTCCCTGGAGCTTGCGCGCCTCGGCCGCGCCGCGGCTGCGCCGCGACGAGGAGGAGTCGCGGCGATGAGCCGTGTCCTGCACCAGGACCTCGGCCGGCTAGCGGCGGAGATCGAGGGCGGCCTCTCGGACTTCGGTTCGGCGTTGGTGGCGTTCTCCGGCGGCGTCGATTCCGGTCTGGTCGCGGCACTCGCGCGGCGCGCGCTCGGCGACCGCGTGCTGGCCGTCACCGCTGCCGCCGAAACCCTCGCGGGGCGAGAGCTGGACCACGCGCGTGCCCTGGCGCGCGAGATCGGCATCGAGCACCACATCGTCACCTACAGCGAGCTCGAGGACCCCGAGTTCACGCGTAACCCGAAGCACCGCTGCTATGTCTGCCAGGGACTGCGCATGAGCACCATGAGGGGACTCGCCGACGAACGCGGTCTCGCGGTCGTCTGCGACGGCACGAACGCCTCCGACCTCGACGGTGCGGCTACCGGAGATCGTCCGGGTCTGCGCGCCATCCGCGAGCAGGGCATCCGCAGCCCGCTCGCCGAGCACGGTCTCGACAAGGCCGCGACCAGGTCGCTGGCGCGCCGGCTCGGGCTCTCGGTGTGGGACCGGCCGGCGAACGCCTGTCTCTCCTCGCGCATTCCGCACGGCGAGCTGGTGACGCTCGGCAAGCTGCGCCGCATCGAGGCGGCAGAGGAGATCCTGCTCCAGCTCGGATTCCAGTTGGTGCGGGTGCGCAGCGAGCTCGGCGCGGCGCGGGTCGAGGTCGGCCCGGACGAGATCGATCGCCTGCGCCGGCAGTGGCGGGCAGTGGAGCCGCGCCTGTTGGCGCTCGACTTCGAGCGGGCGGTGCTCGACGAGCGAGGGTACCGGTCGGGGGGAGCGAACCGGCCGGGCGCGGCATGAGCCCCGAGGAGGTTCGCCGGCTGCTCGCGGCGGTCGCCGAGGGCCGGCTCGGGGTGGAGGAGGCGCGACGCGAGCTCGAGCCTTACTCCGATCTCGGTTTCGCCAAGCTCGACCTGGAGCGCGAGGCGCGCACCGGCCTGCCGGAGGCTGTGTTCGGGGAGCGCAAGGCGCCAGCCGACCTGGTTCGAATCGTCGCCGAGCTCCAGGCGCGCCGGGGGCGAGCCCTGGTGACGCGTCTCGACGAAGAGCGCGCGCGGGCATTGGTGGAGGCATTCCCGGCAGGGGTGCATCATCGGCGAGCGCGAATCTTCGCCTTGGGCTCGCCGGTCGCCCCGGTCGAGAGTGCCCTCACCACGGGCGCCCCGTCGGCCTCCCGGGAGGTGGCGGTGCTCGCCGCCGGTACCTCGGATCTCGAGGTCGCCGAGGAAGCCGCGGTCGTGGTCGAGTGGCACGGTCTCGTGGTGACGCGGCACTACGACGTCGGCATTGCGGGTGTCAGACGACTGCTCGACCGTCTCGAGGCGATCCGCAGCGCCGCGGTGGTGATCGCGGTGGCGGGGATGGACGGCGCGCTACCGACGCTGGTCGCCGGCCTGGTCGCCGCGCCGGTGATCGCGGTGCCGACCAGCGTTGGCTACGGAACGGGGCTCGGTGGCGTCGCGGCCCTGCTCACGATGCTCAACGCGTGCGCGCCCGGGGTCGCGGTGGTCAACATCGACAACGGCTACGGTGCCGCCACGCTCGCCGCGCGTATGGTCTCGTCGCTGGCGCGCTCGGCGAACATCGCATCGCCGTAGGAGTAGAACCGGTAGCCGGAGGCGACCGCATCCCGGTACGCAGCCAGCACGCGCTGCGTGCCGGCGAACGCGCAGACCAGCATCAAAAGCGTGGAGCGCGGGAGGTGGAAGTTGGTGACCAAGGCATCCACCACCGCGAAGCGAAAGCCCGGGGTGACGAAGAGCTCCGTCAAGCCGGCTCCAGGAGCGACTGCCTCGCCGCCCCACGCCGATTCGAGCGCGCGCACGACCGTTGTGCCGACGGCGATCACGCGTCCGCCGCGCTGCCGAGCGGCCGCGATCGCATCGGCCGTCGCGACCGGGATCTCGAATCGCTCGGCATGCATGGCGTGCTCGGCCGGATCCTCGGTCTGCACCGGGCGGAACGTGCCGGGGCCGACGTGCAGGGTGAGGGTCGCGCGGTCCACGCCGACCGCCTCCAGGCGCGCCAGCATCTCGGCCGTGAAGTGCAGTCCCGCGGTCGGTGCCGCTACCGCGCCCGGAGCTCGCGCGTACACCGTCTGGTAGTCGACGCGATCGGCGTCGTCCGCCGGTCGTCGCACGTAAGGCGGCAGCGGCACGCTGCCAAAGCGCTCCAGCTCCTGCAGGATCGGCCGAGCGAAGGCGATGCGAAAGCGCTCGCGCTCCCTGGCTGTGATCTCGGCCTCGAGCGTGGCGCCGCCGGTGCTCTCGAGACGCAGCCTCCGGCCCGGCCGCAGCCGCTTCCCAGGCCGGGCGAGCGCCCACCAGGAGCCGTCGCCTGCGGGCTCGAGCAGCAGCAGCTCGACCGCGGCGCCCGCAACGCCGGCGGCGTCGCAGACGCGCGCGCGCAAACGCGCCGCTAGCACGCGCGTGTCGTTCAGCACCAGGAGGTCCCCCTCGCGCACGAGCTGCGGCAATGCGTCGAACCGCCCGTGCCGTGCGGCGCCCTGCGCGTCGAGCACCAACAGCCGCGCCGAGCCTCGTGGTGCCGGTCGCTGGGCGATGCGCTCCGGCGGCAGGTCGTAGTCGAAGTCGGAGGTCAGGATGCGGCGCAAGGTAGTTGGACCCGCAGATCGACCCAGCAAACCGGCTACCGCCTGCGCAGCCGCGGGTCGAAGGCGTCGCGCAACCCGTCGCCGAGCAGGTTGAACGCGAGCACCGTGAGCACGATGCCGAGACCGGGCAGAGTCGACATCCACCACAAGCCCACCAGGTCGCCGCGCGCGTGAGCGACCATCCGTCCCCAGCTCGGCAGGTCGGACGCCACGCCGAGGCCGAGGAAGGCGACAGCCGACTCGACGAGGATGGCGTCGCCGACCAGCAGGCAGCCGGCGACCGCGATGGTGGGCCAGGCGTTTGGCAGCAGGTGCGCGAACAGGAGGCGGACACTGCCGGCGCCCAGCGAACGTGCCGCGAGCACGAACGGACGACCCCGCAACGTGAGCAGCTCGGCGCGCACGAGCCGGCTCATCCCCATCCACGCCGTGCCGCCGATGATCGCCACCAGGACCATGACGCTGGGCTCGAAGAACAGCGCCAGGGAGAGCACCAGCAGCAGGGCCGGGAAAGCGAGCAGTCCATCGACGGTGCGCATCAGCAGCTCGTCGACCGCGGGCCGACCCAACGCCGCCGTGGCACCCACCAGGATGCCCAGCACCAGTGCGAGCACCGCCGAGGCCACTCCGACCCCGAGCGAGGTGCGCGCGCCCCATACCAGGCGAGACAGCACGTCTCGGCCGAGCCGGTCGGTGCCGAGCAGGTAGCGCCGTGGCGAGATGCCTAAGACCTCCCCGGACGGTGCCTCGCACGAGCGCCCGCGCGCGACCAGCACGAGCGTCGAATCGCGGCGGGCGATCTCCTCGGCGAGGAACACTCGACCCTCGCGCAACTCGACGGCGAGCTGCGACGAAGGCATGCCTGGCGCCGTGGTAACGCACTGCACCACCGCACCCTCGCGCAGCTCGACGGCGAGAAATACCGAGAACGGCGGCTGCGAGGCTGCCACGGCCGGGTCGAGCTGCTGGTCGGGATCGAACGGCGCCAGCCAGGGCGCGAGCAGCGCCGCCAGCGCGAGCAGCCCCACCAGACCAGCACCGGCGGTGGCGGCTCCCAGACGGAAGGCACGGCGACGGGGCGGTGGCGCGGGGACGCTCATGCCCGCTCGATCACCCGCGGATCCAGCGCCGCGAGAACCACGTCCGCCACGAGATTGCCGGCCACCACGAGGCCTGCGGTGAACGCCGTTGCCGCCAGAACCAAAGGATAGTCGCGGGCCAGGATGCCATCGTAGGCGGTGGCACCTAGCCCCGGCCAGGAGAACACGTGCTCGATCACCACCGAGCCGCCCAGCAGCGCCGGCAGCGTCAGGCCGGCGACCTGTACCAGCGGTGCCGCGGCGCCGCGCAGCGCGCGCAGGAACACCGCGCGCTCGCTCAGGCCACGGGCGCGGGCAGCCAAGATGTAGTCCTTGCTCAGCTCCTCGATCAGCCCGGTGCGCAGGAGGCGCGCCACCGGGGCGGCCAGGGGCAGGCCGAGGGCGAGGGCCGGCAGCGCGAGATGAGCGAGGAGGTCGAGCAGGCGGTGCAGGATCGACCAGTCGCGCGCGAAGGTCGAGGTCATGCCGCCCGACGGGAACACGGGGAGGATGCCGGTCAGCAGCAGCGACAGCATCACCGCGAGCCAGAAACCGGGCAGCGAGTAGAGCGCCAGGGAGACGACGCGCGTCGCGTGGTCTCCGAGCGAGTTGGGGCGCCGCGCGGCAAAGATGCCGAGCGCCAGGCCGACCACGAGCTGGACCGAGAAGGCGGCGGCGCCGAGTAGAAGCGTCGCCGGCAGGCGCTCCGCCACCACGGTGCGCACCGGACGTTGGTGCTGAAAGGACAGCCCCCAGTCGAATCGCACCGTGGCTGCGAGCCAAGCCACGTACTGGACCGGCAGGGGGCGGTCCAGGCCGTAGAGCGCGCGCAGCTCCGCGAGCTGGGCCCGCGGCACCCTGGGGTCTGCGAAGCGCTCGGTGGGATCGCCCGGCGCGGCGTGCAGCACCACGAAGGTCGCGGTGAGTACGACCCACACCAAGAAGAGCGACACCAGTACGCGGCGAAGCAGGTAGCGGCCCACGCGCTGGCTCCTGCCGGCTCTCCTCAGGCCGGTGGTGCGGTGGGCGGGCTGGCAGCGGGGCGCTCGCCGGTCTCCGCCTCGAGCCCGTTGGGCGGCACGGCGGGGTCGTCGGACTGGTGCCACTCGCGCAGGTGGTAGTACTCGCTCAGCGCGTTCGAGTGCACGCCTTGCAGGTTGGCCCGATGCCCCACCAGGCGATAGGGCTCCCAGAGGAACAGGAACGGCTGATCGCGGTGGATCACGTCCTGCAGGCGTTGCAGGACCGGCAGGGCCTCGCGCTGGTCGACCGCCGCGTTGAACTCGTCGATCAGCGCGTCGGCCTCTGCGCTCGAGTACCCGCCGTAGTTGTAGCCGCCTTCGATGGCGCTGGTGTGGAAGGCGTAGGTGAGGTCGAGCGAGGTGTCGATGGCGAACGCCGTGACGGTGGCGTCGTACTCGCCCGCGACGTTCATGGCGGTCAGACGCTGCAGCTCGACTGCCTCCGGCTGCACCTCGATACCCACAGCGCGAAGCTGGGTCTGGATCATCTGCATCGCGTCCCAACGTTGCGGATTGCCGGGGTTGGTGGTCAGCTGGAAACGGAAGTCCACACCGTTTTTCTCGCGGATGCCGTCGCCGTTCCGGTCGGCCCAGCCGTGTCGTTCGAGGAGCTGGCGCGCGCGCGCCGGGTCGTACGGCCAAGGTCGCACGCGCGGGTTGTGCGCCCACACCGAGGAGAGGATCGGCGACGAGGCGACCCGGGCGTAGCCGAACCACAACGTGTCGACGATCGCCTGGCGGTCGATCGCGTGCGCCAGCGCCCGCCTCACCTCGGGCTCGGCGAACAGACCGTCGGGGTGCCGGAGGTTCCAGGAGATACACGTGTACTGGCGGCCGGGGTACTCGAGCAGCCGCAGCTCGGCCTCGCGTAGCACCCGCTGGGCGTCGGCCGGTCGTACCTGGGGCGTGAAGTCGATCTCGCCAGCCAGGAGCCGGGCCAACAGACCCGAGCTCTCACGAATGCTGCGGAAGATGACCTGCTCGAGCCGCGGCCGACCCGTGAGGAAGAACGTCGGGTTGCGCCGTAGCTCCAACGACTGCTGCGGTCGCCAGCGCCCGAGCTGGAAAGGTCCCGCGGTGACGAGGTGCTCGCCGAACCACTGCGGCTGCAGGCGCCACTCGGCGAACGGGAGCTTCGACCAGGCGTGGCGGGGCAGGATCACACCTTCGTTGGCGTCGAGTAGCTGGGTGGCGTAGACCCTCCTGAAGTGGAATCGCACCGTATGGGGGTCGACGACCTCCACATCGGAGATGTTCTCCTTCGCGAAGGCGTACGACCATCTCACCTCGGGCGAGGTCTGCGCTTCCCAGGAGAAGCGCACGTCGTCCGCGGTCACCGGCTCGCCGTCGCTCCACGCGAGGTCGTCGCGCAGGCGGAAGGTGAGGATGGTTCGATCCTCGGAGAACTCCCACGAATGTGCGAAGTAGGGCGCGAACGTCGGCGGACCTTCCTCGAAGTCGGGGCGCTCCTCGAGCAGCGTGACGAAGAGCTGGTGGACGATCGCGGCGTTGAAGTCGCTGCCGGCGACGACCAGCTCGTTGACACCCTCGAACTCGGTCGGTGTGCCCACGACCGCCACGTCCGGTGGCCGTTGTCGCATCGGCTCGGGCGCGTCGGCGGCCTGGCAGCCCCAGACGACGGCAACCGCCGCCGCCACGGCGCCGAGGCGGCTGCGCAGGCTAGGGTGGAATCGCATAGGGGCTCGGCAAGGTTCGAACTCCGTAGGGCTGGCGGCTGAGGGTGACACGGGTCAAGGCCGCCAGGAGCGCCTTAGGCCGCCAAGCGCGCGCCCTAAGCTTATTCGCGGTCGAGGCAGCGCCGATGAGGCCAGCGGCGACGCGCCGCGATCTGGCACTATGCCGAAGTGGTGCAGGCCTAGCGGGCCGCGACGAGCGGGCCGCCGCCGCCGACCCCGCCATCGGGGCCCTGATCCGTTGCCGTTCTCGAGATCACTCCCGAGGTCCGTCGTTGAAGAAACGCCCCTTCCCGCGCCCGATGCTGGTCACGCTGGTGCTGTTCGGCGCGCTGGTCGCCATCGACCTCGGCCTGTTCGGCTGGCTGATCTTCCGCTCCCTCTCGCAACGCGAGATCAACCGCATCATCCTCGAGACCCGCGCCGAGGCCGAGGAGCTCGCCGGCCGCTTGGCAGAGGAGGCCGAGCGCTGGAATGACGACCTGTACACCGCTGTGGCAACCAA
The DNA here is from genome assembly GCA_035524895.1 of Thermoanaerobaculia bacterium. Lineage (GTDB taxonomy): Bacteria > Acidobacteriota > Thermoanaerobaculia > Multivoradales > Multivoraceae > DATLFI01. Next base: position 5,932 of record DATLFI010000240.1, on the reverse strand, counting down.
TGCCGAGACCCGCACCTACATCGACCAGGTCCTGAGCAAGCGCGAGATCGTCGAGGTCGTGCGCGTGCTCGACAACGAGCGGCGTGTCGTCTTCGAGGGCGCGCGGATCGAGACCGAGGGCGAGGACTTCGAGCTCAGCCCCGGCGAGGTCGAGCTGCCTTCGGTCGTCGTCGAGACGTTGCGTCGGGACACTCCCTTCGAGACTGTCGAGGTGCCGGTGGGTCACGTCGGCACCTTCGTGATTGGGCTGCGCCGCGCCGAGATAGAACAGCGTCTGGAGGTGCTGCGAGGCGATCTGATCCGGATGGCCGCCGTGATCTGCGCGCTCAGCCTGGTGCTGCTCGGGTCCGCATACGGCTTCATCCTCCTGCTGATGCGTCGCGCCGGCCGGGCCGAGGAGCAGGTTCAGGAGGCCGAGCGCCTGGCCTACGTGGGCACCCTCGCCTCTGGTCTCGCGCACGAGATCCGCAGCCCGCTCAACTCGCTGAACCTCAACATGCAGATGCTCGAGGAGGAGCTCGACTCGGGCGGACCGACGACCGCCGACCGCGGCGGCAGCCGCCGCCTGTTGCAGATCACCCAGGCCGAGATCAGCCGGCTGGAGCGCCTGGTCAGCGACTTCCTCAGCTACGCCCGCCCGCGCGGGCTGGAGCTGGAGGAGCTGCCGGCGCGCGAGCTGCTGGAGCGGGTACACGACGTCTATCGCGGGCGGGCCGCGCTGCAGGGACTGCGGCTCGAGGTGCAGGACAACACCGGCGGCGCGCGCGTGCGCGTCGACCGCGGGCAGATCCATCAGCTCCTGCTCAACCTGACCGACAACGCGGTGCAGGCCACCCAGGGCGCGGAGCGGTCGCCGGAGGTCCGGCTGGTCGCGGATCGCCGCAACGACCGGGTGGCGCTGGCGGTGATCGACAACGGGGTCGGTATGTCGGAGGAGGAGCGTCTCCGCGCGACCGAGGTGTTCTTCTCGATGCGCAAGGGCGGCACCGGGCTGGGGCTCGCGATCGTGGACCGGATCGCCCGCAACCACGACGGCAGCCTCGAGATCGAGAGCAAGCCCGGCGAGGGCACCCGGGTCGAGGTGGTGCTGCCGGTGGCCTGAGCGGCGGCCTCCTGCTGGGCCCGTCAACGCTTGCTTCGGGTCGACTCCTCGACGCTTCGGCTGCGTGACGTGCGTCGATTCCAGTCCATGTCGAGCTCGTCGACGTCCTCGGGGCGCACGAACAGGTCCGGATCCTCGTTGCCGCACGTCCCGCACAGGAGCTCGTAGGGCTTGTCGTTGCGCCACTCGAACGTGTAGCAGGGGCTGTCGCACTCGAGGCAGACCAGAAAGTCGGGCTGTGCCATGGCGGGCCTCCTGGGTCGCGCGACTCAGTTCGCGGGAACCGTCGCGGATCCATGGAACCTACAGGCGGTGGGTCGTTCCGGTCCAGAGCGCGCAACGACGGTCTCTGGCTTGGCTGGGTCCTGCTCGCGTGTTAGTATCCGCCGCTCGTCCGTTTCCAGCGGACGCGATAGGAGTGTGTGATGTTTGCTGTGATCGAAACCGGTGGCAAGCAGTATCGCGTGAAGCCAGGCGACGTCATCGAAGTGGAGCGCTTTGCGACCGGCGACGAATCGGTTCCTCGCGACGTGGAGTTCGATCGCGTTTTGCTGGTCGGCGACGGCGACACGGTGCATTTTGGGGCGCCGGTGGTCGAGGGCGCGCTGGTTCGGGCCTCCCTGCTCGGGGACGCCAAGGGCCCCAAGATCCGGGTGTTCAAGACCAAGAAGCGCAAGGGCTACCGCCGCACCCGCGGCCACCGCCAGCACCTGCAGCGTGTGAAGATCGGCGCGATCCAGGTCGCGTAGCGGGGTCCCGCGACGCGCATCCTCGTCCGCTGCGCGCTGGTGTATCCAGGCCGACAGGGTCATGGCTGCCGACAGGCCTGATAGCTAGCCTGATAGTTAGGAGAACAGGTTTCATGGCTCACAAGAAAGGTCAAGGCTCGAGCAAGAACGGCCGCGACTCGAACGCGCAGCACCTGGGCGTGAAGCGCTTCGGGGGCCAGCAGGTCAGCGGTGGCACCATCCTGGTGCGCCAGCGCGGCACCAAGTTCCACCCGGGCCAGAACGTCGGCCGCGGCAGCGACGACACGTTGTTCGCCCGCACCGACGGGGTGGTCTCGTTCCGCAATCGCGGGCGTCGCGGCACCTTCGTCGACATCCTGCCCTGAAGCGGCCGGGCCCCGTCCCGGCCGTTGGGCCCCGTCCAGGCCGTTGGGCCCCGTCCAGGCCGTTGGGCCGCCAGGCCGCCTTCATCGACCTCGACCCAGCACCGGCACCTTCGACCGGCGCGTTCGGCACATCCTTGCACTTCCTCGACGAGGCGAAGATACGCGTTGCCGCCGGCAACGGCGGCAACGGATGCATCGCGTTCCGGCGTGAGAAGTTCGTGCCCCGCGGCGGCCCTTCCGGCGGCAACGGCGGGGCCGGCGGATCGGTCTGGGCGGTCGGCGACGCGCGTCGCAACACGCTCTTCCATCTGAGGTTCGCCTCGATCTATCCCGCGGAGAGGGGCCGGCACGGCGAAGGGTCGAACCGCACCGGTCGCTCCGGAGAGGACCTCGTGGTGCCGCTGCCGCTGGGGAGCGTGGTCCAAGACGCCGATACCGGTGAGGTGCTGGGCGAGCTCATGGAGGACGGCCAGCGTCTCCTACTCGCGGGTGGCGGTCGCGGCGGCAAGGGCAACGCCCACTTCGCCACCGCCACCCGGAGGACCCCCCGATTCGCCCAGCCCGGCGAGGCAGGCGAGGAGCGATTCCTGCGCATCGAGCTCAAGCTGCTGGCCGACGTCGGGGTGGTCGGCCTCCCGAACGCAGGGAAGTCGACCTTGATCGGCGCGGTGAGCGCCGCGCGGCCGAAGATCGCGGACTACCCCTTCACCACGCTGGTGCCGCAGCTCGGGGTCGTGGCGCCCGATCGCGGTGAGCCCTTCGTGATCGCAGACCTTCCGGGGCTGATCGAAGGCGCCGCACAGGGGGCGGGGCTGGGTCACCGGTTCCTGCGCCACGTCGAGCGTTGCCGCATCCTGCTCCATCTAGTCGACCTCGCCTCTGGCGCCCAGCCGGCAGCGCGGGAGCTCGCGATCGTGGAGGGCGAGCTGCGGGCGTTCGATCCGGCCCTGTTGCAGAAGCCGCGGATCGTCGTCGGCACCAAGCTCGACGCGCGCGACCCCGAGCGCTCCGCGGAGCTCGAGAGCGAGGCTGCGCGCCGAGGCTTGTCCTATCGCGAGATCAGCGCGGTCACCGGCGCGGGCGTCACGGCGCTGCTCACCGAGTTGTCCACCCTGGTAGAGGCGACGGGACCCCGGATCGCGATCCTCGACTTCCCCGAGGCCGAGGGACCCGACGACGGAGATCCCGCGCGGGAGGTCGGTCCGGGATGAGCGCGGCTGCTCGGCGCGTCGGGCTGTTCGGCGGCAGCTTCGACCCGATCCACCGCGGTCACGTGGACCCGGTTCTGGAGGCGCGCCGAACGCTGGGTCTCGACCAGGTCGTCTACCTGCCGACGGCGGAGCCGCCGCACAAGGAGGGTCGCCGTTTCGCGCCCGCGCTGCGACGGTTCTGCATGGTCGAGCTGGCGCTTCTAGGTCACCCGGAGCTGGTGGTCTCGGACCACGAGCTGACGGAGGGGCGCAAGTCCTACACCGTCGAGACGGTAGAGCACTTCGGCCGCGAGCAGCCGGGAGCCGAGCTGTTCCTCTTCGTCGGTGCCGACAGCTACCTCGAGCTCGACCAGTGGCGGCGCTACGAAGACCTGCTCGACCTGGTCACTCTCGTGGTGCTGGCGCGGCCCGGCTTCGAGCGGGCGCTCGAGCGATCCCCCGTGCTGCCGCCGGGTCGCGGCACGGTGTTCGTCGAGAGCGCGCAGGTCGACGTGTCGTCGACCGACCTGCGCGACCTCCTTCGCGCCGGCGTGCGGCCGGGCCCCGAGCTGGTGGCGGACGCGGTGGTAGACTATTGCTTCAAATACTCGCTGTATCGATGAAGGCAGAGCCCAGTCCAACGATCGAAGTGCCCGGCGGTGTTCGCTCGGCCGCCGACGCGATCCTCGATCACAAGGGGCTCGACCTGAAGGTTCTCTACGTCGGCGAAGTGTGCGACTTCACCGACTTCTTCCTGATCGCGAGCGGATCCAGTGACCGACAGGTCCAGGCGCTCGCCGAAGCGGTCCAGGAACGCCTTCGCGGCGAGGGTGCCCGCCCCCTCCACGTCGAAGGGGAGGGACAGGCGAAGTGGGTGCTGGTCGACTACGGTGACTTCCTGGTGCACCTGTTCGAAGCCGACCGCCGCGACTTCTATCGCCTCGAGCGGCTGTGGTCCGATGCGCCTCGGCTCGTGCTTCCCGGCATGATCGCCGACGGAGCGGGCGCCGCGAACCGCGCCCCTGACGAGCTGCGGTGACGACCGCCGCATCGCAGCTCGACCTGCTGCTGCGCGGCACCCCGTCGCTCGAGCCGATGCGGGTGCAGCTCGAGCGGGCTGCCCGCAGCGTCGCGGCCGTGCTCGTGGTGGGCGAGCCCGGTAGCGGACGCACCTCGCTCGCCCGCGCCCTGCACGCGGAGAGTGGTCGCCGCGGTCCGCTGGTCGAGACCGACGCCAGCACCATCCCGACCGCGCTCTTCGAGAGCGAGCTGTTCGGCCACACATCAGGCGCCTTCTCGGGGGCCGACCGCGCACGCCCCGGGCGCGTGGCTCGCGCCGAAGGAGGGAGCCTCCTGCTCGACCACATCGAGGAGCTGCCGCTCGAGACGCAGCCGAAGCTGTTGCGGCTTCTTGCCGAGGGGCGCTTCGCGCCGCTCGGCGGGCGCGAGCGAGTGGCCGACGTCCGCTTTCTCGCCGTCGGCACGGAGGACCTCCCGGCGCGCGTCGAGCGCGGCGCGTTCCGGTCCGACCTCTACTATCGGCTCGAGGTGCTCGCCTTCCGCGTGCCGCCGCTGCGCCAGCGCCGCGGCGACCTGCCGAGCCTGATCGGCTCGCTGCTCGAGGACCTGGGCCGTCGCTACGGTCGTTCCTCGCTCGAGCTCGACCCCGCGTCGCGCCAGTGGATGCTCTCTCACCCGTGGCCCGGCAACGTGCGCCAGGTCCGCAACGTGCTCGAGCGCGCCGTGGTGCTGCACGAGGGCGGGCCGCTCGCAGTGGCCAAGGCACCGCCCCCGGGAGATAGGCCGCTTTCGCTCGTCGAGATCGAGCGCGAGGCGATACGGCAGGCGCTCGCCTACACCCGCGGCCACCAGGGCGAAGCCGCGGCGGCCCTCGGCATCAGCCGCAAGGCGCTGTGGCAGAAGCGCAAGCGGCTGGGGATCCCCTGACGAGGCTGTCAGGTGCCAGGCGCGCCGCTAGCGGCGCGGCTCCCTCCCGGCTATCGCAGCGCGATGCTCGGCGTGGCGGCGAGCGAGTGCGGCGCTTCTGCGCGTCGGGCGGGAGGAGCGGTGTTCGAGCGAGTCACGATCACCGCGCCCGGCCCGCCGGTGCCGGTGAGCCTGCGGCCCGGCGGCACGCTGCAGGTCGTCGCCCCGTCGTTCGCCGGAGTGGGCGCCATGTTCGAGCTCTACGACGCCACCGGCGCGCGCTACGAGCATCCCTACGCGCGCCGGCTCGAGCTGCGGCGCGGCCTGGGCGGGGCATCGTTCGTGCCGATCGGACCCTGGCGCGTGCGCGTCGTCGGCGACGACGGGCGGGTCGCGGAGGTCGACGTGGTGGTCCAGGCGGGCGCGACCGCAGTGGCCGAGATCCCCTGAGCCGGCCACGCGCTCGGCGCGACCTCAGAGCTTCGTTCGCAGCTCGACCATCGCGGCGATCGCCCGGTCGCACTCGGCCTCGGTCGAGTAGCAGTGCGGCGACAGCCTCACTCCTGCATCGGGACGGTAGTCGCAGAGGATGTCCCGCGC
>DATLFI010000239.1:0-4261 GCA_035524895.1 Thermoanaerobaculia bacterium | reverse complement strand
CACCGCATCGCGTTCGTCGGCCACGCCTTGCCACCGGCCGCAGATCCCCGCGCGCAGCCTCACGCGGGTTCCACCACGGGCTGCTAACGCACCTCACTGCGGCGACCTCGGCTCTCGAAGACACCTCGACCTTACTTGGACTCGGCACCGCCAAGCTGGTTCCCGAGACGAGAAACCATGCAACCCTGCTTGCTCCCCGCATCCCGCACCGCGGTCGTCCACCTGAACCCCCACCCCCTGAGTCCCGCCTACCCCTCCCGTGATGGATAATGCTCTCCGGGGGCACTCGGCTGTCCGCGCAGCCACGCCCGGGCCACCGCCAACGATGAAGACCATCGGCAAGTACGAAATCCTGGGCGAGCTCGGCAAGGGTGGCTTCGGCACCGTCTACCGAGGTCGGGACACGGTGCTCAAGCGCCAGGTCGCAATCAAGATCTGCTCGGCCGAGGACGACGACATCCGCGCGCGGTTCCAGCGCGAGGCCGAGATCGTCGCGTCCCTGCAGCATCCCAACATCACCACGATCCACGACCTCGGCGTCCACGAAGGTTCGCCCTATCTGGTCCAGGAGCTTCTCAGCGGCGAGGACCTGAGCGGCCCGATCGAGCGCCGCGATCCGCTGCCCTTGGAGCGCCGCCTGTCGATCCTCTCCGACGTGGCGCGCGGCCTCGAGCACGCCCACGCCAACGAGATCATCCACCGCGACATCAAGCCCGGGAACATCCGGCTGCTCGACGACGGCACCGTGAAGGTCATGGACTTCGGGATCGCGAAGCTCGCGAGCTTCGCGACCAAGCTGACGAAAACCGGCATGATGGTCGGTACCGCGGCGTACCTCGCGCCCGAGCAGATCGACGACGCCACCATCGACGGACGCTGCGACATCTTCTCTTACGGCGTGCTGTCCTACGAGCTGCTCGCCTATCAGCGTCCGTTCGACGCCTCGACGATCTCGGCGCTGCTGTTCCAGATCCTCCAGCGCCCTCATCTGCCGCTGCTCGGGCGCAACCCGGAGTGTCCGCCCGTCCTCGCCGCTCTGGTGGAGCAGTGCCTGGAGAAGAATCGCGACCGCCGGCCGCAGACCTTCAGCGAGATCCGCGAGCGGCTCGCCGCGCTCGACGCAGGGACGGGACCGATCGGTCGCCCGGGCGCCATCGGCGCTGGCGCGTCGGCAACGATGGGTCCGGCCTCCGACTCGGCCGCACGGCCAGGCGGGACGGGCGGTTCGGACAGTGGTTCGTCCGTGCACATCGCGGCCACACGCGCCTACGAGAGCGGATCGACGCCGGTGCAGAAGTCGGCGCGTTGGGCTGCACATCCCGCGGATGTGCCACCCGACATCCCGACGGTCCCCCTCGGGACCCTGCCGGAGTTCGCGCGACCGCCAGCCGCGGCATCAGCGCCAGCGCCTCGGAAGAGCCTCCGCACCGCGGGGATCGCGGCAGCGCTGGTGTTGGCTCTCGTGGCGACCGGGTGGTATGTCGTCTCCTCACGCCGCGCGGTATCGCCGGCAACTGCCGAAGGGCCCACCGGACCGACGACGCCGGTGACGGGACCGACATCCGGCAGCGAGCAGACGGCTGGCGGTGAGGACTCAGCCGCTGGAGTGGGCAGCCCCGAGGGTGAAGCTGCATCAGGGCGGGACACGACCACGACACCGGCTCCGGTCCCTGCCGAACCGGAGCCCAGCAGGCCGACCGAAGCCCAGCCCGGTCGCGCGGAGAGGCCGAGCCCGCCGCCAGCCGCAACGACGCCTCCGGCCAGGCCTTCCACACCGACCACCACCCCTGCCACGCGCGAGCCGGCGCAGAGCGCCGAACCCGACGAGGCCGAGGTGGCACGCCCGCAGGCATCTGCTCCCGAACCCGCGACGCCGCCGGGCGAGGCACCGTCGACCGCTACCGCTACGACCCGGCCGCCTCCGGCCGCCCCCGCGCCAGTCGACCACGAGCCGGCGATCCGGCGCGCGCTCGACAAGTACCGCCAGGCCTACGAGCAGCTCGACGCCAGGTTGCTGGCCGAGGTCTGGCCCTCACTCGGTCGCGACGAGCTCGGGCGCATAGAACGGAGCTTCCAGAGCTTCGACTCGGTGCAGGTGGCGATCGAGGGCTGCCGCATCGAAGTCGACGCCGACCGCGCTTCCGCGCGCTGCCAGGTCCGACGCACGCAGCGGCCCAAAGCCGGTCGGGTGCAGACGGTCGACCAACAGACCACGTTCCGGCTCGAGCGTCGCGGCAACGACTGGGTGATCGAGGGGCTGTAGCGGGCGCTCCGGCTCGAGGGCCAGAAGAGCTCGAGCTCAGGAGGGCTCCTCAGGAGGGCTCCTAAAAACCTCAGAAGGAATAGTCGATCCCGATGAGGGCGACGGCGTCCTCGTCGCGTAGGCCTTCGTCGCCCAGGGAGAGCGCGATGTTGATGGTGAGCAGGAGCTCGCCGGTGAGGTTGACCTTGACGCCTGCGGAGCCGAGGATGAGGTTGATGTCCTCCTGCTCGGCGCGCAGCGAGGGCCGCTCGACGCTCTCGATCTGCGTCGAGTCGAACCGGCGCAACAGGTGAGTCTCGCTCTCGCGTCGGAGCCGGCTCGCGTCGAGGAGCGTGCGCCAGACGATGTCGGAAAAGAGAGTCACCCGCGGGTGCAACGCGGCGGAGTAGCCGACCGTGAAGCCGACCTCGTCCGGCAGGTCGCCGACCAGCTCGCTGCCACCCGAGGAGATCGTGTAGCCGGCGTTGACGTGCGGCACGAACTTGCCGAAGCGCGCCGAACCGATCGCGAACAGGCGGGTCTGGGTGGCGCCGGTGCCGAGCAGGTCCTCCTCGTCGCCGGTCGGCAACCGTACGTCCGCGGCCAACGCGAAAGCGCTGGTCTCGTTGCGCGCGACGCTCAGCTTGCCTCGCACCAGCACGTCCCCCAGGCCCGAGGCGGAGCCGCTGGAGAACTCCGAGACCCGGTCGCTGCCGTCGGGGAAGCGGTGGAACGGCGGATCGCTGAAGCCTTCGCTGGCGAGCCGCTCGATCTGCTTGATGAGCTGTGTCTCTAGCTCCACGCGCACCAGGGGAACGGCCACGGCGAGGTCGAAGCGATCCGTAATTCCGTAGTTGCCGAAGAAGACCACTGTCTCGGTCGACAGGTCGAGCGCGGCGAAGACATGGACCAGGTCACCCTCGAAGAAGGTCTCGATCGTGGTCCCGTCTTCGTTGGTGTCGAGATGGGTCAGAGAAAAGCGCAGGTCACCGTTGCGCAGATCGAGGTCATCGATAGCGTCGTACTGGATCGCGAACGCGTTGAGCCCGAAGTTCCACTTGCCGTTACCGATGGTCTCGGCGCGCTCCGCAAACACGCTACCGAAGCCCTCACTGGTGCGCTCGAAGATTCCGAGCTGCTCGTCGAAGCGGTAGCTGAAGCCCCCGGACGACGTGCCTAGCGGAAACGTCGAGAGCTGGCCAACGATGCTGCGGTTGATTTGGATGCCGGCCTCGCGCAGGTCTTGGCTCGAATCGACGAAGTGCGCTTCGTGACCCGCGGGGAACAGCTCCACCGTGCGGTCGAACAGTGTCGGGATCAGGTTCGCGAGCCCGTCGAGAACGGTCGAGTGACCGCCGCTCTGGGACAGAGCCGGCACGGCACTCAGGAGGCACCCGCCCACGCCTAGAGCGAGGAGCGACGCGGTACGCCGGTGGCGAGTCGAGCAATCCTTGGTCATCGTCGGGATCTCCCCAATTACAGTCGGCGCTTGTCGCGCAGCGAACCCTCGAGCGCCTCGGTCGTTGGCCCCGAAGTCTTGCATACCCTGCTGGCGACCTAACTCGCGAGCGACAGCTCGCGAGAACCCACTCGCGAGCTAGGTGGCCGACAAAGAAAGAGCCTCGCCCAACGGCGAGGCTCAATACAACGACCTCTGACGTCGAACGGACGTCGAAGCTCTAGGCGCAGCGAGGCAAACAGCCCTCGTGGAACAGATCGGCGCGCTCCCGGCACGCCGCCTCGGTGCCGCCGGACTCGAGACACGACTCGAATAGCCGGGCCGTCGCCTTGTCGCAGCGCTTCTCGCAACGGGTAATGACACTGTCACAACGCTCGCCGCAATGCCGCAAGAACTCTTGCGAGCGCGCCGTGCACTCCTCCTCGCTACCGCCCTGCGATAGGCAGCTCTCGTAGAGCCTGCGCGCCCTGCGCTCGCAGAGCTCGTCGCAGGTCGGGGGCTCCTGGCAGTCCTCGAAGCACTCCTCGAGCAGGGACTGCGAGCGCTGGCGGCACTCTTCC
>DATLFI010000238.1:0-15055 GCA_035524895.1 Thermoanaerobaculia bacterium | reverse complement strand
ATCGACGTCGAGATGGTCAGACCGGCCCGCAGGCCCAGGTAGGCGTTGGCCGCGCCGAACGTGATGCCGAAGAGCACCCCGGCGACCACCGCCTTGATAGTGACCTCGGGCGGATCGGGCTGGTCCCCGATCCAGGGCCGGTACCGCTCACCGGCCGGCACTGGCTCGAACGCGGCCGCTCCTAGCCCGGCGGCGGGTCGGGACGGTGCAGCCTGAGGCGTCGGATCGCTCATCGATGACTCCTGGAATGAGGCAGCCAGCGAAGGACGGTGGCCCTTTCGGGACAGTCGAGGGATCGTACCGGAGGGCGAGAACCGCGAGAACCACACCAGCGTAGACTCGCGAGGGCCCTGCCGCGGACCCTGCCGCGGCCCCGGGTCGCGAGACCGATCGAGGGACTCTCGCCAAGGCTCGCGGCGGGATCGCGGGAAGCCCGAGCCGTCTCCTACCGTTGCAATGTGCATGAAGACCTGGATCGCAGCCCTCGTACTGCTGGCCACCATTGCGCCGCTCGCCGCCCAACAGCCATCCGACGACACCACAGTGCGCGAGGCGATCGCGGTCACCGAGGCGAGAGTCTCGGTCGCGTTCCCCCGCCTCGGCCCCAAGCAGGTCGCGCGGCTGACTCCGGCTGATCTGGTCCTGCTCGAAGACGCGCGCGAGCGCACGGTCACGCGCATCGAGCACATCGACTCTCGCGGCGGCGCTCCCTGGACCGTGCTCGTCTACTTCGACCTCGCGCTGAGCGAGCCCGACACCCCGCAGGTGACGGCATTCACCCTCGGCGCGCTGTCTCGACGCCTGGCCGACCTCGGCGCGGTGCACCCGTTGCTGGCCCGCGAGACGTTCGTCGAGCGCCTGCCGGTGGCGCGCAGCGCCGGCGACGTGGAGCAGGCGATGGCGCGGATCTCCGCCGAGCGGGGCACCGACGCCTTCGACCGGCTGCGACTCTCGGCCCGTCCGCGTGACGTGCAGGCTGGGCGAGCGCTGCTCGAGGAGTCGCGGCTGCTACGCCGGCGGGCCGACCTGCTGGTCAGCGAAGCGGCTGCCGCCTGCGCCGGGCCGCCGTGCCTGCTGCTGCTGGTGAGTGACGGCTTCGACCTGCGCACGGATCTCTTCCACCCGGGACACGCAGCCGCGGCCTCCGGAGCCGAGGATCCCAAGGCGATCGCCGAAGAGGTAGCCCGCGTGCTCGGCGGCCTCGGCTTCGTGGTGGTGGGTCTACCGCTGCGCGCGCCCGAGATCCTGGACGCCGAGGCCAAGGCTCGACTGCGCCAGCAGCGCGGTGCAGGCACCGACTACGACGACTGGCGCGATCACGTCGCCGGCGCTCGCGACGGCACGACCGTCTCGAACCGGCCCGAGGCCGATCCTCGCGGCCGCGGCGCGTCCGGCGGTGCCCATCCCTACGACACCTGGATCCTGCCCGAGCTCGAGCCGCTGCGATTGTGGGCCGTGGCCTCGAGTGGGCGCGTGCTCCGCGTGCCAGAGCAGGTCGAGCTGGCTCTCGCTGAGCTCGGAGGGCGGCACTTCGTGTACTTCCGCACCGAGCGCTCTCCCACCGGCGACCTGCGTCCGCTCGAGCTGCGCTTCGCCGCGCGCGGGAGGTTCGAGCAGGGTCGCCGGGTCAAGGAGGTTCTCGGCCTGGTACCGGACGAGGAGCCGCTGCGGCATCCGCGATGGATCCGATCCTCGATCCCACCCGAGGTCTCCGCCGCTCGCCTTCGTCGGACCGCCCAGGGCGACGACCTCGCAGGCGCCGCGACGGCAAGGCGCGAGACCGACGGCGCGTTTACACGGCTGGTCGTCGATTGCTCGGAATGCGACGGGAAAGCGCAAATGCGGCTCAGCCGGCTCGACGAGGACGGAGCGGTGCACCACCGCATGGTCGAGGCCAACGTCGAGGCCGAGGCCTCCGGTGGCGTCGTGAGGCTTCCGCTGGAGCCGAACGAGGCAGCCGGTCCGCTGATCGTGCAGGACCTCGCGAGCGGCGCCTGGTACCTGGTGCTCTGACCGACTGACCACCACGCGGGCCCACTCAGACCGGCGGTCCCATCTCCACGTCGACGCTCGCCGCCAGGCCCGGCGGGCGCCGGTGCCTGGTGGCTTGCTCGAAGGCATAAGCGATGCGCAGCAGCAGCGGCTCGCTCCATGCACGCCCGAAGAACGAGATGCCGACCGGCAAGCTGCGCACGAAGCCCATCGGCACCGTGATGTTCGGATACCCGGCGATCGCGGCCGGCGAGGAGCTGCCGCCCGAGAAGCTGTCGCCATTCACCAGGTCGATCAGCCAGGCGGGACCGCCGGTGGGCGCCACGATCGCGTCGAGCCGGTGGAGGTCCATGGTGGCGTCGATCCCGTCGGCGCGAGACAACCGCAACGCGTCGGCCAGCGCCTTCTGGTACTCGGCCTCGTCGAGGGTGCCCTTCTCCTGCGCCTGGAGCAGCAGCTCCTGCCCGAAGTACGGCATCTCACGATCGCGGTGCGCCTCGTTGAAGGCGATCACGTCGGCCAGGGAGCGCACGGGAGAGGCCTCGCCGAGGGACGCGAGGAACGCATCGAGATCGGCCTTGAACTCGTAGAGCAGCACCTGGAAAGACGGGCCCGACATCTCGCGGCGCGTCGTTATCGGCGCCGGGTCGACCAGCTCCGCGCCGGCGTCGCGTAGCGCTTCGAGCGCCGACTCGAACAGCTCGTCGACGCGCGAGTCGAAGCCGAGGAACTCGCGGCCGACGCCGACGCGCGTGCCGCGGGCCCCCCCGGGTCGGAGATGCTGGGTGTAGTCGGCCGTCAGGTGGCTCACCGCCGCGGAGGTCGCAGGATCCTCGGGGTCGACGCCCGCGATCGCCGCGAGCACCATGGCCGCATCGGCCACACTGCGGGTCATCGGCCCGGCAGTGTCTTGGCTGTGAGCGATCGGCACGATCCCCGAGCGACTGACCAGGCCCACCGTGGGCTTCAGGCCGACGATGCCGGTGGCGGAGGCGGGGCACACGATCGAGCCGTTGGTCTCGGTGCCGATCGCGAACGCGGCCAGGTTCGCAGACGCGGCAACCCCCGATCCCGAGCTCGAGCCGCACGGGTTGCGGTCGAGCGCGTAGGGATTGCGACACTGGCCGCCGCGCGCCGACCAGCCGCTCGAGGAGTTGTTGGACCGGAAGTTCGCCCACTCCGAGAGGTTGGCCTTGCCGAGCAGCACGGCGCCTGCCTCCCGCAGCTTCGCGACCAGGTAGGCGTCGCGGGGCGCCACCACGCCCTCGAGCGCCAGCGAGCCTGCCGTGGTGGTGGTGCGATCGTGGGTGCAGATGTTGTCCTTGAGCAGCACCGGCACACCGTGGAGAGGACCGCGGACGCGACCGGCCCGGCGTTCTTCGTCGAGCCTTCTCGCGTTGGCCAGCGCGTCGGGGTCCGTCTCGATGACAGCGCGCAGCGTCGGGCCTCGGCGGTTGGTCGCCTCGATTCGCTCGAGGTAGAGGCTGGCGATTCGCTCGGCCGACAGCCGCCCCTCCTCCATCGCCTGTCCCAGGTCGGCAAGGCTGGCCTCCTCGAGCTCGAAGGCCGGCGCGGCCGTCTCCGCCGAGGGCGCATCTTCGGGCCGGGACCGGCAGGCGACGAGGGCCGCCCCTAGGCCACCCAGCGCCGCGGCGCCGAGCAGATGGCGTCGATCGACACCTTCCCGCGTAGGTGGAGTCGAGGAGCCACCCACCGAGCTTTCGCCTTGGCCCGTGGAAGGACCGCCGCAAGGTAGATCTTTGGTCGAGGGCATACGTAGAAGGCAGGGTATCCCTGCGGTCGCTGCCGGGACCTGGCAAAGGGCCGCATCGCTGTGTAAACATTATCGCGAAACGCACGACGATCCTCAAAGCCTGCCTGCATCGGGCACCCACGAGGTGGACCCGCGTACCATCGCCAGACGACTCAAGAGAAGGCCCGCGCCGTGATCGACCTACGCCTCGCCGTTCGCTCCCTGCTGTCGGCCCCGCTCGTCACGCTGGTGGCGGCTCTCTCCCTGGCGCTCGGGATGGGTGCCACAGCCGCCATCTTCTCGCTCTACGAGGTCGTGCTGCTCCGGCCGCTTCCGGTCGAGGAGCCGGATCGGCTGGTCAACCTGATGGGGCCGGGGCCGAAATCCGGATCGATTTCCTCGAACAACGCCGGCGGCATGGACGCGGTGTTCAGCTACCCCATGTTCCGCGACCTCGAGCGGCAACCGGGGCCGTTCACCGGGATCGCTGCCCATCGCTCCTTCGGCGCCAATCTCGCGTATCAGGGTGACACCCGCAGCAGCCAGGGCCTCATGGTGTCCGGACGCTACTTCGAAGTCCTCGGCGGGCGGCCGGAGCTCGGCCGCCTGATCGAGCCCGAGGACGACGCCGCGCCGGGCGCCGGGACGGTCGCGGTCCTCGTCTACGACGCGTGGCGCAACCGATTCGATGCCGACCCGGGGGTGCTCAACCGGCAGATCGTGGTCAACGGGCAGTCGCTGACTATCGTCGGTGTCGGACCGCGCGGCTTCCGGGGCACCACGCTCGGCCAGGATCCCGAGCTCTTCGTGCCGCTCTCTTTGCGCGGGACCATGTCACCGGGCTGGAACGGGTACGAGAACCGGCGTGACTACTGGGCCTACCTGTTCGCCCGACTCGCTCCGGGGATGTCGCTCGAGCAGGCGACCACCGCCATCAACGTCCCCTTCCGCGCCCTCGTGCAGGAGGTGGAAGTCCCCCTGCAGCAGGGCATGTCACCTGAGACGCTGGAGCGTTTCAAGGCCAAGGAGCTCACGCTCGTCCCCGGCATCCGCGGACAGAGCAGCGTGGGAGACGACGCAGACGGTCCGTTGACCCAGCTCTTCGCCGTGACCGGCCTGGTCCTGCTGATCGCATGCGCCAACGTCTCGAACCTGCTCTTGACCCGCGGCGCCAACCGTGCCGGCGAGATGGCGGTCCGGCTCTCCATCGGCGCGCGACGGCGACAGCTCCTGGCTCAGCTCCTCACCGAGTCGTTCCTGCTGGCGGCCGCAGGGGGTCTCCTGGGACTGCTGGTGGCCCATGGCACGCTCCGGCTCATCCGATCGCTGCTGCCCGCCGAAGCGGTGCGCGGTCTCGACCTCTCCATCGGCCCGGCGGTCTGGCTCTTCCTCGCCGTGCTCTCCCTGCTCGTTGGGCTGGTCGGTCTAGTGCCGGCCTGGCACAGCACCCGCACCGACCTGGTGCACTCCCTGCGCAGCCTGGGTGGGACTGCGACTCGATCGCGTGCCGCGGGCGGCTTCCGCGCGACCATGGCCACGCTCCAGGTCGCGCTGTCCATGACGCTGCTCATCTCAGCGGGCCTGTTCACTCGCAGCCTCTACAACATCAGCCGGGTCGACCTCGGCATCGACACCGAGCACCTCCTGACGTTCGGCCTCTCGCCCGAGCTCAACGGCTACACGCCGGCTCGGTCGCTCGAGCTCTTCGCGCGGGTCGAGGACGAGCTCCGATCGGTGCCGGGCGCGAGCCTGGTCACCGCATCGATGGTGCCGCTGATCTCGGGCAGCAACTGGGGCAGCAACGTGACAGTCGAGGGCTTCGCCGCCGACCCCGACGCAGACACGCACTCGATGTTCAACGAGATCGGCCCCGACTACTTCCGCACGCTCGGCATCCCGCTCGTCGGGGGACGCGAGATCGAGGCCCGAGACGCAGCAGGTACGCCCAAGGTGGCCGTGGTCAACGAGACATTCGCGCGGAAGTTCGGGCTCGGACGCGACGCCGTGGGCAAGCGCATGCAGGTCGGGTCCGGCGGCGAGCTCGACATCGAAATCGTGGGACTGGTCCAGGACGCCAAGTACAGCGCCGTGAAGGACGAGGTGCCGGCGCTGTTCTTCCTGCCCTATCGCCAGAACGAGCGCCTAGGCGCCAACAACTTCTATGTCCGCGCCAGCGGCGAACCCGAGTCGTTGCTCTCCACCGTGCGCGCTCGCGTGCAGGCGCTGGACCCCAACCTGCCGATCGAGGACCTGCGCCCGATGGCGCTCCAGGTGCGCGAGAGCGTGTTCCTCGACCGCCTTCTGAGCACGTTCTCCGCGGCGTTCGCGATCCTCGCCACGGTGCTCGCCGCCGTGGGTCTCTACGGTGTAGTGGCCTATCGGGTCGCGCAGCGGACTCGCGAGATCGGGCTGCGGATGGCGCTGGGCGCCGACAGCGGCAGCGTCAGGGGACTCGTGCTGCGCCAGGTCGCTTTGCTCGCTGGTGTGGGCGCGGTGCTCGGCACCGCCGGAGCACTTGGTCTGGGCAAGCTCGCGGGCTCGCTGCTGTATGGGCTGGAGGCCAACGACCCGGCGGTGTTCGCGGCCGCCACAGTGCTGCTGCTCGCGGTGATCTTCCTCGCCGGCATGGTCCCGGCGGCGCGCGCCGCGCGCATCGAGCCGATGCGGGCGCTGCGGAACCAGTAGGCAACGCTCCCCTACTACCCGAAGAGACTCACCGCCGAGAGCACCGAGAAGGCGCCGTAGAAGAGCGCCATGAACACCAGCGCACCCCGCCGCCAGAGCGGTGGTCGAAGCGCTGATGGCAGCAGCCTGGTGTTGACCCACAGCAGGTGCAGCGACGCGATGATGAACACGACACCCGCGACGTTGGCGCCGATCTGCAGCAGCACGATCGGCTGCGCCAAGCGCAGCGCGATCATGCCCCACAGCACGACAGCGCCGAGCACGGAGTAGTAGACGAGCCGCACGTCGCCGCCGCGCCAGGCGCGAAGGCGCGAGCTGCCGGTCCACAGCATGTCCGTGAGCGCGCGCACCATGCCCTCGAGGCTGTCGAGCTGGGTCTTGAAGAGCAACCAGGCCCCGAGGAACGCGATCGCTCCGGCAACCAGCGCGCCGGCGCGCTCCGACATGGCGGACGCGAGCGCGGCGGCGATGCCGAGGCCGCGGATGTCGGTGCCGGGCTCGAGCGCCGCGACGTAGATCAGAGCCGGCAAGAGCATGCCCAGCAGGCCGCCGACGAAGAAGACGCCCCATTGGTCAGCGCGCACGATCCGCCACCAGCCGTGCCATCGCCGCAGGTTGGGCTCATCGGGCGCGAACATGAAGCCGGTGTGCGCGAGTTGCACCTTCTTGCCGCCCACCGCCGCCGGGATGTAACCGACGCGCTCGCCCATGCCGTAGCCTCGGTCGCGCGCCCAGTTGGTGAGCGTGACGTTGCCCACACCGCCAGCGCCCGAGTACGCGACCAGGGCCGCGAGCAGCACCCAGTCCACGCCCACGGGCAGCAAGGAGAAGCCGCCGCCCTCGGAATCCAGGCCGACCAGCCCGGCGCCGCCGGCGAGCCAGGTCTCCGCCGGCACGAAGAGCAACGCCAGCACCAGGAAGCTGCCCAGGATGCAAACCACCATCACCCAGTTGAGCAGCTCCAGGGTGCGCTCGATACGGCGACCAAAGAGCAGGATCACGACGCACAGCAGGAACATCGCGACCCCGATCCAGTACACCGAGCCTGCGTCGCCGGGACCCGCGAGACGACGCGCGTACAGGAAGAACACCGCGCCCGCCGCGTTCGCCGCCCAGGCCGGCCAACCGACCTGCAGGAAGTAGAGGATCGAGTAGAACCAGGCCCAGAACGTAGACGAGGGCCGTGTACGCATGAAGCCCGTGAACACCGGTTCCCCGGTCGCGAGCGTGTAGCGCATGAGCTCGGTGTTGAAGATCGTCTGCAGGATCAGCGCGACCGTGGTCACCCAGAGCAGGGTGAGCCCATGGCGCACGAACACCGCCGGACCGAGCAGGAACTCGCCCGACCCGATCGAGACGCCGAGCACGATCACCCCCGGGCCGACAGCCGCGAGCCAGCCCAGACCGCGCGGCATAGGCGCATCGGGGAGGTCGGCGCGCGTCCAGGGCGCCAGCCCGGAACGCGCTTCCAGAGCGCGCGGGTCGCTTGCTTCGGGGGACAACGGCGGCGATCATCCCACGACTGGGCGGGAAAGGCACGGGTCGGGCCGTCGGTGGGCTAGCAGCCCGTTTCCGACTCCAAGGTACGAGGGCTTGTCGAGGAGCGTGATGACAGAACACAGCGATCTCCACCAGGAGATCACCTACTGCGAGATCGTGCTCGCGGCGCTGAGGCGCTTCCCGGACCGCGTCGCGTTCCGCCAGGACGGCCGAGACCTCACCTACCGCCAGACCGCGGAGCTCCTCGCGCGCTACGCGGCCGTGCTTCGACGGCAAGGGCTGCGTGCCGGCGACGGCGTCGGCGTGCTGTCGCCGAACCGGCCCGAGGTGTGGCTCGGTCAGACGGCTCCCGTGCTCCTCGGCGGCCGCTTCACCGCGCTCCAACCGCTCGGCTCGCTCGAGGATCATCTCTACGCCTGCAACGAGGCAGAGCTGCGCTTCCTGCTCGTCGACCCCGCGTACGCCGAGCGCGCCGCAACGCTGCTCGACGGATCGCCCGCGGTCGAACGAGTGCTCACGTTCGGACCTGCGGAGGTCGGCGAGGACCTGAGCGCGCTCGCCGCCGCAGAGCCGCCTCCGCCACCGCTCGATGCCGGCCCGCACCGCGCCGAGGACGTCGCGTGGCTGCTCTACACCGGCGGGACCACCGGCGTGCCGAAAGCGGCGATGCTGCCGGAGCGTGCGGTGGCCCAACTCGTCTACGGCGTCGCCACCGGCTGGGACCTGCCGGCGGAACGGCGGTATCTCGCCTGCGCGCCTATCTCGCACGCCGCCGGGATGCTCATCGTGCCGACCCTACTGCGCGGCGGCACGGTGATCCTGCAGCGCGGCTTCGACCCCGCCGCCTGGCTGCGCGCTGTGACCGAGGAGCGCGCGACGCTGTCGCTGCTGGTGCCGACCATGATCTACGCGCTGCTCGATCACCCCGCGCTCGACGGCGCGAACCTCGCGAGCCTCGAGACCGTCATGTACGGCGCGTCGCCGATGTCGCCGGCGCGCATGGCCGAAGCGCTCGAGCGCGTGGGGCCGGTGTTCTGCCAGCTCTACGGCCAGACCGAGAGCGGCGGCCAGGGCACCTCGCTCTGGCGCGCCGATCACGATCGCCACGATCTCAACCGCCTCGCTTCGTGCGGCAAGCCGATGCCGAGCGTGCGCGTCGAGATCCTCGACGAATCAGGCAACCCGGTCGCCGACGGCGAGCCCGGCGAGATCTGCCTGCGCGGCCCCTCGATCATGCTCGGCTACTACCGACAGCCGGAGCTCACGGCAGCCGCGTTCCAGCACGGCTGGCTGCGCACCGGGGATGTCGCGGTGCGCGACGGGGAGGGCTTCCTAACCATCGTCGACCGCAAGAAGGACATGATCGTCTCGGGTGGCTTCAACGTCTTCCCGCGCGAGATCGAGGACGTGCTCACGAGCCACCCAGCGGTGTCGGCAGCCGCGGTGATCGGAGTGCCCGACGAGAAGTGGGGCGAAGCGGTCAAGGCCCTGGTGGTCGTCAAGTCCGGAGCCGAGCTCGACCCCGCCGAGCTGATCGCACTGGTCAAGGAGCGCAAAGGCCCGGTCTACGCGCCGAAGTCCGTCGAGCTCGTCGACTCACTGCCCCTGACGCCGGTGGGCAAGGCAGACAAGAAACTGCTGCGGGCGCGGTACTGGAAGGGCGAGACGCGGGGCGTTCACTGAGGGGTGCCCGCCGTCACCCCAGGCGCCGGCGCGAAGAACCGTTCGACCGTGGCTCGCGAAGGCGGGCGGGTCGCCAGCGAAACGAGCCACATCAGGAGCGCCGACCCGGCGACCATCGGCACCACCGGTAGCGCGCCCCAGATCGTGACGCCGCCGGTGCCGCGCAACAGCATCCCGCCGAGCGCGGGGTAGATCGGCACCGGCGGCTGGCCCGGCGCGGGCGCGATCGCCAGAGTGGCGTCGTGCAGCCACCAAGAGGCGAGGACCGTCGCAGCGACCCAGAGGGTCGCCGCGAGCGCTCCCCACTTGGTCGAACGCTTCCAGAACAGCGCCGCCAACATGATCGGAGTCATCGCGGCGTAGCCCGAGAAGGCGAAGCGGATCGAGAGCTCGAAGATGCCGACCTGGTCCTTGGCGCGCAGCGCGACCAGGTAGGCCACGATCGTGATCAGCACCACGAAGGTCCGACCCGCCCACACCTCGGCGCGCGCCCCGAAGCGCTTGGTCGCACCATAGTGGGCGAACACATCCTCGGTGAACATCGTGCCGAGAGCCAGGATCTGGCTGTCGGACGCCATCACCGCGGCCATGATCGCGGCGCCGAGGACGCCGGCGACCAGGATCTCCGTGTTCGCGGTGAGCAGGCGCAGCAGCACGTCGTCGGACTCTCCCGGGCCGAGCCCGGGAAACGAGTCCGCGGCCACCACGCCGAGGTAGACGCTCGGCAGCCAGATCAGGGCGATGCACAGCGGGTAGAGCACGACCGTGCGCCGGAACGAAACGACCTTGCGCGCGGTCAAGCACATGATCGACATGTGCGGAAACATGATCGACGAAAGCGGGATCAGGAAGTAGCTCCAGAACTCGGCCTGCGACATGCGCTCGCGCGTGAGCAGCGACGCCGTGCGTGGGTTCGCCGACAGGCGTTCCATCACCTGATCGAGACCTCCCAGCTCACGGCCGATGAGCAGGAACGCGATGGTGCCGAAGCTCAGGAACATCAGCGTCTGCAGGGTATTCACCCAGGCGGTGCCGCGCATGCCGCCGAAGAAGACGTAGCTCATGACCACCAGCGCCACGATCGCGCCACCGACCTCGTACGACACGAAGCTCGACACCGTCCCGTCCGGCGCGGTCGTCGCGGTGAGCGCCTCGAGCGTGGTGCCTCCGCCCATCACCCCGATCACGATGTAGGGCACCAGCATCGCCGCCGAGAGCGCGAAGATCACGGTGCCGATCTCGGAGCAATCCCAGCGGTCGCGGAAGAACTGCACCTGTGTCATGTGGCCGAAGCGCTTGCCGAAGCCCCAAAGGCGCGTGCCGACCAGCAACAGCATGAACGGGATCACGAAGCCGGAGCTCGCCGCCATCAGGCCGTAGACGCCAATGCCGCGCTGGTACGCCAGGCCGGAGCTGCCGAGGATCGCGAACGCCGTCATGTTCGTGCCCACCAGGGAGAGCAGGAACACGAAGGTGCCGATCGAACGGCTGGCGAGGAAGTAGTCCTCGCCCGACGACTGGCCCCGGCGGAACGCGAAGATCCCGATGTAGAGGACCAGCGCCAGGTAGGCGAAGACGACGATCGCCGGGATCATCGCCCGCCGTCCGACGTGCCGCCGTCCGCCGTCTCGCGCTCCAGCGCCTCCAGGTGCGCAGGCCAGGCCCGGCGAACCAACACCGCCATCACCACCGCGGCCAGAATCGAGTAACCGAGGTGGTAAGCGAGACCCACCGGCACGAAGCCGAAGACCAGCGTCGCATCGCGCCAGTTCCAGAAGTCCTGGTGCACCGCCATCATCGCCAACCACACGGCGACGTAGAACTTCCAGCCGGGAGTGCCTGTTCGCTCGGCCCGTGACATGAACGGTGGATCATAGCCGGCAGCGCTGATGCGAGCCGACCGCGGGCTCCTAGAGCTCTCAGTCTTCGATCCGCCGCAGGCTCTGTCCATACAGCAGCCTGGCGCCACGCTGGCCCGTGAAGAAGAGATAGATCCACTCGATCATGACGCTCAGGCGGTTGCGGAAGCCGATCAGGAAGAGCACGTGTACCAGGGACCACGCCAGCCAGGCGGGTAGACCCGAGAAGCGTAGGCCGCGGATCCATGCCACGGCCCGTGCCTTGCCGATCGTCGCCATGGTGCCGCGGTCGGCGTAGCGAAACGGTCGGCGTGCCACGCCGTCCAGGTCGGCCGCGACACAGCGGGCCGCGTGCTTGCCCTGTTGCATCGCCACCGGGGCGAGACCCGGAAGGGGATGGCCGTCCTGCTCGAACCGGCACGCGTCGCCGACCACGAAGACCTCGGGGCGACCCGCAATCGACAGGTCGGGACCCACTGGCACCCGCCCCTGGCGATCGCGGTCGATCCCGAGGTCGTCGAGCAGGGTCGGCACCTCGTTGCCGGCCGCCCAGATCACGTTGTCGGTGGCAATGCGCTCGCGGCGCCGGGAGTCCCCGGCGGCAGCATCGACGTCTGGCCCGTCCAGCTCGACGCCGTTCTCGTCGATGGCGACGACCTTGGTGCGCAGCCGAACCTCGACGCCGAGCCCCTCGAGCTGACGGCGGGCGCTCGCACGCAGCTCGACAGGAAACGGTGGCAGCAGGAAGTCCTGTGCCTCGACCAGGAACACCCGCGTGTCCTTCGGGTCGATGAAACGAAAGTTGCGGCGGAGCGTCTGGCGCGCGATCTCCGCGATCGCCCCGGCCATCTCGACCCCAGTCGGACCACCCCCTACGACCACGAAGGTGAGCAAGCCGGCGTCTACCGCCTGCCCGCGAGCCGCCGCGCGTTCCGCGCGCTCGAAGGAGACCAGGATCTTCTCGCGGATCGCGAGCGCGTCGTCGAGAGTCTTGAGGCCCGGCGCCGCGCGCTCCCACTCGCCGTGCCCGAAGTACGAGTGGCGACTGCCCACCGCGACGATCAGCCAGTCGTACGCGATCGGGTCGCCGCGACGCAGCACGACCTGTCGTTCTGCTGGCCGCAGTCCCCGGACCTGGGCCATGAGCACCGCGGCGTTGCGCTGGTGCTTGAAGATCGCCCGCAGCGGGTGCGCCACGTCGTTCGGCGACAAGCCCGCTGTCGCCACCTGGTACAGCAACGGCTGGAACAGGTGGTGGTTCGTGCGGTCGATGAGCAGGACTTCGACCGGCGTACGGCGTAGCCGTTTCACCGCGTGGAGGCCGGCGAAGCCTCCGCCCAGCACGACGACCCTCGGACGGTCGCCGGAGCCTCGTTCTCGCATCCTGCGACGATAGCCGTTCGCGCTGGAGCGCCCCAGGGGGCAACGCCGTGAGCCTGACGTCAGCTCGATTCGAGCGGCATCAGAATCCACAGGATCACGTAGACCAGGATCCCCGGGAATGCAGCCGACAGGATCGAGATCAACACGTAGAGAATGCGGACCTTCGTCGAGCCCCAGCCCAGCCAGGTCGCGAGCCCGCCGCAGACGCCCGCGATCATGCGATCACTCGTGGACCGCTGTAGCGGCCCGGTTCGGTTCGGATTGCTCATCTCGAGAGGATACGACGAGGCGGGGCGCTCATGGGTTTCGGTTTCGTGGCCTGCACCGGGGACCGGCAGTCGGCCGCGGGGGCCGGGCGCGCTCGGTGGCGCTCGGTGGCGCGGAGGCCCGCGACAACCCTTCGCTGCGAAACCTGGCGCGACCTTGGCGTGTAGGATGCCTCCATGGCCGAGGCGGGCGAGGCGCGCGCAGCAGGTCTGCGGGCCGACGCCACGGCGCCCGCCGCTCCGCCCGAGCCGCCCGAGCGGCCCGGAGCGCTGCGCAGCTTGCGCCTGGCGCTCACGTCGTGGCGCACGGCGTCGGTGGTATTGCTCTCCTTCTCGTCGGGCATGCCGCTCGGCCTGGTTTGGATCGCCATCCCCGACTGGATGCGGAGCGCCGGTGCCGACCTCCGAGTGGTCGGATTGTTCACGCTGGCGCAGGCGCCCTGGACATTCAAGGTGCTCTGGGCGCCGATCATGGACCGCTACAGTCCGCCCCTGCTCCAGCGCTTCGGGCGGCGGCGGGGCTGGGCGCTGCTGACCCAGATCGCGCTCGCACTCGCGACCTTCGCCCTCGCCGGCGTCGGCCACCGCCCGGAGGCTCCCTGGGTAGCCCTAGCGCTGACCTTCGCCATCGCGGTCGCCGCAGCGTCCCAGGACATCGCTGTCGACGCCTACGCGGTCGACGTGCTGCGCCCTGACGAGCAGGGCATCGCCGTCGGCGCCCGCATCGCGCTCTACCGCGCCGGCATGTTCCTCGCCGGCGGCTTGGCGATCACGTTGGCGGCCTGGATCTCCTGGCCCGGCGTCTGCGTCCTGCTCGGTCTCTTGTTCGTGCCGATGATGGTGGTCTCGATCACCGCCCCCGAGCCGCCCGACGTGCCCGGGCGCCCGGTGAGTCTTCGCCAGGCGGTATGGCAGCCCTTCCTCGGCTTCCTTTCGCGCCACCGCGCGCTCGAAATCCTGGCCTTCGTGCTGCTCTACAAGCTGTGCGACAACTTCGCCCAGGCGCTGCTGCGGCCGTTTCTCTTCGACATGGGCTACGACGAGTTCCACCGCGGGTTCGCCCTCAACACGGTCGGCACGGTGGGCATCGTCGGCGGCGCGATGATCGGCGGCGCGTTGACCAACGTCATCGGGCTCGGCAACGCGCTGTGGATCTTCGGTCTGCTGCAGATTTTCTCGAACCTGGGCTACGTGCTGCTGGCCAACATTCCGACCAACAACCCGGTGATGTACGGGGCCATGGGCTTCGAGAACCTGACGCAGGGGCTGGGTACCGGAGCCTTCTCCGTGCTGTTGCTGCGCCTGACCCAGAAGCGCTTCTCGGCCGCTCAGTACGCCTTGCTGTCGGCCTTCTTCGGCATTCCGCGGGTGATCTCCGGCCCGATCACCGGCGTCACGGTCGACGCCATCGGCTGGTCCTGGTTCTTCGTGCTCACCATGCCGTTGGGAGTGCCCGGCCTCGTGATGCTGTGGCGCTTTGTGCGGCCAGGCCAGCGCGAGGTGACTTTCGAGGTCCGCGATGCACCCGACATGGCCCCGCCGAGCCGCGGCGAGCTGACGCTCACGGGCGTCCTCGCCGGTGGTGCGACCCTAGCCGGAGGTATCGCGTTGATGGCCCTGCTCGGAGCCCTCAAAGCCATGCGCCAGCACCCCGAGGAAGGCTTCCGCTATGGTGCCGCGCTCGGCGCGATGTTGGAACCGGCAACGGTCGGCGCCTGGCTGCAGCTCGCGGCGCTGCTCGCGTGCGCCATGATCGCTGGCGTGTTCGGTGCGGCGGCGGTCGCCGCCAGACGCGGCGTCGGCCGCGAGCTGGTCGATCCCACGAGCGAGCCCGCCGGCGGCGGGAGCTCCTGAGCCGCAGCCGGAACAGCTTCCAAGCCGCTTCCTACGAGGCCTCTGACGCCAGCCACCCCCAGCCGCCACCTGAGACAATG
>DATLFI010000237.1:0-7585 GCA_035524895.1 Thermoanaerobaculia bacterium | reverse complement strand
GCAGCCTTGACCCGCCCGTGACGTCGCGCACGAAGAAGTTGGCCTCGTTGCCGGCGATGTCCCAGGTTCGAGGGGTGAAGCCGGCCGAGCCGTTCTGCTCGAGGCGGAGGCCGGGCGTGTTGCCGGTGGCGACGTGGAGGTCGAGGACGGGGTTGGCGGTGCGGAAGCCGACGCGGCCGCTGCTGTGGACGTTGATGGAATTGGCCGGCGCGCCGGCCCCGACCAGGAAGGACAGGGTGCCAGACTCGCTGGAGCCGGTGGCGCCCTGGTCGACGAACGCCAGGAAGTTGGCGCCCCCGGAGCTGGACGCGTTGGCCCGAATCTGCCAGTTGTTGTTGGGGAAGCCGGTGGCAGTGCTGGTGTCGGTGAACTGCAGCCGGGTGTTGTTCTCCTTCATCCGGATGGTGTCGAAGCCGAAATTCTCGTTGTTGACGCAGTCGACGCCGACGCAGAGGCTCCCCTGCACGATGAGGTCGTCGGGGATGACCTGGTCGGCGCTCGCGACGCGCACGATGCCGGGCTGCTGCTGGCGGACGACGCCGGAGCGATCACTCGGCCGGGGCTCGGGCTCGTCGGAGGCCACGAAGGCTCCCTGCTCGATGCGGAAGGAGCCGGACGCGACCATCGGCGCCGACGGAAGGGCGCCCGACGCGCGGAGCTCGCTCAGCGCGGACTCGTCGCCGGTGTCGCGGGCGCGCGCGAGCGCGGCCCGGGTGGATGCGCTGAGCCGCGGCGAGAACGAGATCTCCCAGGCGTACTGCCCGTCGGCGAGCGAAGTGCCGTCGACCTCGGAGCCGATGAACATCGGATCGCTGACGGCGAACATTTGCCTGAGGTAGAAGTGCTCGGGTCCCGACACGGTCAGGGTGGCGCCGTCGTGGTCCACCTGCGGCGCGAAGTCGAGACGATAGGAGGAGGTCTCGGCTACCGCCGGCGAGGCAGCCACCCCGGCGCTCTGGGCGCCTGCGGCAGCCGCGAAGGAGACCGCGATACACGCGAAGACGCAGGAAAAGCGAGTCGGTCGAGACATGGCACCCTCCTCTGGGCTGGCCGTGGTGAGGACTCGGGCAGGATCGAAGGTGCGTCAGCGAACCCGCTGCGACGACTTCACGAACCGGCCTCAGGGTCGATAAGTTGGGTCGAGTGCACCGTAACACCGAAGTCCGAAAGCTGTAAAGGCACCGGCCCTAACGAGGCGCTCTGCGAGCGGAGCGTGGCGGCGAAGCCCCCGGAGAAACCAGCGCTCTGGAGGGATAGACGGAGTCCTTGCTCGCGGTCCCTCACCTCGATACCGAAAGGTTTCAAGGCGACAATTTTTCGGCAACCGGAGCCCGGCACGGTGCGCCGGCTCGATACCGCACGAGGCCGGCCTCGAACCGCTCGCGCACCTCGGGTGACTCGCCGCCCTCGAGCCTCGACAGCGCCTCGCGCTGCCATACGGCAGCCTCGGCGCAGCGGTCGAGCTCGGCGAGCGCGAGCGCGACCACCTCGGTGTGTGCCGGGGTCTCGTCGGCCGCGAAGGCCTCGAGCGCAAGGGCGTGGGCCCTTACGCCGTCGCGGAGCTTCGCATCGGGAACGGTGGTCAGCGCTCGCGCCAGGGACGACGCGATTCCGGCGCGGGCCGGAATCGCGCGCCGGGCTTCCTCGAGGACGCCGATCGCTTCCTGCCACTGGCCACCCTCGACCAGCCACTGGGCCCGGAAGAGCCAGGCGTCCTCGAGCGCCGGATCGTGCTCGACCAGAGCCCGGGTTTCGCTCAGCGCGGCCGCACGGTCGCCGGAGGCCGCGAGAGCGCGCGCGAGCGCCAAGCGTGCCGCGAGGTCGCCGGGGTCGACCGTGCTCGCCTGCCGTAGGGGAGCGATCGCCTCGATCGGCCTGCCGCCCGCGAGCAGCAACGAGCCCAGGTTGAAGTGCGCGGTTCCGTTGTCGGGGTCGAGGCGGAGCGCGGCCTGTAGTTGCTCGACCGCCTCGGCGGCGCGGCCGGTCGAGGCCAGCGCCGCGGCGAGACCGATACGTGAAGAAATGCTCGACGGCGCCACGTCGATGGCGCGACGGAACTCCGCAGCCGCCTCCTCGAACCTGCCCTTGGCGAACGCACGCTCGGCGCGCAGCGTGTGGGCGACCTCGCCCGTCGGCAGGCGCTCGAGCCGATCGAGCAGCGGATCGGCCGGGCGTAGCCCCACCTCGCCGGCCTGGGCGAGATGGCGGCTAGCGCCGTCGTCGTCGCCGAGCGCGCGGAGCGCGCTGGCGAGCGGGTAATGCAGGCGCGTGGCGCCGGGCACGAGGCCGAGCGCCAGGTCCAGGAGCTGCGCCGCCTCCGCTGACTCGCCGCGGGCGAGCGCGATCTCGCCCTGGCACGCGATTGCGGCCGGGTCTACCCGATCGGCCGCGAGCACGGGCGCGAGCACGCGCAGGGCCTCGTCGAGCTGGTTCTGCTCGAGGAGCAGGCGCGCCAGGTGCACGCGCACCGCCGGAGGTGAGTCCGGGAGCGCGAGCGCGGCGCGAAGGGCTCCGTCGGCCTCCCGCTGACGGCCTTCCGCGTGGTGCAGCACACCGAGCAGGTGCGGCCACCTCGCATCGGCGGGAAGGAGCCGCCGCGCCCGCTCGTAGGCCCGCTGCGCCGCATCGACGAAGCCGTACGCGTGGTAGAGCTGCGCGAGCTCGCCGACCGCGGTGCCGGCCTCGTTCGTCGTGGGATCGGCAGCGGCGAGGCGTTCCCAGCGGGCGCGGGCCAGTCGGAGCTGAGTCGCCACCGGCGGGTCGAGGCCGTCGAGGTTCGGGTGGGGAATCGTCGCCGGCGGCTGCGCGACCGCGGCGCCGACCGGGCAGAGAGCCAGCAGGGCGAGAAGCAAGACGCGCGCGAGCGCGCGAGTGGAAGCGCCGCTCACGGAGTCGTCTCCTGCTGGCGAAGCGTCGCGTAGCCGCGACCCGCGGCATCGAGCGCCGCCGCGAGCCGCGCGCCGGTCCACTCCTCGCTGGTGCCGTCGGGCCACTCGACCGTGATCGCCTCGATCGCCCCGTCGTCGGGCGCCGGTCTCGGCACCAGGAGCCGCGGATCACCGGCGGAGGCGTAGCTGCCGTCGGAGCGCACGACGCGGAGAACCACCGTGGTGGCGGTGCGGATCGAAACACGCGCTCCGAGCGCATCGCGCCCGTGGCGCTCGACCAGGCGCAGACCGAGGGCGGGCGCCGCTGCGCCGCTCAGGCCCCGGTACAGGCGAGCCGGCGCGTCGATGTTGACGACCAGCAGGTCGGCTACGCGGTCGTTGTCGAGGTCGCCCACCGCGAGCCCGCGGCTGGTCTCGGCGAGCCGGAACGAGGGCGGCATGCGATCGCTCGCCGCTACGAAGCGGCCGCCGCCCTGGTTCAAGAAGACCTGGTTCGGCTGGCCGAGACCGGCGGTCGAGCGATCGGTGGTCGGGGCGCCAGGGGTTGACACGTCGGCGCTCGCGCGACCGTGCTCGAGTCGGACCGCACCGTTGACCACCACGAGGTCGAGATCGTGATCGTGGTCGAGGTCCAGGAACGCAGCCCCGAAGCCGGTCATCGCGACGCTCGGCGGTCCGAGGCCGGAGAGCAGCGTGGCGTCCTCGTAGAGGCCGGCGCCGCGTCGCAGGTAGAGCGTGTTGGTCTCGCCGGTCAGGTGCGTCAACAACACGTCTTCGTCGCCGTCGCCGTCGACGTCACCGGGCGCGATGCCCATGCTCGCCTCGCTCAGCCCGAACCGATTCACCGCGATGCCCATGAGCAGCCCTTCGTCGCGGAAGCTTCGGCCCGCGAGGTTGCGCCACAACCGGTTCGGCTTGCCGTCGTTGGCCACGAGTAGGTCGAGGAAGCCGTCGTCGTCGGCGTCGATGGCGAGCACACCGAGGCCGGGACCCGGCCCAGCGGCGAAGGTGGCGATCGCGAATGGCTCGAAGGTGCCGTCGCCGCGGTTGCGGAACAACCTGCTGGTTGCCGGCGGGAAGGCGGTCGGGCCGCAGTAGTCACGGCGGGTGTTCGCGGCGAAGCACGTTCCCGGGCGCTCGCGCGACCACTCGAGGTAGTCGACCACGAACAGGTCGAGCCAACCGTCGCGGTCGAAGTCGAAGAACGTCGCGGCGACGCTCCAGCCAGGAGCGTCGACCTGCGCCTCCCGCGTGACGTTGCGGAAGGCCCGGCCCTCCTCGTTGCGGAGCAAGGCGTTGGACCCCAAGTTCGCGACGTAGAGATCGACCCAGCCGTCGTTGTCGTAGTCGCCGGTGGCGACGCCCATGCCGATGCCGGCCTCGACGATCCCTAGCATCGCGGTCACGTCCACGAATCGCGGCATCGATCCGGAGCCGTCGAGGTCGTTGCGGAGGAGGCGGTGGCCCTGGCCTTGCGCCTCGCTCGGACGCCCCTGCACGAAGTACACGTCGAGGTCGCCGTCGCCGTCGTAGTCGAGCAGCGCGGCGCCGCCGCCCATGATCTCCGGCAGGAGGAGCTCGCCGGTCGCGCCGCTGTGGTACTCGAAGCCGAGCTCTGTGGTCGCGGTGACGTCGTCGAACAACAGGGCCGTAGAGCCGACGGCCGGAATCGGCTGCTCAACGAGCGGCGGTGCGACGAACGGCTGTGGGGCGAGCGGCTGTGCGACAAGTGCGACAAGACAGAGAAGGGGCAACAGGTATTCCAGCGCGAGGGATGGCAGAGAGGCAGCGCGCTCGAACCTCGCGCGCGTCGCCGGCCCGCTCGGTCTCAGGGTCTCCACGAGCGGAGAGCATAGCGACCGGGCGCGTCCCGCTGGCAGCGTCGCAGTGCGTCTTCGCGGAGCCGGTCAGGTGACACCGCCTCGGAGCGGGGGTAACATCACAGCTCCGTAGCTAATGTCTTTGCAAGGCAACCGTCTTCGTGATCGTGACGCCCACGGCCGCGGACCCCAGCTCCGCCGACGGACGCGAGCCTGGCTGCGAGGCCGGGGGATGAGGTTCCTAGCTGGCACCGGAGGGTGACGCCGGACTCCGTTGGGATGGAAGGTCGTTGCGACCGGCGCGGCGCCTGATCCCCGTGCTGCTCTTGCCGCTGCTGGCGGGCGCGCAGCCACCCCCCGGCGCGTCGCCGGCGGCGCCGGCTGCGGGAGGACTCCGCTCGAGCGTGGCGCCGAGCCACGTCGACGACCGCCAGTGCGCCAGCTGTCACGCCGAGATCGCGGCGAGTTACGCCGAGGTCGGCATGGCGCGGTCGTTCTTCCGGCCCGATGAGCGGCGCGTGATCGAGGAGCTCGGCGCCGGGAGCCGTTTTGCGCACGCCGCTTCCGGCCTCACGTACGAGATGGAGTGGGAGGACGAGCGCCTCCGTTTCCGGCAGCTCGTCCTCGACCCGTCGGGCAAGGCAACTCGGCAGTGGGAGCAGAGCGTCGACTGGGTCCTCGGCTCGGGGCACCGGGCTCGCACCTACCTGTTCGCCACGCCGGGCGGCGAGCTCTACCAGCTACCGGTCGCCTGGTACACGCAGGAGTCGCGCTGGGGCATGGCCCCCGGCTTCGACCGCGCGGATCACGCGGGCGTCGAGCGCTCCGTGCGTCGCGAGTGCCTGTTCTGCCACAACGCGTATCCGCTCGAGGCGGTCGGCGACGCGTACGGGGACGCCGCGGTGTTCCCGCGGCGTCTACCGGAGGGGATCGGCTGCCAGCGGTGCCACGGAGCCGGCTCGGCCCACGTCGAGGCGGCCCGGTCCGGAGCGGAGGGCGACGCGCTGCGCGACACGATCGTCAACCCGGCTCGTCTGCCGCGCGACCGTCGCGACGCCGTGTGCGACGCCTGCCACCTGCAGCCGAGCGTGGCGCTCTCGAGCGTCCGCCGCTTCGAGCGCACGGACTTCTCCTGGCGACCGGGCGAGCGGCTCGCGGACTATCGGGTCGAGCTCGACGCCGAGGAGGACGGGCGATCGCGCTCCGATCGATTCGAGATCAACCATCATCCGTATCGGCTGCGGCAGAGTCGCTGCCACGAGGCCAGCGGCGGCGAGCTCGCCTGCGGCACCTGTCACGATCCGCATCGCAAGGTGCCGCCGGCGGATCGGGTCGATCACTACCGGCGCGCATGCCTCACCTGCCACGAAAGCGACTCGTGCACCGTCGACGCGGCGGCGCACGGTGTCGTTCAGGGCACGAGCGCGGCGGCGGACTGCGTCGGCTGCCACATGGCCAGACGGCGTACACACGACGTCGTGCACGTGGTGATGACCGACCACCGCATAGCTCGGCGCCCGGGTGGCGCGGAGTTGCTGGTTCCGCTGGCGGAGCAGGATCCGGTGCTGACGGAGGTGCTGTTCCTCGGCGCCGACCACCCCGAGGGGGCGCTCGGGGAGGTGTACCGAGCGGTCGCGGCCCTGCGCGCGGGAGTCAGAGAGTCCGCGGTCGAGCACCTCGAGAGCAACCTGCCCGCGGCGGGGCGGCTGCCCTCGGAGCCGTGGATCGAGCTCGCGGTCGGTCAGCTGCGTCAGCGGAGGTTCGCCGCGGCGGAGGCGACGCTGCGCGGCGTAGTCGAGCGCTGGCCGCAGGACGCTGTGGCGCGCGAGCGTCTGCCGATCGCGTTGTCGGGCCTGGCGCGGCCGGAGGAGGCGCTGGCCTTGGTCGAGGAGGCGGTGGCAGCCCGCCCCGATCGGGTCGAGAACTGGTTCAACCTCGGGATGCTGCGCGAGGCCGCCGGTCGGCTCGAGGGGGCGCGCGAGGCGCTCGAGCATGCGCTCGAGCTGCGGCCGAACATGGCCAGCGGGTGGCTGCGCCTTGGCCGCGTTCAGCGCCGGCTCGGGCGCCGGGAGGAGGCTCGCCGTAGTCTCGAGCAGGCTCTCGCGCTCGATCCTCGTTCGGAGGAGGCCGCCGCGGAGCTGGCGGCCGTCGAATCGGGCCCCGGTTCGGGCTAGCGACAGCGTGATGTTCTCTCGCGCGAGGCGGCGAGGACGCCTTCGGGCGCGCTCTCGCGTTCGACCCGGCAGACGCCGCAGCCCTGCCTGCGCTCTCGGCGCTCGAAGCTCCCTGAGCTCACGGCCCCCGGGTTCTCAGCGACGTGTGTGTTGGTCCGGACTAGCTTTGCTGCGGCAGCACTTCGATCTCGACTTCGGGCAGGGCTTCCGCGGGCTGATCGAGCCAGCGCACCATCTCCTGCACCAGCAGCAGCTGCAGCCGGTAGCGTCCGGCCTCCGCCGGCGCGTCCACTTCCGCGAGACAAGAGGCCACTGCTCCCGGAGCGACCGCCCTCGGGAGCAGCGACCGCCGGGGTTCGACGGTGAGGGGCGCTCCCGTGTCGTCGAGCCAGCGGTACGCAAGATGGACCGGATGTGGCCCGGTGCTCGCGAGCGCGTGGTCGGAGCCGTTGGTGAGCGCGAGCTCGACCCGGAAGCGGGTATCGCGCTCGACGGTGGTCGGAGCCACTCTCGAGACGAGGCAGAGAGAGGTCGCGTCGACTCCGTCGGGCAGGGGATCCATCGGCTCTCGCAGCCCGGGCTCCAGGCCTCGCTCGACGCGCATTCGCTCAACGTAGTAGCCACGCGGCGCAAAGACGTCCTTGGGAACCGAGGGGCGCACTAGCTCGCCGCGCGCGGCGATCCTCGCGATCTCGATCAGCTC
>DATLFI010000236.1:0-7226 GCA_035524895.1 Thermoanaerobaculia bacterium | reverse complement strand
CGAAGTCACGGGAATCCCGCGACTCGTCGCGGTTGTCGCCGAGGCAGAACAGGTGGCCGAAGGGCACGCGGAGCGGGCCGTAGTTGTCGCGCGTGCGGAGCTCGATCGGTGCGAAGCGCGACCGCGGGTACACGCGCTGGTCGCGGTGCTCCACCCAGGGCTCCTCGACCGGGCGCTCGTTGACGAACAGCTGCTTGTCGCGGATCTCGACCAGATCGCCCCCGCGGCCAACGCAGCGTTTGACCAGCACCTGACGAGGCTCGCCGGCGAGCCGAAACACCACCAGATCGTTGCGCTGCACGTTTCGATTCGGCAGCCACCCGGAGCCTTCCGTGAACACGAACTTGTTGACCAGAACGTGGTCGCCGGCCACCAGGTTCGGTTCCATGGAGTCGGACGGCACGCGGAAGGCCTGCAGCAAGAAGGTCCGCGCGTAGAGCGCCACGACCAGGGCTACCAGGAGCACCTCCAGATACTCCCTGCGCAGGCGCCGGGGCGCTGCCGCCCTCGCGCTCACCGGACGATCTTGAATGTCCGTTCCCAACGAGTCTTCGGCACGAAGCCGACCACGGTGTTGAAGAGCTGACGCATTCGCGGTCCCCAGCCGCGCCAGGTGCCGTCCGGCGTCTCCCCGCCGTAGGACCAGTACACCATGACCGCTCGCCCCTTGACGTGCGCCAGCGGCACGGTGCCGAAGTAGCGCGAGTCGTAGGAGCTGTCGCGGTTGTCGCCCATGCAGAAGATGTGCTGCTCCGGAACCGCGAGCGGACCGAAGTTGTCTCGCCGCTTGACGTCCTGCCCCCACGGCCCGTTGCGGGCGTACACCCGCGGATCGACGTGCTGGGTGTAGTGGTCATCGTCGACCAGGCTGCCGTTGACGAAGAGGTCCTTGTCGATGACCTCGATGGTGTCTCCCGGCAAACCGACACACCGCTTCACCAGATCGAGCTCTGGGGTCTCGGGCGAGCGGAAGATCACGATGTCGCCGCGCTGCACCGGGCGTCCGGGAAACACCGCGCGCTCGAGGGCGGTCTGCTGGGGTCCGAACACGAACCGGTTGACGAAGAGGTGATCGCCGATCAGGAGCGTCTCCTTCATCGACCCGCTCGGGATGTAGAAGGTCTTCAGCACGAACGTGTTCGTGAAACCGAGGAAGATCGCCGCCACGACCAGCGCCTCGAGGTACTCGCGGAACACGGAAGGGGAACGCGGCTCGCTCATCGGCCGCCAAATCTACCGGAAAAGCCTCCGGTCGACTCTTCCCGGGCGTCAAAGGATCTTGCATCGGTCCAGATTCCTGGACGCGCGATCTGGACCCTGCGAGGCAGCGTGATCGAGGCCTCGCGGCCCCCAGCCGCCCACTGGCGGCGCGCGAGCGCTGGACGTCCCCCGGGAGCGCCGCTGCGCGCGCGACAGCCGCAAACCATTGCGCAGCAGTGACTTGCACCTGCAGGGCGGTGCTGGCAAGCCCCTTGCCCTTAGCGCTGGGACCAACAACCTGCGGGGAAGGAGGTGCCGGAAGGAAAGACCGACGAAACGAACGGCAAGGGCCCCGCGGCTTCGGCCGCGGGTTGCCGTGCCGGCCCGGGAGGGTCCCGAGGACCTAGCCCGGCCGGTCGAGCCAAAGCCCGAGAAAGCGACCGAAATGCACGCGCCCTGCGGGGCGACTCAACGAGATCGAACTTAGAAACCCTGAAGGAGAAAAAGAACCATGCGAACCAAGACCCTCAGTCATCTGATCTGCGCCGCCCTCGTGCTCTTCCTGGGAGCCCTCCCCGTCCTCGCCGCGGCCCAGGGCGTGGTCAACATCAACAGCGCCGACGCCTCCGCGCTGTCGCTCCTGCCTCGGGTCGGCCCGGCGGTCGCGCAGCGGATCGTCGAGCACCGGGAGCAGAACGGCAAGTTCCAGAAGAAGGAGGACCTCCTGCTGGTGCGCGGCATCGGCGAGACCACCTTCGAGCTGATGGCGCCCTACGTGGTCACGGAGGGCGAGACCACGCTCAAGGAGAAGGTGCGGGTGCCGCGCGAGCCGTCCGCGGAGTCGACCGGCTCCGGCCAAGAGGGCTGAGCCAGGAACTCCGACAAGGGGCGCCGGCCGTGCGCGAAGCACGCCGGCGCCCTCTCTCGGCGGAGGCCTTACCACCATGAAGACCCGGACGATCGAAGAAGCCGAACCGCCGCGACGCCGCTCTCGTGCCGCCGGCTATACGGTGGTGGAGCTCGCCGTCGTGCTGGCCCTGGTGGCGCTGCTCGCCGGCTTCGGAGTCCCGCCGCTCCTGGACTGGGCCGCGCAGGTGCAGCTCGAGCTCGCGGCGGCGGAGGCGGTGAGCGCGCTGCGCTACGCGCGGGCCGAGGCGAGCCGCCGTTACGAGAAGGTCGCCGTCAAGTTCGAGACCGGTGGCTCCGAGGTCTTCTGGAGCCTCTACGCAGACGGTGACGGCGACGGCGTGCTCAACGCAGACATCCAGCGTGGCGTGGATCCGCGGCTCACGCCGCCTCGCCCCCTCAGCTACTTCGGCCGAAGGATTCGCTTCGGCTTCCCCGAGGGTGTGCGCCCACGCGATCCGTCGAGCCCGAGCCGCCGCCTCGAGAACCTCGACGACCCGATCCGCTTCAACCGCTCCGACCTCGCGTCCTTCGGCGCGCTCGGCACCGCTACCCCGGGGTCGCTCTACCTCACCGACGGGTACCGGCTGGTCGTGGTGCGCGTGCTCAATCGCACGGGAAGAGTGCGCGTGCTGTCGTGGGACCGCAAGGCCGACACGTGGAGAGGGTGAGCGGCCTGCGAGGAGACAACAGCTCTCACTCCACCCGCGTCTCCGCAACCACCCATGCGAGGTACTCTTCCTCGCCGCCCGACGGCTCGATGCAGACCAGCTCCGGCAGCTCGTAGCTGTGGAGCTCGCGCACACGCGCGCGCAGCGCGGGGAAGCGCTCGCGCACGGTCTTGATCACCAAAAGGACCTCGGCGTCAGACTGCACCTCGCCCCGCCAGCGGTAGACCGAGCGCACCCCCGGCACCAGGTTGACGCACGCTGCGAGGCGTTCCTCGACCAGCGCGCGCGCGATCCGCTCGCCCTCCTCCATGGAGCCGGCCGTGCTCAGGACCAGGATCGGGGATGCAGACATCCGCGGGCACCTCTGAGAATTTCCAGGTTTCATCCATCGACCGCGGGCCCACGGCGGTGGCGATCTCGTGCCCTGCTAGATCTCCTGGAGCCCGCGCTCGAGGTCACCGAGCAGGTCGGCCTGGTCCTCGATCCCCACTGAGAAGCGAACGAGCTCGTCGCTCACCCCGAGCTCCTTGCGGCGCTCCTTGGGGATCGACGCGTGGGTCATGGTCGCCGGATGGCAGGCCAGCGACTCCACGCCGCCCAAGCTCTCGGCGAGGCTCCACACCTCCAGCCGATCCAGCAGCCGTCGCGCGGATTCGAAGTCGGCGACCTCGAACGCGATCATGGCGCCGAAGCCGCTCGCCTGGCGCGCGTGGATCTCGTGCCCGGGAAAGCTCGGCAGTCCCGGATAGAACACCCGAGCGACCTTGGGGTGCTCGTCGAGCAGGCGCGCCACGGCGTGGGCGTTGCGCTCGTGGCGCTCCATACGCACGGCGAGGGTCTTGATGCCGCGCATGGTCAGGAAGCAGTCGAACGGCGACAGGATCGCGCCGACCGACTTCTGCACGAAGGCGAACCAGTCGGCGTCCTCGGGACGCGTCGACACCAGCACGCCGCCGATCGAGTCGGAGTGGCCGTTGAGGAACTTGGTAGTGGAGTGCACCACGGCGTCGGCCCCCAGCTCGAGCGGCCGTTGGAAGTAGGGCGACAGGAAAGTGTTGTCGACCGCGAGCAGCGCGCCTGCCTCGTGGGCCAGCGTCGCCACGGCGCGCAGGTCGGTGATCTCCATCAGCGGGTTCGTCGGCGACTCCACGATCACGAGTCGCGCGGGCTCGCGCAGCGCCGCGCGGATGGCGTCGAGGTCGGTGGTGTCGACCCACACCGGATGGATGCGCCAGCGGTCGAGCACTTGCACCAGCAGGCGGTAGGTGCCCCCGTACACGTTGCGCGACAACACCACGCGCTCGTCGGCTCGCACCAGCGTCATCAGGGCGCTGATCGCGGCCATCCCAGACGCGTAGGCATGCCCGCGCAGGCCGCCCTCGAGCGACGCGACGTTCTGCTCGAGCGCGGTACGTGTCGGGTTCTGGGTGCGGGCGTAGTCGAAGCCCTTGCTCTTGCCGAGCCCCTCGTGGACGTAGGTCGAGGTCTGGAAGATCGGCACCGCCACCGCGCCGGTCACCGGCTCTGGCGATTGCCCGGCATGGATCGCCCGCGTCGAGAAGCCGCGGCTCTTGGGATCGCCTTTCATGGGGATCGGTGCCTCCAGTACGTGACGGCGCAGCGTATCAGCGGCCGCAGAGCGCGTAGGATGTGGGGCGTCGCGGACAAAGGCATCGAACACCGCAGGGATCCTAGGCAGCAGGAACACGACGTGGCAGGCGACGACTTCTCTCCTCTCCGCTTCGCCGACGATGTCGTTTGGATCCTCGACCAGACGCGCCTGCCGCGCGAGGAGTCGTGGCTCGAGTGCCGCACGACCGAGGACGTCGCGGCGGCGATCCGCCGGCTCTCGATCCGCGGCGCGCCGGCGATCGGTGTCGCAGCCGCCTACGGGCTCGCGGTGGCGGTGCGGCGCGACGGGGATAGCGCCTACGACGATGCGCGCGCGCTCCTCGCCGCCACTCGGCCCACGGCCGTCAACCTCCGTTGGGCGCTCGAGCGCGCCGACGCCGTCCGCGCCGTCTCGGGCGACTCCCTCGGCGAAGCGCTCCTGGCGTTGGCGCGCGAGCTCCACGCTCACGACATCGAGTGCAACAAGCGCATCGGCGCCCACGGCGCGCGCCTCTTCCGCGCCGGCGACCGCGTGCTCACCCACTGCAACACCGGCGCCCTCGCCACCGCCGGCTACGGCACAGCGCTCGGCGTGATCCGAGCTGCCCACGCCGCCGGCACCCTGGACCTGGTCTGGGTCGACGAGACCCGACCGCTCCTCCAGGGCGCCCGTCTCACTGCTTGGGAGCTGCAGCGCCTCGATATCCCCTTCCGGCTGGTCACCGACTCCACCGCCGGCGCGCTCATGGCTCGCGGGCTGGTCGACCGGATCGTGGTCGGCGCCGACCGCATTGCCCGCAATGGCGACACCGCGAACAAGGTGGGCACCTACACCGTCGCCGTGCTGGCGCACCGACATCGCGTCCCGTTCTACATCGCCGCCCCGCGCTCCACCATCGATCCGCGCGCCGCCAGCGGCGCCGACATCCCGATCGAGGAACGCGACGCCACCGAGGTCACCACCGTCTTCGGCAACGACATCGCCCCCCCGGGTACACCCGCCCTCAACCTCGCCTTCGACGTCACCCCTGCCGATCTGATCGCCGGCATCGTCACCGAGGTAGGCGTCCTCGAACCCCCATACGAAGCCTCGATCGCCACCGCCCTGGCTCATCCAGGGATGCGTTGAAGGCTCGACTGGATGCACGCGCGACCGCGCGCGCGGTGCGGGTCACCGCGAGCGCCGGGGCTCGGTCAGCCCCCAAGTAATCGCGCCAAGCGCAGCGAGGCGCGGGATCGTGGGCGGGGGGTGGCTGCGAGAGCTCGCCGATCGGAGGCGTCGAGGCGGCGGGAATTGCTCCTGAGCTGTGGCGCGAGCCGCGGCGACGACCGATGCCCGCCGCCTCCTCAGCGAGGAGCGAAGCGCCGGTGTGTGGGGAGATCTCCCGTTGGGTGTGGGCGGGGGCTCGCTGGGGAGCGGGAGTCGATCCTGAGCCCTGGCGCAAGCCAGGGCGACGACTAACGACCGCCGCCTCCTCAGTGAGGAGCGAAGCGACGAGCTGGTGGAGGCGGCGGGAGTTGAACCCGCGTCCGAAGAATCCGATCCAGGAGCTACTACGTGCGTAGCCTTCGTTTGAGTTGTCGTCGCCGGGGTCGGTAGAAGGCACCCAGTCCGGCGATCAGCCTCGCTTTTGTATCCGAGTCGCGCGCGGGGCGGCAACGACCCATCGATCCACTACTGTGACGCTCGCTCCTCAGTGCCGCGGATCAGGGCCTCGAGGTGAGCGTGGCAGCTCTAGGCCGCCAGTGCCAGGTTGTCGTTGGCAGTTGTGACGTTTCCCGTTTTGTCGAGACAGGAGACTCGGCACGCAACCCCAGGATCGTACGATTCCCCGTCGAAACCGTGACGCCCCCTATGTCGCTCGTTGTCGCTGATCGCAACGCACCTACCTGGCGGACGGCGCGCGCGTCAACTGGAGGAGCCTAGACGCTCCTTCCCAATCGTGCAACGTTTCGGCGGCGGGAGTCATTCCGCCGCCGCCGTGGGGTCGTGTCGGGCTCCGCCGCCGCAAGCCGTGGCTGTTCTATGGTCCCCGGAGCGGCCCCCGGAGCGGCCCCCGGAGCTCTCGACCAGCGGCGGCTTGGTCGCCCTCGACGTCCTCCGAGTCGTCCTCGATGCCTTCCTCCGCGACCTTCGCGATCAGCGCGAAGAAGTCGACAGAGTTGCGGTTGCGGATCCGCGCCAGCACCAGGAACCAGGAGAGCAGCATCAGCAGCCCCGCGACCGGCAAGAGCTCGAGCAGCGATGGCAGGAGCGGGACCATGACCGTGAGCAGCGCTCCTGCGGCGCCCATCAAGAGCACCATGAGCGCCGCGAAGTGGATGCGGTACACCGCGCGCTCGACGTCGAAGCGCAAGCGGGTGCCGTCGCCGAGTCGCTCGGCGGTGACCGGGCCCTCGACCAAGCCCTGGCGCACGCCGGCGGTCACCGGTAGGGCGAGGCGACCGCCTCTGCCGTCGCGTTCCCATTCGGCGCCCCAGATGTCTGCCGCCGCCGCGAGCGCGGCGAGAGCCTGGTCGACAGGGAGGGCGAGGTCGAGCTGTCGCGGCGGCTCGGGCGCCGCGTGCGTCCGATCGGCGTCGCCGCTCACGCGGCCCTCTGCTCCAGCGCCTCGGCGAAGAACTCTTCGACCGCGCAGAGGAACTCTCGCGTGTCGCGGAGCTGCTGGATCCGCACGCGCAGGTGCTTGCCGTTGGGCAGCCCGTGGGTGTAGTAGCCGGTGAACGTGCGCAGCTTGTGGAGCGCGAAGACCTCGGTCTCGCGCTCCACCAGCCAGCGGAAGTGCTCGAGCATCAGGTCACGCCGTTCAGCGAGGGTGGGGTCGCTGACTGCGCCAC
>DATLFI010000235.1:0-17755 GCA_035524895.1 Thermoanaerobaculia bacterium | reverse complement strand
GTCTCGCGATTGCACTGCGAGATCCGCCGGACCGGCGTCGTAACGGTCCGGCTGCGCGACGTCGGCAGCAAGAACGGGGCGTGGGTCGGTGGTGCGCGCGTGTACGACGTCGAGCTCCCGGCCGGGGGGCGGATCCGGATCGGCGACACGCTGATCGAGATCGGGCTCTCGCGCGACAAGCAGCGGCGCACCGTGTGGACCGGTCCCGATCGCTTCGGCGATCTCTACGGAGCCTCGCCCGCGATGCACCGCATCTTCGCGATGCTCGCGCGCATCGTGGGCACCGACGAGCCCGTAGGCTCCCAGACTGGCGCCTCGTTTGGCATCGCACGAAGGACAGATGCCGCATCTCGAGCAGGAGAAGGCGACCAGGACTGTCCCTTCACCCCGCTCGAGAAGCCGCTCGCCGCTGCGACCGCGGCCCTGATCGTCGAGGAGCCCGCTCAGTCGGCGGCGACCTGAGCGGCCTCCCGCTGCGCCGCCCGGCGCCGGCGACGAGCCGTCCTGGGGGCGTCGCCCAGCATCACGGCCGCCCAGCGCAAGCCCTCGACATGCTCGAACACGATCTTGGCAGCGGTGGTGAGCGGCACGGAGAGCAGCATGCCGATCGGCCCGAAGAGCCACCCCCAGAACATCAAGGAGAGAAACACCACCAGCGTGGAGAGCCCCAGGCTGCGGCCCTGGAGCTGGGGCTCGAGGAGGTTGCCCATCAGCACGTTCACCGTCCCGTACGCGACCGCAACCATGAGCGCCAGGAACGGACCCTGTTGGATCAGTCCCAGCATCACCGGCGGAATGGCTGCCAGTATCGAACCGATGTTGGGGATGTAGTTGAGCGCGAATGCAGTCAGGCCCCAGAGAAACGGAAAGTCGAGTCCCAGCAGCCAGACCCAGGTGCCCAGCCAAACGCCCGTCGCAAGGCTGACCAGCGTCTTGATCACCAGGTACCGGCGGAGCTGGAGCGTGACCCGGCCGAGCCGTCCGGCCCAGGCCAGGTTGCCGAAGGCCAACCGCAGCTTGTCGCGGAATGTCGCGGCCTCCAGCAGGATGAACGTGGTGATGAACACCACGATCACGGCGTTGGAGAGGACCGCGGCAACCCCGCGCACGGCGCTATTGGCCACCTCGATGATCGAGTCGAGCTCGAAGAGGTTGATCCACCACGCTTCCGCCTCGCGCATCGGCAAGGTCGTCTCTTCGACGTACGGCTCCTCGTACGCAGGAGCTCCGCCACGCGCTGCCGGGGGAGGATCCGCCACCTGCGGCACCTCCTTCAGCTCGAGCCAGTCACGCACCGGCAGGTTGCGCTCGTCCAACCAGGCCACCGCCTGGTCGCCGAGCTGCTCGAACTGGACGCGATACTTCGGCAGCTCCCGCGCGAGCTGGTTCACCGAGCTGGTGAGCAGCAGGCCACCGGCAGCCAAGACCGCGACATCGGTCAAGATCGTCAGCAGCACAGCCAGCCAGGTCCAGACGCGACGATCACGCAGCCAGAAGAAGAGCGGCATGCTCACGAACGAGACCACCAGAGCCAACAGGAAGGGCACCAGGATCGGCGAGGCGGCCTTGAGGCCGTAGAGGATGACCACCACGCTCGCGATCGCGAGCAGCGGCCGCAGCAGTCCGCTGGCCAGCGGGCGCGCCTCCGCCGCGGGCACGACCGTGGTCGGCTTCGGAGTCGTGGACTGTCCGGTCTCTGGGTTCATCGAGGCCCCTCGGGACACAAAAGGCACCCTGAACGTGACCGCGGAGCTCACCGCGCCACACAAGGTTACAACCCTTCCCGCGCAGCGGCGCTTCCTTGCAGAGCTGCTCGACCAGGTTCGATCGCAACAGGCGGCAGCGCTACGGGCCTACTGGGTCCGTCGAGCGAGGTCCTGTGGACGGACCTCCCGCCTCCCGCAGCCCTACTCAGATCGCGCCGGTCGCGGCCTCGTAACGGCGGGCCGCGGCGCGCCCGGCCTCGACGTCGACCCGCATCAGCAGCGCCCCACCGACCAGGAAGAACACCGCGACCGCGAGCACCGCGTAACGCGACGAGCCGGTGAGGGTGGCGGTGAGACCGAACAACGCCGGCCCCAGCACCGCCGCGAAACGCTCGGCGACCCCGAAGAATCCGAACATCTCGGAGGACTTGTGCTGCGGGATCATGCTCGCGAACAGGGAGCGAGACAGGGCCTGGGTGCCGCCCTGCACCATCGCAACCCCGAGGGCGAGCAGGTAGAAATGCGTCGCCGTCTGCACCGAGTAGCCCAGCACCGTGATCCCGAGATAGATCACGAGCGCCAACAGGATCGCTCGCTTGGTGCCGATCCAGCCGGCGATCTGCCCGAACAGGAACGCGAAGGGGATCCCGACGAACTGCACCATGAGGATCGCTGCTATCAGGTCGCGCTGCGGCAACCCGATCTCGCGCCCGTAGATCGTCGCCATGCGGTAGATCGTGGTGACGCCATCGTTGTAGATCAGCACCGCGATCAACAGCAGGAAGGCGTGACGGAAGGTGCGCAGCTCGCGCAGCGTCTCGGAGAGTCGTGTCAGCGCGAGGCGCAGCGGCGCGGCGGACGCGGTCTCGTCGGACTCGAGGCGGCGCGGCGGCTCGGGCACGCGACGCAGCACGGGCCGCGAGAACCCGAGCCACCACCGCGCGGTGGCGACGAACGCCAGCCGCGTCGCGACGCCGCTGTCGGCAAGGCCCAACGCCTGCGGGCTGAGGATGGCAAAGAGCGCGAGCGCCAGCAGCAGGCCCCCGCCGAGGTAGCCGAGCGCGTAGCCGGCGGTGGAAACGCGATCGACCTCGTCTTGCTCGGCGATGTGCGGCAACAGCGAGTCGTTGAATACCAGGCTGAGCAGCAGCGCCAGGTTGCCGAGCGCAAAGAGCACGAGCGCCAGCACCCAATCGCCCTCACCCACCAGGCCGAGCGCAGCGGTGGCGACGGCGCCGACGACGACACAGGCCCCGAGCAGCTTCTTGCGCCGCGCCGAAGCGTCGGCATAGGCGCCGGCCAGCGGAGACAACAGCGCGACCAGAACCAGGGCACCTGATGTCGCATAGCCGTAGCGCGCGGTGGCGACGGCGTCGTCGAGGCCGGCAGCGGCGACGTCCTGGAAGTAGATCGGGAACACCGCGGTGACCACCAGGGTCACGAAGGCGGAGTTGGCCCAGTCGTACATCGCCCACGCCCGGAGCTCGCGGCGGTGCAGACCGAGGCGCTGGAGCAGCTTGTTCATCGCAGCGGTGTCGAGCCGAGGAAAGAGGCTCTACGAGGACTCGGGGCGACCGGGAGCGCGGTGACCTTCGACCAGGCGCCCGACCACGGCTGGCTCGGCCAGGGTGGTTGTGTCGCCGAGCTCTTGATACTCGCCGGCGGCGATCTTCCTCAAGATCCGCCGCATGATCTTTCCCGAGCGAGTCTTCGGCAGACCGGGCGCGATCTGGATGCGGTCGGGCACCGCGATGGCGCCGATCTCTTTGCGCACCTGAGCGCGCAGCAGCTCCACCAGCTCGGCCGGTGCGCGGCTCTCGTAGTCCGGCGTGACGATGACGTAGGCATAGATGCCCTGGCCCTTGATGTCGTGCGGAAACCCGACCACCGCCGCCTCGGCCACGGCCTCGTGGGCGACCAGCGCGCTCTCCACCTCGGCGGTGCCGAGCCGGTGCCCCGAGACGTTCAGCACGTCGTCGACACGGCCGGTGATCCAGTAGTAGCCGTTGGCGTCGCGGTGGCAGCCGTCGCCGGTGAAGTAGAGGCCTGGGTAGCTGCGGAAGTACGTGTCGCGAAAGCGGCCATGGTCGCCGAGGATGGTGCGCGCCTGTCCGGGCCACGACGTGCGCAGGCACAGGTTCCCACGCACGTCGTTGCCTTCGAGCTCGCCACCCTGCTC
The DNA here is from genome assembly GCA_035524895.1 of Thermoanaerobaculia bacterium. GTDB lineage: Bacteria > Acidobacteriota > Thermoanaerobaculia > Multivoradales > Multivoraceae > DATLFI01. The sequence continues at coordinate 13,870 of DATLFI010000235.1, read as the reverse complement.
GTCGACCAGCACTGGCACGACCCCGAAGAACGGCAGCGTCGCCGATCCGGGCTCGAGCGGTGTGGCGCCCGGCAACGGAGTGATCAGGATGCCGCCCGTCTCGGTCTGCCACCAGGTGTCGACGACCGCGCATCGCTCCTCGCCCACCACATTGTGGTACCAGAGCCAAACCTCCGGATTGATGGGCTCGCCGACGGTGCCAAGAATTCGCAGTGTCTTGCGTCGATACCCCTCGACCCAGCGGTCTCCCTCGCGGGCAATGGCCCGCAGCGCGGTCGGGGCCGTGTAAAAGATCGTCACCCCGAGATCGTCGACGACTTGCCAGTAGCGCCCCGCGTCGGGGTACAGGGGCGTCGACTCGAACATCACCGTGGTGCCGCCGTTCGCCAGCGGTCCGTAGACGATGTAGCTGTGCCCGGTGATCCAGCCGATGTCCGCCGCGCAGAAGTAGACGTCGTCGGGCTGGAGATCGAACACCAGCTCGTGGGTGAGCGCTGCGTAGACCAGATAGCCGCCGGTGGTGTGCAGCACGCCCTTGGGGCGGCCGGTCGACCCGCTGGTGTAGAGCACGAAGAGCGGGTCCTCGGCGTCCATCCACTCGACCGGCGAGGTGGACCGCTCTTTCGCAACCTCCTCGTGCAGCCACAGGTCGCGCCCCGCGAGCATCGGCACCTCGGTCTCGGTGCGACGCACCACCAGGACGCGGTCGACGAGGCCCTCAGCGACCGAGTCGGCACAGGCCTCGTCGGTGATCTGCTTGAGCGGGATCCGCTTGCCGCCGCGCAGCCCCTCGTTCGCGGTCACCACCACGCGACAGCCCGCGTCGACGATGCGGTCGCGCAGGCTCGCCGCCGAGAACCCCGCGAAAACCACCGAGTGGATGGCGCCGATGCGCGCGCACGCCAGCATGGTGTAGACCAGCTCCGGGACCATCGGCAGGTAGATGCAGACGCGATCGCTCCGCCGCACCCCCTGCGCGCGCAGCACGTTTGCGACCCGGCACACCTCGCTCCGCAGCTCGCGGTAGGTGATGCGTTGGTATTCGCCCGGCTCGTCTCGCGCCCAGATCAACCCCACGCGCTCGGGTGCCACCGCCGCCCAGCGGTCCACGCAGTTCCAGCAAGCATTCAGCCGGCCGCCTTCGAACCACGCGAAGTCGACCGCCTCGAAGTCCGAACGACCCGCGGTGCGGGGAGGGGCGAACCACTCCAGGCGCTGCGCCTGCTCCATCCAGAAGCCTTGCGGGTCGTCGAGCGAGCGACGGTACAGCCGCTCGTACTCCGCCAGGCTCTTGACGTGCGCGTGTTGCGCGATGTGGTCCTTGACCGGGATCATGGGTCCTCCGCGGTGGCATCGACAGGAGAATCTCGCGAAGACTACCAACGCCCGTCGAGGGCATGCTGGCGCTCCACCACGCGGGGCCCTGGGGCACTGCCCTCTGCCAGGATGCGGCCGGTCCCGGCCGCCCGAGCTCACGATGATCCAAGACGACCTGCTCGCCCTCGCTCTCGCTGCCGGCCTCGGATTGCTGGTCGGCCTGCAGCGCGAGTGGGCGACCGACCGCATCGCCGGGATCCGCACCTTTCCCATCATCGCGCTCGCTGGTGCTCTCGTGCAGCTCGTCGCTGGCGAAGACGGCGGGCTGGTCCTCGCGGCGGGAGTGCTGGCGCTGGCCGGGCTGATGGTCGTCGGCAACCTCGCCGCGGTCCGCGCCGGAACGGGCGATCCGGGCATGACCACCGAGGTCGCGGCGATCGCCATGTTCCTGGTCGGCGCGGTGCTGATGTCGGGCTACCGCACCGAGGCGGTGCTGGCGACCGGGTGCGTGACAGTGCTTCTCCACGCCAAGGCGCCGCTCCACTCGTGGGTGGACCGAATCGCCGAGGGCGAGCTGCGCGCGGTGGTGCAGCTCGTGCTGGTCGCGCTGGTCATCCTGCCGCTCCTGCCGGACCGCGCATACGGCGCCTTCGGAGTGCTCAATCCGTTCCGCATCTGGTTGATGGTGGTGCTGATCGTCGCCGTCAACCTCGGTGCCTACGTCGCCGCGCGGGTGCTGGGCGGGCACCGCGGCGCCCTGGCCACGGGGCTGCTGGGCGGCTTGATCTCGAGCACCGCGACCACCGTCAGCCTCGCCCAGCGCTCGCGCGCGGCAAAGGAGTCGGAGCCGGGACGCGCCGCCGCCGCGGTGATCTTGATCGCGTCGACGGTGGTGTTCGGTCGAGTCCTGATCGAGATCGCTATTGTGCATCCGCCGTGGCTGCGAGTCGCCGCTCCGCCTCTGTTGCTGGCGATGGCGGGGGTGGCAGCAGTCAGCGTGTTCGCCTACCTGCGCGCGCGGCGGGAGCTCGTGACCACGATCGAGCGCGAGCCGCCGTCGAGCCTGCGCACCGCGATCGTGTTCGGCGCGCTGTATGCCGCAGTTCTGTTCGCTGTCTCCGGCGCCCGGGAGTACCTGGGCGACACCGGGCTCTACGCCGTCGCGTTCCTCTCGGGCCTCACCGACATGGACGCGATCACTCTCTCGACCGCGCAGCTCGTGAAGGCGGGGCGCGTCGACCCGACCGCGGGCTGGCGGCTGGTGCTGCTCGGGGGCATCGCCAACCTGCTGTTCAAGGCCGGGGCCGTCGCACTGCTTGGCAGCCGAGCGCTGCGAAGCGAGGCGGCGCTGCTGTTCGCGGCCAGCCTCGCTGCATGTGCGGCCGTGTGGTGGATAGCGCCGCTAGTGGGCTTGGGCTGAGCTGAGCGGCGCTCCGCTGCCTGCCCTGTGCGCTCAGCCCTTCGGCGACGCCGCGCGCACCGCTTCGCTCGCGCCGGCCTCGAACTGCCGGAAGTTCTCGCGGAACATCGCCGCCAGCTCTTGGCGCTTGCGGTCGTAGGCCGCGGGATCCGACCAGGTGCCGCGCGGTTCGAGCACCCGGGAGTCGACGTCGTGGATGTGGATCGGGCTGCGCAGCCCGAACACCTCGTCGAGACGCATCTCCGCCCGTTCGAGCTCGCCCGCCAGCAGGGCGTGGACCATGCGCCGCGTCTGCGCTAGCGGAATCCGCCGTCCTGTGCCGACCGGCCCGCCGGTCCACCCGGTGTTGACCAGCCACACCGCCGAGCCGTGCTGGCGGAGCTTCTGGCCGAGCATGCCGGCATAGCGGGTTGCCGGCAGCGGCATGAACGGCGCGCCGAAACAGGTCGAGAACGTCGCCTGTGGCTCCTTGACCCCGCGCTCGGTGCCCGCCACCTTCGCGGTGTAGCCGGAGAGGAAGTGGTACATCGCCTGCGCGTCGTCGAGGCGGCTGATCGGCGGCATCACGCCGAACGCGTCGCAGGTCAGGAACACCACGTGACGGGGGTGACCGGCCAGCCCCTCGAGATCGACCTGCTCGAGCTGCTCGAGCGGATAGGAGGCGCGCGTGTTCTCGGTCAGCGTGTCGTCGTCGAGATCCAGACGCCTGCTCTGAGGATCCATCACCACGTTCTCGAGGATCGTGCCGAAGCGGCGGGTGGTCGCGAAGATCTGCGGCTCGCTCGAGGGGTCGAGGCGGATGACCTTGGCATAGCAGCCGCCCTCGATGTTGAACACGCCGTGGTCGCCCCAGCCGTGCTCGTCGTCGCCGATCAGCGTGCGGTGCGGATCCGCCGAGAGGGTGGTCTTGCCGGTGCCCGAGAGACCGAAGAAGAGCGCGCACTGGTCGCGGTCCGCGCCGTAGTTGGCGCTGCAATGCATGCTCATCACGCCTCGTCGCGGCAGGTGATAGTTCATCACCGAGAACACGCTCTTCTTGATCTCGCCGGCGTATTCGGTGCCGCCGATCAGCGCGACGGCGCGGTCGAGGTCCAGCACGACGAACGTGCTGCTGCGCGTGCCGTCGGTCGCGGGGTCGGCGAGCGCGCCCGGGAAGCCGAGCACGGTGAAATCGGGCGCGAAGTCGCGGAGCTTCTCCGGGTCGCTCTCGTGCAGGAACATGTTGCTCGCGAACAGGCTGTGCCAAGCGCGCTCGGTGATCACTCGCACGCGCAGCCGCGTGTGCGGATCGGCGCCGGCGTAGCCGTCGAACACGAACAGGTCGCGGCCCCGCGCATACTCCTGGACCTTGGCCAGCAGGCCTTCGAAGCTCGCAGGCTCGAGCGGCTTGTTGACCTTGCCCCAGCCGATCTCGCTCTCGCTCTCGGGACGGCGCACCAGGAAGCGATCATTCGGCGAGCGACCCGTGTGCTCTCCGGTGCGTGCGAGCAACGCAGCGTGCTCGGTGAGCTCGGCCTCGCTGCGCCGGATCGCCTCCTCGTACAGCCGGGCGGAGGATGCGTTGCGCAGGACCGCTCGCGGGTGCCGCCCGAGGTCGATCGCGGGAGTCGACGCGAGGGTCTCGTGGATCATGGGCGCGGCTCCGGGACTAGGGGCGTGCTTCGGCGCGGCGTCTTTGGGGAACGGCGGCATGCTCGCTGTCGCGCTCGGCGTCACGGTCTCGAAACGACGAGCCGGCGCGCCGCGACCGCGACGCGCTCAAGCCGTTGTCGGCTCGGCGAGCGCCAGGCGCGCAGCCTGCGGCGGCGCGTCGACCCGGAACGGTCGGATGGCTCCTCGGGAGGGACTCGAACCCCCAACATTTCGGTTAACAGCCGAACGCTCTACCATTGAGCTACCGAGGAATGAGTTTCAGCGGCGGCTACCAGCACGCCGTGCGGGCAGGCGCAGCATGGTAGAAGGGCCGAGCGCGGGCTGTCAACGCCGCGTGGCCCGCGGCGCCGCCGCTCGGCGGCCTAGGGCTGCTAGGGTCTCACCAGATTCCTGGGCACCTCGCGAACCGAGGTAGCGCCGCAGAGGGCGAGAGCCAGGTCGAGCTCCGCTCGCAACATGGCGAGCACCCGCCCGACTCCCTGCTCGCCGCCGAGCGCCAGCCCCCACAGCACCGGCCGGCCGATGCCCACCGCGGCGGCGCCGAGAGCGATCGCCTTGACCACGTCCGTGCCGCGCCGGACGCCACCGTCGACCAGCACCGGCGCGCGACCTCCGACCGCCTGGACCACTTCCTCGAGCACGTCGAGGGTCGCGGGAGCGGTGTCGAGCTGACGGCCCCCGTGGTTGGAGACCACGACGCCAGCCGCCCCGTGGTCCACTGCCCGTAGGGCGTCGTCGCCGCGCACCACGCCCTTGACCAGCACCGGCAGCCGAGTCGACGAAGCCAGCCACTCGAGATCCTCGAAGTCGAGGGCAGGATCGAAGAGCTGCGCCACGTAGGCCGCGAGCGCCGAGCCGTCGACCGGGGGCAACGCGCCCTTGCCCTGCCCCACCAGGTTCTCGACCGCCAGCCCCTGCGGCAGCGCGAAGCGGTTGCGGACGTCACGCTCGCGCACGCCCCAGAGCTGCGCGTCGACCGTGAGCACGATGGCCTGGCACCCTGCGGCCTCGGCTCGCTGGACCAGGCTGCGCGTGGCCTCACGGTCACGGTAGACGTAGAGCTGGAACCAGACCGGCCCCGTTGCCGCCGTCACGACGTCCTCGATCGACGTGGTGGCGAGTGTGCTGAGGATCATCACCGTGCCCGCGGCGCCTGCCGCCCGCACTGTCGCCAGCTCGCCCTGCTCGTGGGCAAGACGGTGGAACGCCGTGGGCGCGATCACCACCGGCAGCGCGAGCCGGCTACCCAGCAGCTCGGTCGAGAGCTCGCGCTGCGCCACGTCGCGCAGCACGTGGTAGTGCAGGCGCCTGCGCTCGTAGGCGGCGCGGTTCTCGCGCAGCGTCAGCTCGTCGTGCGCGCCACCCGCGTAGTAGTCGTGGACCGCGCTCGGCAGCTTGCCGCGCGCAGCCTCGTCGAGCTCGAGCAGGTTGGAGGGAAACAAGAGTTGGCGTCGCGAGTCGACTGCGAACGAATCCGCGGTGAGAGGGCGAGCGAGCCCCGCCTCACATCATGTCGAGGAAGGGCTTCAGCTTCTCCGCCCGGCTCGGGTGACGTAGCTTGCGCAGCGCCTTCGACTCGATCTGACGGATGCGCTCGCGGGTGACGTTGAACGATCTGCCCACTTCTTCGAGGGTGTGCTCCGAGCCGTCGCCGACGCCGAAGCGCAGACGCAGCACCAGCTCCTCGCGCGGTGTCAGCGAGGACAGCACGCCGCTCGTCTCGTCGCGGAGGCTGCCGGCGATCACCGCCTCCATCGGCGAGACCGCGTGCTTGTCCTCGATGAAGTCACCCAGGTGGGAGTCCTCCTCCTCGCCGATCGGGGTCTCGAGAGAGATCGGCTCCTGCGCGATCTTCATGATCCTGCGCACCTTCGACGGCTCGAGGTCCATGCGCTCGCCGATCTCGGCGGCGGTGGGCTCGCGACCGAGCTCCTGCACCAGCGAGCGGCTGGTCCGGGTGAGCTTGTTGATGGTCTCGATCATGTGCACCGGGATGCGGATGGTGCGCGCCTGGTCCGCGATCGCGCGTGTGATCGCCTGGCGGATCCACCAGGTGGCGTAGGTCGAGAACTTGTAGCCGCGGCGGTACTCGAACTTCTCGACCGCCTTCATCAAGCCGATGTTGCCTTCCTGGATCAGGTCGAGGAATTGCAGGCCACGGTTGGTGTACTTCTTGGCGATCGACACCACCAGCCGCAGGTTGGCGACGATCAGCTCCTCCTTCGCGCGCTCGCAGATCGCCTCGCCCTCGTGCACCTTCTTGATCGTCTTCTTGACCTGGGCGTGCGTCGTGCCATACCGCTGATCGAGCTCGCGCCCCTTGCCGCGGTACTTCTCGATGCGGCGCCGGTGCAGCGTCCGCAGGTCGTCGTTGGGCTCGGCCTCCAGCGCGACCTGGGCGCGACGGATGTCGCGGCCGTAGCGCGAGTACTCCCGGTGGATCTCCTTGAGGAGGTCCACCATCCGGTTGCGCGTCTGCATCGAGAAGTCGATCGACCGGATGTCCTTGGCGATCTTGCCGACTACGCGGTCGACCTCGCGCTCGAGCTCCTGGAAGCGCTCGCCGCGCTGGCTGTAACGCCGCTGGCGGTTGCGCAGCTTCTCGACAGCGGCCGTGCCCTTGGCGATGCGCAGGAAGATCTCTTTGTTGTGGCGCACGCGCGCGCTGGCTCTGGCGTCGAGCTCCTGGTCCTCGAGATGCTCGTCGGCGAGCAGCTCCCGCGCCAGCCGGCGATCGCGCTGCGCGAGCTCGTTGAGCCGCAGCAGCTCGCCGAGCACCATCTCGTTCTCGCACAGCGCCTCGAAGATCATCCACTCGCCGAGCTCGAGCCGTTGCGCGATCTCGACCTCGCCGTCCCGGTCGAGCAGCGACACCGCGCCCATCTCGCGTAGGTACATGCGAACCGGATCGCTGGTCTTGTCGTGGTGCGCGAGCGGCTGCTCGCCCGATTCGCCTTCCCTCTTCTCGAAGTCCTCGGCCGACTCCTCTTGGTCGAGCCGGTTGCGGAAGCACTCCGGCCGATCGATCAGGCCGATGCCGATCTCCAGGAGCCGCTCGTGGATGGCCGCGAGCTCCTGACGCTGGGTGGAGATCTCGTCCGGAAGGTGGTCGAAGATCTCGTCGGAGAGGAGGTAGCCCTTCTCCTTGCCCAGCTCGACCAGTTGACGGACCGAGGTGTACCTCTGCTCGGGGGGGGCCGCTGTGCCAGCGCTACGCAAGATTCGCTCAGCTCCTTTTTGGTTCTTCGGCTCGGCCGTCGTGGTCCTGCCGGCGCTGGCGGAACAGCTCCTGCGTCTCCGCCTTCAGCTCCTCGAGGCGCTCCAGATCTCCTGCTTCCTGTGCTTTCCACATCTCCCGAGCGAGCTGTCGACGACTGTGTCGCCGCTGCCGCTTCATCAGCTCCAACTGATTGAGCAGCTCGGGTCGATGCGAAGCGGCCGGAGATTCTGGCAGATCGCCTCCGAGCCTCGCAAGGATCGTCACAGCTTCGCTCGCAGGCTCCAGCCGGCTCTGCACGTCCCGCACGCCGACGACGTCTCCCGCGGGAGTGGAGCGCGACGCCGCGACGATCGCCTCGTAGAGCTGGCGCCGGGCAGAGCTCCAGAACACCTCTGCCGGCGGCAGCGCGTCGATCTCGAGCGGCGTGCTGAGCAGCAGTCGCAGCACGCCCTCCTCCAGGTACCGTCCCGGGGTGTCGCTGTCCGCTACAGCAGGGGCCGAGTCGCCCCGAGCCGCTGGTCGCCGCGGCGCGAACAGCTCGGCCGCTCGCGTGCCCAGCAGGTCGAGGCGCACGCCGAGCCGCTCCGCCACGCGCCGCTGATAAGCCACACGCTGCGATGGATCGGCTACCGCGGCCAGCAAAGGGCGTATCGAGTCCACAGCATCTTGCAGCTCGCGCGGGCGGTCTGCGACCTGCGCGGGAAGCTGCGAGACGACCAGCTCGAGGAAGTCGGGCGCGCCCTCGATGCGCTCTTGCACCGCCGCTTCGCCCTCGTCGAGCCGCAAGGAGTCGGGATCCTGCCCGGCCGGAAACCGCGCCCGCCGGACAGCGAGACCCGCCTGGAGGAGGGTCGGCAGCGCCTTGCGAGAGGCCTCTTCGCCAGCGCGGTCGCCGTCGTAGCCGACGATCACCTCGTCGGCGTAGCGCGCGAGCAGCTTCGCCTGCGCTGATGTGAGCGCGGTGCCCATCGACGCCACCACGGTGGGAATGCCGCTCGCGACCACTGCGAGCACGTCGAAGTAGCCTTCGACCAGCACCAGCCGGCGGTCCTCGCGCGCCTGCGCGCGCACGCGGTCGAGCCCGTACAGCAGCGTGCCCTTGCGGAACGCGGAGGTCTCCGGCGTGTTGACGTACTTCGCGGGGTCGTCACCGAGCGTGCGCCCGCCGAAGCCCACCAGCCGGCCCGTGGGCGAGCGGATCGGGAACATCAGCCGATGGCGGAAGCGGTCGTACCTGCGTCCTTTGTCCGAGGTCGCGATCAGGCCCGCTCCGGCGAGCACCTCGTCGGCGAAGTTGCGGCGCAGCGCTTCGTGCAGGGCCTGCCAGTCGTCCGGCGCGTAGCCCAACCCGTAGTCGCGCTGGAGCTGTGGGTCGATGCGGCGGCGCTCGAGGTAGCGGCGCGGCGCCTCGCGTCGCGCCAGCTCGGCGCGAAAAAAACGCTCCGCGGCTTCGAGAGCATCAGCGCCGGCGCGGTCCGACTCCGCCGCAGCGCGGCCACGACGATCCGGCAGCGGCACGCCGTAGCGTTGCGCCAGCGACTCGATCGCGGCACCGAAATCGTCGCCGGTGACCTGCATGTGGAAGCCGATGGCGTCACCGCCGGCGCCGCAGCCGAAGCAGTAGTAGAGACCCTGCTGCGGGTCGACCGAGAACGAGGGGGTCTTCTCTTTGTGGAAGGGGCAGATCCCGATGTGCCGCTTGCCGCGCGCCTCGAGCCGCGAGTGGTCGGCCACCAGGTCGAGCAGGTCGACTGCCTCGCGCACCGCCTGCACGAAACCGGGATCGAGGGGTACCGCCATAGCAACGCGAAGCCTGCTCGAAAAGGCACGCCGCAACAAGGCGCGCGCGAACCTGCCGAGGCTGCATCGCGCGATGCCCTTGGCTGCTCCCCCGGGGCCCCGTGGACGGGTTGGGAAGAGTGCCGTCGCTGCAGCTCTATCCCGATCCCTTCGGTGCCGAGGCGTCGCGCAGCGTCACGACGGTCGCACCGTCGCCGCCCTGCTGGGGCGGGGCGGGAGCAGACGTCGCGACGGCGGCATGCCGCGCGAGATGCGCGCGCACGGCGTCGCGCAGGCGCCCGCTGCCGTGACCGTGGACCACGCGCACCTGCGGCCGGCTGCCGAGCAGCGCCGCGTCGAGATACTCGTCGAGCTTCTCGAGCGCGGGCTCCACACGCTGGCCGATCAGGTTGAGCTCGCTGGCGACCTCGGTGCTCTCGATCGGGTCGCGTGTCGCGACGCCGCCGAAGCGGGTCTTCGGCCTCGCCGGCGCAGCGGCCCGCACCAGCTCGCGACGCATCACCCGCACGCGCTTGCCCTGCACCGCGACCTCGACGCGCTCGCCGTCGATGCGCGCCACGCGTCCCTGCCAACCGAGACCGAGGTGTCGCACGTCGTCTCCTTCGGCCACGGCCCCGGGTCTACCGAGATCTGGCTCCGGCGGGGGTGCGACCTCCAGCAGGGGAGCGGCCACCTCGAGCGTTCGCTCGACCGCCTCGTCGACCTCGCGCGCCTCGGCGCGCGGGCTGGGCGCGGTGCCAGCAGCAGCGAGCCGCGCTCGCACCGTCTGCGCCTCCGCCGCCAGTCGCTGGCGCGCGTCGCGACGGAAGCGCGCGAGCTCGTCGTCGAAGCGGCGCCGCATCGCCTTGCGATCCTCGCGCGCTGAGTCGAGCTCGGCGTGGAGCCGGCGGTTGAGAGTCTCCTGGTCGGCCCGCTCGACGGCGAGACCAGCCAGCTCTTTGTCGGCCCGCTGGCGGAGAGCGTGGACCTCCGCGAGCAGGCGGCGCAGGTCGAGCTGCTCGTTGCCCAACCGCGACGCGGCGGCGTCGAGCCATGCTCCCGGCAGGCCGAGGCGGCGGGCGAGGTCGAGCGCGCGGCTGCTCTCGGGCGGCCCGTGGCGCAGCCGGAACGTCGGCTCGCCGGTGTCCTCGTGCAGCTCGGTCGCGAGGCTGGCTGCACCTTCCAGGCGGAACGCGGCCGCCGCGACCTCGATCAGGTGCGTGGTCACCAAGGCCCAGCCGCCGGCCGCGACCAGGTGCTCGATGAAGGTCAACGCGAGAGCGGCGCCTTCCTGTGGGTTGGTGCCCGAAGCAAGCTCGTCGACCAGCAACAGCGTGCCGGGGCCCGCGGCCCGCCACGCCTCGTGGAGACGGGCGAGGTGTCCGCTGAACGTGGAGCGCTCCGCGAGCAGGTCCTGCTCGTCGCCGAGCACCGCGAGCGCGCGACGCAAGCGGGGTAGCCGCGTGCCATCGCCGGCGGGCACCGGCAAACCGCACGCCGCCATCAGCGTCAGCAGCCCGAGGGTCTTGAGCGCGACGGTCTTGCCGCCCGCGTTGGGTCCGGTGACCACGAGCACGCGCCCGTGCTCGAAATCGAGCTCTACCGGCACCACTTCGCGCTCGCCCCCGCCGGCTCCGAGGGCGGCGACCCGTTCCTTCCGCAGCGACTGGTCGAGCAGCGGGTGTCGTGCCGCCACCAGCCTGGGAGCCTGGTCCGTGAGCTCGGGCAGCTCGGCCGAGCACGACCGCGCGAAACGCTGCACCGCCTGGTGCAGGTCGAGGTCCGCCATCAGGTCGAGGGCGGCAGTGGGCGCCTCGCCGAGCGCGGCGAGCGAGTCGATCAGCTCGGCGATCAGGCGCTGCCGCTCGGCCTCCTCCTCGGAGAGCGCAGCCTGCAGGTCGTTGTTCGCCTCCACCATCTCGAGCGGCTCGAAGTAGAGGCTCCGACCGGTGGCCGAGCGCGAGTGCACCAGGCCGGGCAGCCGTCCTCGGCTGCCGGCCGGCAGCAACACCACCAAGCGCCCGTCGCGCAGACTCGGCGTGTCCCCGGTCAGCTCGTCTCGATGCTGCTCGAGGTAGCCGCCGAAGCTCTCGTAGAGCGCATCGCGGTGACGTCGCACCGCACCGCGCAGGCGCGTGAGGGCAGGGCTGGCGTCGGGCCGCACGTCGCCGCGCGGGTCGAGCACGCGACGGACGCGGGCGGCGAGCTCCTCGAGACCGCGCACTTTCGCCTCCGGCACGCGAGAGTGCGCGAGGGCCGACAGGTGGGGCGTGGCGATCTCCGCACCGTCGCGGCACACCAGACGCCAGGAAGACGCGGCGGCTCCGAGCGCTTCCGCAAGCACCGGGAGCTGGTGCGCGGCGATCGCCCGCGCGTCGGCGGCGAGCGCCTCGTAGGTATCGCGCAGCGGCTCGCCCCACGACGGGGCGAGGGTCTCGCCGGTGGCCAGCAGCGCCGCCGCATCGCGCTGCCGGGCTCGGCGCGCTTCGAGCTCGGCGAGCCCTGCCTCACCGTGGTCGCCGGCCGCCGCGAGCGGACGCAGTTGGCGCACGCGCTGCGCCCCGAGATCGGTGGCGGCGAACCGGGCCACGACCTCGAGCAGCGCCGGCAGCTCCAGCACCGCTGTTGTGTGCGGATCGGCGACCTCTCTCTCGGGAGCTGGCGGCGGATCGGGGGCGCCTGCGGGCACGGCCAAGTCTCGGTCGAAGGCAAGAGTGGCCAAAGTTGAGGTCCAAAGAGAAAAACAACGGGAGTGGGGATAGACCCCACTCCCGTTGGATTCGTCGCCGAACAGCTAACCCGGGATCAGCCGAGCCCGAGGCGGCGGTCTTCGGCCAGCTTGCGAATCGCCTTCTTGCGCGCCTGGATAGCCTTGCGCTTACGCTTCACGGAAGGCTTCTCGAAGTGTTGGCGCTTCTTGAGCTCGGTGAGGATGCCCTCCTTCTCGCACTTGCGCTTGAAGCGGCGCAGGGCGTTCTCGAAGCTCTCGTCGTCGCGAACTTGCACGACCGGCATGCGGTACTGATCACCTCGCTTCCCGTGGGCTCGCGATCCTCTCGGCCACGGCGCCCATCTGGTGTCTCGATCCCTGAGGCCCTCGGGCGCCGCTGACGCGACGCGCACTCCGGACGTCCCCGGCCCCATCGGGAAGCCACGATTCTCCCCGTGTCAGCCCGAACCTGTCAAGGCGCTGGCGGACCGCGCGTTGGGCTAAAGGCGCGGCGGACCGCGCTTTGGGCTAAAGGCGCGGCGGACCGCGCTTTGGGCTAAAGGCGCGGCGGACCGCGCTTTGGCTAACTGCCCGCCTCGGTCGGGCTGGGGATGGCGTCGTAGTTCGCCTCGTACACCACCCAGCGACCGCCGCGCTGCTCGAAGTAGACCCCGGCAGCGCCGCTCTCGACAGCCGGATCCTTGCGGTAGAACCAGCCCTTGCGGTTGTTCGGGAAGTCGCGGATGTTGTTGATGTTGACCGGACCCAGGAACTCGAGGACCTCCGCCTCGGTCATTCCCACCGAGACCTGATCGAAGCGCTCGCGACGGATGAACCGCATGTCGCGGATCCAATCCAGGCGCTCCTGCAGGTCGGTGTTGTTGGGGTCGAACTCGAGCGCGCGCTTCACGATCTCCTCGGCGCGCGCGTAGTCGCCCCCGCGCTCGATGTACTCCATCGCGTACACCAAGTCCTCGCCGCTCTTCATGCGCAGCGCGGCGCTCTGCTGCTCGGTGGGCTCGGCCCCGACTTCCATCTCTTGCGAGTTGATGTAGGCGACCAGCCTGCTCATGAAGTCGGTCGCGAGCGTCTCGATCTCCGAGTCGGCGGCCGCCGCCTGGGTCTCGAGCGCGGCGAACACGTCCTCGGCGGTCTGTTCGCTGGCCGGGTCGACCGTCAGCGCAGCCGGTCCGGCAGCGATCTGGGCCCTGATCTGTTGGAGCTCGGAGCGCTTCTGCTGCAGCTCCTGGTGCGAGCTCTCCAGCCGCTGCCACTCCTCGGCGCGCGCCTGCTTTTGCGCGGCATCCCCAGATCCGCCGCAGGCCACGAAGGGCAGCACGAGGCAACAGAGCAGCGCCGCACGTGCCGTCGAGCCCCCGAAGCTCAGCCTTCGGTTGCGTAGCATACGCTGATCCCTCCAGTTCGAAAACGGTTCGGCAAACCTCGTGACTATACATGACCGGACGCGAGCGTTGCCTGGACACGCCGTCCGCCACGACGAGGCGCCGCTCGGGAACGAGGCCTGACCACCCAGCCCGTCAAAGTGCTAGCAGCCCGTGGTGGAACCCGCGTGGAGCTGCGCGCGGGGATCTGCGACCGCTGGCAAGGCGCGGCCGACGAACGCGATGCTGTGTCATCGTGCAGGAGGCCCAACGCAGTCGGGGTCACGAAACCCCCGCGCCCCGAGCGGTTGGGGCGGCGACCCCAGTCCGAGCCAGCCGACACGGCCCGCCCATCCCGCCGAGTCGGGATAGGCTGCAATATCAAGGTT
>DATLFI010000234.1:0-3625 GCA_035524895.1 Thermoanaerobaculia bacterium | reverse complement strand
CCCCACGCCGCCCCCTACCAGAGCCGCGCAGCGGCGACGTCGGTGCAGGCAAGCTGCCCGGGGCAGCTTGCTTGCACCCACCCTTGGGGCGCGGGGGTTTCGAGACCCCGACTGCGTTGGGCCTCCTGCACGATGTCACCGTATCGCGTTCGTCGGCCACGCCTTGCCAGCGGCCGCAGATCCCCGCGCGCAGCCTCACGCGGGTTTCACCACGGGCTGCTACGGTGAGGCGGTGCGCGTTCCTCACCACGGACCCGGATGTTCTCGACGGCTTCGTCACCGACGACGCGCTCGCGCACCAGCCGCTGCGTGAGCTGGGTTGGGAGGTCGAGGAGGTCTCGTGGCGCCGCGTCGACGTCGACTGGGATCGCTACGAGGCCGTGGTGCTGCGCTCGCCATGGGACTACCAGCGCGAGCCCGACCGGTTCTTCGGCGTTCTAGAGAGCATCGAACGCTCGCAGGCACGATTGCTCAACCCGCTCGCCCTGGTGCGCTGGAACCTCGACAAGTCCTACTTGTTCGATCTCGAGAGTCGGGGCGTGCCGATCGTGCCGACCCTGCATGGCCGTGATCTCGACGCCCCTCGGCTCGAGGCTCTGTTGCTACGACTCGGGGTCGACGAAGTCGTGCTCAAGCCCACCATCGGCGCCAACGCCAACGACACGTTCCGCGTCGGTCGCGGTGACGCGGTCGCGGCGGGCGCTGCCCTCGAGTGCTACGCGCGCCGAGAGTTCCTGGCGCAGCCGTTCCTGCCCTCCGTGCTCTCCGAGGGCGAGCACTCGTTGTTCTTCTTCGGCGGCGAGCACAGTCACTCGATCCGAAAGCTGCCGAAGCAGGGCGACTTCCGCGTGCAGGAGGAGCACGGCGGCGACATAGCGCCGGTTCGCGCGCCGCGAGAGCTCCTCGAGCTGGGAAGGCGCGCGATCGCCGCGCTCGAATGGCCGGCGCTGTACGCGCGAGTCGATCTGCTCCGGATCGCCGGAGATCGCTTCGGCGTCATCGAGCTCGAGCTCATCGAGCCGTCGCTCTACCTGCGCTGCGACCCGCAGGCGCCGGGTAGGTTCGCGCGGGCTCTCGATGCGTGGATGAAGGGCGAAGAGTGAGGGCCGCGCAGCTAGCCTCCGTCTAGCCTCCGTCCTCAGTCGGGAAACAACGATCTATCGATGCCCGGGATCACTCGCAGGGCGTTCTGGTAGTAGATCTTCTTCAGCACGTCGTCGGGCAGGTCGAGGCCGTAGATCTTCCAGAACGCGTGCCTGCGGCGGTAGTAGTCGAAGTAGTCGTCTGAGGTCTCCAGCACTCGGAAGTAGGTGTGGTACTCGGGCGGTGCCCAGGCGTCCTTGCCGAACATGACCCGATCCTGGTAGCGGATGAGCCACTCGCGCGCGTACCGCGGCTGTCGCCCCAGCTCCGCGAGCACCGCGCCGATCTCGGTGGTGACGTTGGGCAGCTCGTCCAGCAGCTTGCCGAGTCGCCCCAGGTCGTTGCCGAGCCAGCCCAGATGGGCGTTGATGAACTGGGTGCGAGGGTGGCGGCGAAACAGGTCGTGCTGCTCGGCGATGAGCTGCTCCCATGGCGGGTTGGTGGCCGGATCGCGGTATCGCTCGGGACGCTCGATCAGCTCGTACAGGCGCTCGTTGTTCGCGTCCCGGGCCTGCCAGAACTGGGCCGGATCGGCCGTGTGGATGAGTACCGGAACTCCGAGCTGTGCGCACTGGCGCCAGATCGGATCCAGTCGCGGATCGTTGATCGGAATGCGCTGGCCGCTGCCGTCCTTCGAGTCCATGCCGAGGCTCTTGTAGATCTTCAGTCCCTTCGCCCCGTTGGTGACGTCCGTTGCCAGCTCGGCGGTGGCGCGCTCCGCCCAGCCCGGCTCGTCGATGCCTGTGGTGTCGACGTTGGTGAAAACGACGAACCGCCCCGGAGCGCTGCGCTCGGCGTTCTCGATCGATCGCTTCAGGTACTCGCCGGGCTGGAAGCCGAAGCGGAAGGTGCCGTCCGGGTTCGCGGCGCGCCGAAAGCCCCGGCCACTCAGGTTGACCATCACCGCCATGTTGAGCGCATCCATCTCGGCGACGAGCGGGCCCAGATCCTGGTCGCCCATCTGCCCCTGGTGACTGTGGACGTCGATGAACGGGAAGCGCGCACGCTCGAGGGGGTGCTGCGGCACCACCAGTGTCGCAGGCGGGTCGTACTGGTGGAACGGGATGCCCTCGACGCTGTCCTGGGCGGTGGCTGGAGGCGTCGCGAGCGCGACGAGCGTGAGTGGGACGGCAATGGCGGGTAGCCACCGGCTCGTGCACTGAGGGGCACTACGGCTCGGCCTCGGTTCCATGCAGCTCTCCTGGTGAGTCTTTGGGGGGCGGACCTCCTGCGGGAAAGGTGACGGCCCGTCGCCGGCCGCTACGGTGCTGTCGGACGACCGCCCAGCCAGAGGCTAGCGCATGCCACCTGCGCGCACCTGCGCGGTCCGCTTCCCGGGATCCGAGGGTCGCGCCGCGACTCTGGCCCCCGGGATCGCGACTGTGCCAGAGTCTCGCTGGTCTCCGTTCGGCGCCCACCTCCCGCCCACCATGACCGCTCTCCTCTTCGCCGTCGGTCTGGTGCTGCTGGTCGTCGGTGCGGAGGCGCTGGTGCGCGGAGCATCGCGCCTGGCGCTGGCCTTCGGCATCTCGCCGTTGGTGATCGGTCTCACCGTTGTCGCGTTCGGTACCAGCGCGCCCGAGCTCGCGGTGAGCGTCACCTCGAGCCTCGGTGGTGCCGCCGACGTCGCGGTCGGCAACGTGGTGGGCAGCAACATCTTCAACGTGTTGTTCATCCTTGGGCTGTCGGCGTTGATCGTGCCGCTGGCGGTGGCGCAACAGCTCGTGCGGCTCGACGTGCCGTTGATGATCGCAGCGTCGCTGTTGCTGGTGTTGTTCGGGCGCAACGGTCAGGTGAGCCAGGGCGAGGGCGTGGTCCTGTTCCTGGGCATCGTGAGTTACACGGTGTTCCTGATCCGTCAGAGTCGCCGCGAGGGCAAGCCAGTTGCAGGCGAGCCAGTTGGAACTGGGGACCCGGTTGCAGAGGACCCCGTTGCAAGGGAGTACCAGGAGACGTTCGGGGAAGGCGCGCCGAAGCGAAGCCGGCAGTGGGTGCTCGACATCGGACTGGTGCTCGGCGGGCTGGCCCTGCTCGTGCTCGGCGGGCGCTGGCTCGTCGACGGAGCGGTCACCTTCGCGCGCTTGCTGGGGGTGTCCGAGCTGGTGATCGGGCTCACCATCGTCGCCGCCGGCACCTCTCTGCCGGAGGTCGCGACCTCGATCGTCGCGGCCGTGCGGGGGGAGCGTGACATCGCCGTCGGCAACGTCGTCGGCAGCAACCTCTTCAACATCCTGTGCGTGCTCGGTCTCGCGTCCGCGGTCACGCCGGGAGGCCTTCCTGTCTCGGCCGGAGCGTTGCGCTTCGACATTCCGGTGATGGTGGCCGTGGCGGTCGCCTGCTTGCCGATCTTCCTGACGGGTCACGTCATCGCGCGGTGGGAAGGAGGGCTGTTCCTCGGCTATTACCTGGCCTATGTGCTGTACCTGGTCCTCGTCGCCACGGGCCACGAGCTGCTGGGGCCGTTCCGAGCGGCAATGCTCTT
>DATLFI010000233.1:0-2892 GCA_035524895.1 Thermoanaerobaculia bacterium | reverse complement strand
GCGGGAAAGACCTCTTCGTCCACCACAGCGGCGTTACCGGTGAGGGCTTCAAGAGCCTCGCCGAGGGCGCGAAGGTCGAGTTCGAGCCGAGCGAGGGGGAGAAGGGCCCGCAGGCGACGAACGTCCGCGCGGTCGCCTAGAGCGGCTGCGCCTAGCGCGTGCGGAGGCTGCGGTTCGGGCCTCAGCATCGCGCGGCGGAGCGCAGCCTGGCCCTCGCGCTGCTCGAGCCTGCGAACAAGTTCGCGAGGCGACGGATCGTCGCTAGGATCGCTCGGATCCGCATGCGCGGCGAACCAGCACCCAGCCGTGACGGGCAACCAGGCCGAAGCGGCCCCTCCCGGGGCAATGCCGCAGGCTTGGGTGGGGATGCACTCCGCGTTGTTCGGGCGACTCGTGATCAGCTGGGAGTCGCCTGGTCTGCCGAGGCCGACCCCCTCTCCTGGCAGGTCGTCTGTTGGGATAGCCGCGATGCCGCCGTCGCCCGGCTCAAGCTCACCGGAACGCACCGGCGCGCGACCTTCGCCGGTCTTGCTCGTTTGCAGCAGCCGTTCACGATCGCCGTCTCCGGCCTGGGAGGCGATGGCTCAGTGCTCTGGCAGGCTGGGCTTGCCGATCTGTATCTGTGGGCAGGTCGCCCTGCTGGGCGAGAGGGAGCCTCCGACCGAATGCGAACGCGTAGGCACCGAAGTACGGACAGCCAAGGAAGGAGGGAGGCGGTGTCACCGAAACGGCCGAAGAAGGATGCGGCGCCAGGCAAGATGGCCAAGACGAAGAAGCCGAAGCCGAAGAAGAAGACCGCACGCGGGAAGTAGCCGCGGCTGGGGTCGACCGTGCGCCGAGTCCGGTAGGGGTGCACAGAGTCTGTTCGGTTGTAACCCGGCCGCTGGGCGCGGGCAGCGTAGGGCGGAGGTGCTACCTGGAGATGGCGCCGATCCCGCTGAGCTAGCAGATCCAAGGAATCGCGGACCCGTCGAACAACACCTCGATCGACGCCTCTCCGTAGCGTTCGACAAGCACACGGTGCGCCTGATCGAGCCGCGGCGGCCGCTGCTTGCTGTGGCCGTCGGAAGCGACGAGCGCGACCAGGCCCTCGTCCAGCAGCCGCCAGAAGGCCTGTTCGGCGACGGGCCCGTTGTCACCGAGTGCCGAGTCGCCGTTCGGGCACAGGAGGCAGCCATGCTCGACGAGCGCTCGCGCGATCCCGAAGTCAGCCCGGAGCCCGAGCGAACGCTCCGGGTGGGCAATCACGGGAACGAGCTCGGCTGCCAACAGGCGGTCGGCCGCTTCCAGCACGAGCGAGCTGTCGTCCTCGACCGCGAGCCACGACCCGGGGAACTCCAGGAGGACGGCGCGCGTCCCCTCCAGCAGGAACTCGTGCGGGTCACGGTCACGCAGCTCGGTCGGGAAGACCTCGAAGCCGCGCCGCAGATCCAAGCCCCACCCGGAGACGACCCGCGAGACGACGGCAAGCGCCTCCTCGAAGAGGCGCTCCCGCTCGAGCGTCAGCGGGTAGCGATCCCATGCGGCGTGCGCGTGGGGTGTTGCGAACAGAACGCGGGTTCCTCCGGCAAACGCGAGTCCGCACAGCTCGACGGCCTCCTCGGTCGAGCGCGCCCCGTCGTCGCCCGAGGGGACGGCGTGCGAATGAACGTCGACAAATCTCTCCACGGCCGCCCCTGAGTCTCACAGGCGCTTGCCGACACCCGAACCTGGAGTCAGATGTTCGCGCAAAACTACGCGATGAAGAGCCGTCCACCGGGCTCGTCATCCGGGCGTTCGTCCTCTCGCCGGGCGTCGCCGGCTCTGCTTGTCGCAGAAGAGCCGAACGACGACATGGGGCCCGAAGCCCGCTCCACGTTCGCTGCCATCTTGGTGTCAGAACGAGTACGTTCGCGTCGTGCCCGAAGATCTGCGGCTCGCCGGCGTGCTCGAGACCGTCCTGTACTACGCATCCGATCAGCAAGACGAGATGGAGCGGTTCTACGAGAATGTGCTCGGCCTCGAGTCGCTCGGCCTCGGACGCTGGAGTCTCGCGTTCCGACTCGGGCACGGCGTGGTGCTGCTGTTCGAGAGGGAACGATCCGCGGCGCAGGACGAGCCGCCTGCGCACGGCGCCTCCGGATCGATCCACACGGCATTCCTCGCAGCACCCGGCGAGTACGACGCGTGGAAGGAGCGCTTGGCCGATCGAGACGTGACGCTGATCGACGAGATCGCGTGGGACAGCGGCGTGCGCTCCTGCTACTTCAACGATCCCGCCGGCAATCTGCTCGAGATCGCGGAGCGCGATCTCTGGGCCGAGTAGGAGCCGTCAGACCGCTCAACGCGCCGAAAGCCCATGACTCCCAGGCCATCTGGCATACACGGCACGTGTGTCGCGTGTTGTTGGAAGTGCGACAACTGGGCCCCGGCGCGCGCCAGGAAGTTCGCCTGCATCAATCGGTCGGCGGCAACTACTGCTCGCCACTCTGGACAACACGGTCTCGTGCTGCACGCAGTGCCACGGCGTTGTCGATGCGCCTAGAGCGGCATAGGCCCTCCGCGCGCGCCACTCCTCGTCTCACCAGACCTCGAAGCCAGGCGACTCCTAGACCTTCGGCAAGGGCGGCGGCCCGGGGGCGAAGGTTAGCCTCCAAGGCAATCGATAGGGGCCGGGGGGAAGAGAATGGGGCCGGCCCCAGCTGCACCGGGGAGTCCTTCTACCTGCGCCACCCGGGCACTCGAAAGTGTACGCGCATTGAGCGGCGTCGCTGCCGGCGCCGACAGGAAGCGCCTTCTCGAGGAACAGCTGGCTGCGCGGGCGGCTCGGCTCGCCCGTCGTCTCGCAGAGCCCCTCGTACTCCTGCAGTAGCTCTGGCAGAGCCTCGATCTGCCGTGTCGCGCAATGGCGGA
>DATLFI010000232.1:0-3133 GCA_035524895.1 Thermoanaerobaculia bacterium | reverse complement strand
ATCGGCCTCCTTCGGGGGCGGTCGGAAAACGTTGCGTCGAGCCTAGGTGAACGATCGTTCGTTCGTCGCCACCCCAACGGGTGGTTTTCCAGCTTCCCTAGACAGGCTGTGCTCCCAGGGATAGAATCAGCTATCTCTAATGCATTCCGGGTGCGTCGCTGAGGCCTGATGAGCTCCACTCCAGAAAGGACCTTATCCGCGCAGTCCGAGGGCCACTGGCTCGAGCTCCTCTCTGTAGGGTGGCGGGAGCCGGGTGACCTCGACGCCACGCTCACCCGGATCGCCGAGGTGGCTCGAGAGACCTTCGCCGCCGACCTCTGTGTCGTCTTCGCGATCAATCCGGTCACGCAACGCTTCGTCGAGCGTCCGGGCGTCGCGGGCGAGCTCCCTTCTGACAATGAAGGGGATCCCCTCAAGCCCCCTCGGAAGCACGGGCTGACTCAGAGGGTGATTGAGGAGGGCTTCCTCGCCGTCCAGGACGTCGCCGGCTTCGCCGACGACCAGAAGGGCTTCTGCCTGAAGCAGGGGGTGACCGCGTTTGCGGCCGTGGCCCTCCGAACCGTCCGCCACGGCAAGCCGCTCGCCGTCCTCTACGTGGACTATCGCGAGCCTCAGGAGTTCTCTGAGGACCTCGAGGAGAAGCTCAGGAGGTTCGCCGGGCTCGCCTCCCGGGAGCTCCAGGTCACCTGGTTCCTGCGGCGCTACCAGTGGATCGGACAAATCGGTCAGCGGCTCAACCGCCGGCTCCTGAGCGAGGACGAGCTCTTCGCGGAGCTCTCGGCAGGGGTCGGCCACGTCATCGACACCAGCGGGTGCGTCGTCTGGGGCCTTCGCCGCCCCGAGAGCCGCACAGTCGACCTCTTCGTGGGGAAGACGGTCAGGCCGGGCGTGGCAGTCGACTCGCCGCTGCTGCGGCTTCTCGAGGGTCGAGGAGGTTCTCCAGGGCCACCGGACGAGGAATCGGCCCAGTTGCTCGCCACGCTCGGTTGCGAGGCCGAGGGGGCGATCTGGGTGCCAGCGGACACCCTGTTCGAGCCCCTGGGCCCCGCGGACGCCCCCCTCGGATTCGTCTCGATCCTGCATCGAGAGGCCGATGCCTTCGACGAGGAGGATCGCCACCTCCTGAGATTGCTGGCGAGCCAGGTCGCGCTAGCGCTCGCCAACCGGCGGCTCTTCGACCACCTGCGCCGGCTTCACGCCGCCGGCCGGACCCTGAGCCGGAACCTCCAGTCGGAGACCGTGCTTCAGACCATCGTCGACACCATCCGGGACTTCACCCGCTGCGACCTCGCGGTGCTTTTCCCCTGTGATCCGGCCAGCGAGGGGGCCTTCCTGCCCGCGCGCTGGAGCGGGCAGGAAGGCGACGAGAGTCCCGCGCGGGAGCCGGACTCGGTCCTGGCCGCTGCCGCCAGGTCCGTGTTGGACCGAGAGGAGCCGCTCCTCCTCGACGATGCACGGGAGCTCTTCACCGCGGCGGGCGATGGAGCCGGGGCCGGCTTCCCATCAGTGGCAGGGCTTCCCCTGTGGATCGGCGAGGAGGCGGTCGGGGCTCTGATTCTGTGTTACCGCACACCGCAGCGTTTCCTCGGTGATCCTGCCCACACTCAGTTGATCGAGGGTCTCGGCGAGTACGCGGCCATCGCGATCGAGAACGCCCGGCGCTTCGGGGCGGAGCAGACCCGTTACGAGAGGACCCTCGAAGCGGTGCGAGAGCTGGACCGGAAGCTCATCCGTTCGAACGACCTAGATGAGCTCCTGACAACGATCCTGGAGATCGCCGAGCGCCGGCTGGCCGAGCGCGTCGCCCCGGACGAGGCGTCGATCCTCCTCTACGATCCCGTGCGCGACGAGCTGGTAACCCGAGCGGCGATCGGGCCAAACTCGGAGAAGAGCCTGAAGCAGGTGCTGCGCCGGGACGAGGGGCGAGGAATCACGCTGGAGGTGCTGCGCACCGGGGAGTCGATTCTGATCCCCGACACCCAGGAAGCCGAGTACCGGGAGAGGTTCGTGGATGTCGGCGGGGAGACCCGGTGCGAGCTGGACGTGCCGCTGAAGGATGGGCAGGAGCTCGTGGGGATCCTCAACCTCGAGAGCCGTACTCCCAACGCCTTCGACGAGCGCGACCGCGGTCTCATGGAGACCCTCGCCGGGCAAGCGGTGCTCGCGGTCAAGATGGCCCAGGCCTTCGAGGACGAGCAGCGGCTCCGGAAGGACGAGGAGACGCTGATCGAGCTCGGCAAGGAGCTCACCCGGCGGCTAGATGCCGATGGTCTCCTGGATCTGATCCTGCAACAGGCGATCACCAACACGGGGGCCCAGGCCGGTGTCCTGGTGCGCGTGGACCCGAATCAGCGTGACCTCGTCGTGAGCGCGGAACAAGGAGTTCCCGAAGCCGAGCTCGGCCGGCACCTGACCAGTGAGGAGGGAATCCTGGGCTGGGTGGCGCGAAAGGGCCAAGTGGTCAACGCTGACCTCACAAGACCGGACTGGCAGGCAATCCATGTACCGGCTGTCCCCGGGATGAACTCCGAGCTCGCCGTTCCCATGAAGCTCGGCGACGAGGTGATCGGGATCATCAACGTCGAGAGCCCCAATGAGTTCGCCTTCGGTCCGCGAAACGAGCGCCTACTGGAGGGGCTCGCCGACCTCGCGGTCATCGCCCTGCAAAACGCTGAAGCTTACGAGAGGGCCGAGCGCCGGCGGAGCCGCTTTCAGCTCCTCCACGAGGCAGGGCAGAGACTGGCCCGGACCACCAGCCTGGACGACCTCGGTACGGCCTACTCGGTCGTGGTGGTGATTGCGGCGAAGCAGTTCGACAGCGAAGTCGTGGTGCGGCGCTTCGACACGGCGTGTAAAGAGCTCGTGCGAGTCGCCAACGCCCGAACCGAAGGGCCGCAGGTCTTCGAGCGGATCCCTCTGGCCGATCCGTTGAACGGCCAGGTCGCCCGGGAGCGAAAGACTCTGGTCGTGCACGACGCCGAGAATCCGCCCCCCGAGATCGGTCCATTTCCCCGCTCGAACGACGACCGGTCCTTCGTCGTCACGCCGATTCTCTTTGAAGAGATGTACTACGGCAATCTGTCGCTGAGCCATCCGAAGGCCAACCATTTCCGGGACCTGGACGTCCAGCTCG
>DATLFI010000231.1:0-38632 GCA_035524895.1 Thermoanaerobaculia bacterium | reverse complement strand
CATCGCCACCGCTCGCGCGCCAACGCCGAGCCGCCGGTAGAGCCGCTGCAGGCGAAGGACCTTCCCCGCGCACCGCATGAGCATACGGCCCCACGGCGCTCCCAACGCAGCCCACGGGGGTTCCACCACGGGCTGCTAGGCGTCGGCCCAATCTCGCGCTCGAGCCCGCGGGCCGAGACGGTAGACCCTCGTCGCAGTTCCGCGGAACATGTCGTCCTTCTCGGCGGCCGAGAACCCTGTCGCGATCTTCTTGAACGCGTTCCACAGCGAGCGATACGAGATCGACAGCCGGTCGACGGGAAAGTTGCTCTCGAACATGCAACGATCCGGGCCGAAGCACTCGATGGTGTGCAGGTAGTAGCGAGCCTGCGCCTCGACCAGCTCGTTGGAGGTTGCCGGCCTGTCGCGGCGATCCCAGCCGAAGCCGTTGTCGGGCATGGCGAGACCGCCGAGCTTGGCCACGACGTTGGGGCAGCGCGCGATCTCGGCGATGTCGCGGCGCCACGCCTCGGAGATCTCTTCGCGACGACCAGTGTAGACACCGACGCCGAGCGGCGTGCCGAAGTGGTCGAGCACCATGGTGGTTTCGGGCACGGCTCTGGCGAGCGCGGCAAAGTCTTGGTTCTGGTGGTGGTAGTGCCAAGTGTCGTATGTCAGACCGAGACGACCCAGCACGCGCATACCGCGCCGGAAGTCCTCCCGCGGGTGTAGAGGCCAGGCTCGGCGCGGCCCGGAATGAGGAGAGCCTCGGGGTCGGGGTCGCACGCGCCCGAGTGCCGGATGCCGCGGAACAGACCGCGACCCGCCTCGTCGTGCGCGGCGAGGACCTCCTCTACGGCGTCGCCGAGCCGCAGGTCGGCGTGCGCGACGAGGCCGCCGATCGTCGCCCGACTCGGCTCTCTCGCAGCGCCGGCCGCCGCGGCGTCGGCGATCCCTGCAACGAACTCTGTCTCGCCGGTGGGCCGGAGGTGCTCGGGACCCTCCTTGTGGTAGCTCGCGCGGCACTCGACGAACACCGTCTGGAGCACGCGATGTCCCGAGTTGGTGTCGGCGCACAGCTCGTCGAGCAGGTACGGCTGGAACGTGCCGCGACCGCGCCACAGGTGGTGGTGCGGGTCGACGATCGGTCGCTCGGGCTCTAGCACGTCCTCGTGGACCTGGTCGAGCCAGGCCTGCGTGCCGGGTGTGGCTGGACCGCCGGCCGTCGAGCCTCCGACCGGGTGCGTCATGGCTGTCCGACGACGCCTCTCTCGGTCGCTCCCCGAGCCGCCCGCTCGAGCGCGGCTTCGATGACGCGGTGGGAGAACTCGCGCGCGATCGACTGCGCGGTCTCGCCCTTCTCGTTCGCGATCGTCGGGTCGGCTCCCGCTGCAAGCAGCGCCTCGACGATGCCAGCGCTGCCACGGTCCGCCGTGCCGGCGGCGTACATCAGCGCCGTGTAGCCATCGGCGCCGCGAGCGTTCGGGTCGGCGCCCCGCAAGAGGAGCAGGCGCGCGACCCGCTCGAGGCCGTCGGCGGCCGCGCTCAGGAGCGGGGTGTCGCCCGGCGAGCCGTCGTCGGTCGGCGAGCGCTCCTCGATGGGAGCTCCGCGGTCGAGCAGGTACGACACCATCGTGACGTCGTCTTGCCAGGTGGCGATGTGGAGCGGGGCGCGCTGGCGCTCCGAGCCGACGATGCTGGCGCCGCGGGCCACGAGGAGCGTCGCGAGCTGCTCGTCGCCGCGCAGCACCGCGCGCAGGAACGCCGTGGCAGGCTGGATGATGCCGTCGGTGGTCGAGGCGTGCACGTTGGCTCCCGCCGACAGCAAGAGGCGTGCGCTGTCGCCCGCGCCGTCGTAGCCCGCGGCCGGTGCCGTATGGCCACTCTTGGCGGAGGCATTCACCCTCGCGCCGCCGGCGAGCAGCACTGCGACCTTGCGAGCGTCCTGGACGGAAGCCATGAGCGCGGTCACGCCGGAGGGTGTTGCCGCGTTCGGGTCGGCGCCGGCGCTGAGCGCGGTCTCGAGGTCCTCGAGCGAGCCGAAGAGCGCCGACCGCAGCAGCGGCGGCAACCCCTCGAGACGGTGCCCGTCCTCGACACCGGCTAGAGGTGGGTGGGGTGAGGCGCCCAGGATCGCGTCGCGGGTGCCGTCGCCCGCGGCCAGCACCAGCGCCATGGTCGCCCAAGCGCTGCCGGCATAAGAGATGAACTGGTGCTTGCCGTGCGGGAAACCGGTCTCGAAGTAGGGCAGCCCCGAGCTCGCGGCGCGCCTGGTCGTCACCAGCCAACTGCCATCGTCGAGCTGGGTCCGCAACAAGTGCTCGATGCCCCGCGCGAAGTCGGCGGGACGCTCGACGCCGGCGGCGTGTAGCGTAACCAGGGCCTGGCCCGTGGCGTATGCGTCGCTCTCGCGAGAGGAGACCTGAGCCCAACCACCGTCTGCCCGCTGCTCGGCCCACAGCCGGTCCGCGGGCGGCGTCACGATCTCGCTGGCAGCCCCGGCCCACACCAGCCCGAGGAGCTGCATCGCGCGATCCTCGCCGTCGACGGGCTGGGCCGACTCGAGCCAGCGGCGTGCTCGCTCGGCGCGCGCCGCGGCCTCGGCAGCACGACCGGGCGGCGGGCAGAGTCGAAGCGCTCGGAGCGTGAGCGCGGTGGCCGTGATCTCGCCGTCCTCCAGCGGTGGTCGGTGGGAGTACGAGCTCCACTTGCCCGACACGTGCTGTTTGCCGGCCAGCAGGTGCGCGACCAGCGGCAGGGCATCGCCGCGCGGCGCGCCGGCCGCGGCGATGCCGAGCAGGGTGTAGCTCTGGCCGATCGCTTCGTTGATGCTCGCCTCGCCGAGCACCAGGTCGGTGGTGGGATCGAAGCGGTACCGCGCCGTCTTTTGCACCTGCGCGGCGAGCAGTCTCTCGTCGATCGGGAAGCCGCGCTCGCGCGCGAGGGACACTGCCATCATCCCCAGCCCCTGGTGATGGCACGAAGCGCAGGGCCGCTCGCGGAACCAGGTGTCCGCGCTGCTCTGGAGCAGCGGCAGCGCGCGGAGCACCGCGGCGCCGGAGCGCGCGGCGAGCTCGGTGTCGGTCGCCACCGCGAGCGACGGGAAGGCCGCGACGAGCCATGCCAGCGCCAGAGCGCCGAGGGTGGCGAACGCACTGGTGGAGCGAGGGGGGCGTTGGGGCTTCTTTGTCATGTGTGCGACCTGGTGGTGCGTCGTCGTCGGGCTCACACGTAGGAACGACCCTCTATTCGCTGCACCGGTTCCTGAACTGGGTCACCCGAGATCGTCTGCCAGACTACACCCGTCGCGGCAGCACGGGCTTGGGCAACGCGTTGCTAACATCGAGGCGAAGCTCGTGGAGCGAGTGGAAGAGAGGCAGTCCGGAGACCCGCCTCCCGTCTGAGCCGTCGACGCGGAGCGGTTCACGCGGCGCGTCGCCACGCTCCGGCGCGGAAGGCCGCCGCCATGCCGAGGCCGTAGACGACGAACGAGACGGTGATGGCGCTGCACAAACCGGCAAGGCCGCCGCCGAGCACGTGGATCGCGAGCCATCCGCCGAGCACCGCCACCAGGAATCGAGCCAAGCCGACCAGCAGCGGCCACCGGAGGTCTCCGGCGCCCTGGCAAGCGAAGTAGAGCGCGAGGCCGAGGCCGAAGAACACGTACACAGGTCCGACCGTGGACAGGTAGCGCGTGCCGGCGGCGATGACGTCTGCGTCGGTGGTGAACAGCCCGAGCCACGCACGAGGCCAGATCGCCGCGAACACGCCGAGCGAGCCGGTGAGGCTGCCCGCCATCGCGCTGCCCACCCAGGCGACCCGCTCGGCGCGCTGCGTCAAGCCGGCTCCAGCGTTGGCGCCGACCATCGTGACGAGAGCGGTGCCGAGCCCAAACACCAGCGGGAGCTGTAGGTACTCGAGCCGGGCACCCAGGCCGTAGCCCGCGAGCGACGACGCGCCGAGGGGACCCACCAGGCCGGTCAGCATCACCACCGTGAGGTTGGTGAACACGGTGTTGACCGAGCCCGGCGCACCGACGCGCAGGATCTCGCGGAGGAGCGAGCCGCGCAGTCTCCCGAGCGGGAAGGTGAGCCGGACCAAGCCGCGGCCCGAGATCAAGTAGCCGCCCAACACCAGCACGCCGAAGCTGAAGGCGATGACGCTCGCCGCCGCTGCACCCGCGATGCCGAGACGCGGCAAGGGTCCCAAGCCGAGGACCAGCGCCGGCGCCAGGGCGATGTAGATCAGCGCGTTGGCACACATGACCGCCGCCGGCACCGCCATGTTCCCGCTGCCGCGTATCGCGCTGGCGAAGGTGTTGAACAGCCAGTAGATCGCCGCGGCGGCAAAGATCACGTGCGAGTAGGTGAGCGCCGACGCGAGCGTCTCGCCGCGACCGCCCATGGCCCGGTAGATCGCCGGGCCCGCAAGCAGCATCGTCGCCGAGAAGCAGGCAGCCATGGCGAGAGCGATGTACACCGCGTGCGCCACCAGTGCGTCGGCATCGGCACGTCGTCCGGCGCCGAGTGCTCGAGCGATCGCCGAGGACACCCCGCCGCCCATGCCGCCGGCCGACATGGTCTGCATCAGCATCACCAGCGGGAAGACCAGTGATACGCCTGCGAGCGCGTGCGAGCCGATCCAGCCGACGAAGACCGCGTCCAGCGTGGTGAACGCGGCCTGGAGCAGCATCACCAGGATGTTGGGTGCCGCGAGCCGCAACAGTGTCGGCGCTACCGGTCCCTCGAGCAGTGGCCGCAGCCGAGGTGGGAGGGCTGCGATCGCCGCCTGAGCGTCGAGGGAGGGAGGGGATGCCGACATGGCCGACTCGGTTCTACTTCCGGCTGCATCGCCTCAGCGTAGGGCGCCCTCTCGTGCTGGAGCGGGGAAGCTAACCTAGATCGGGGGCCGAGCGCGATGGATGGGCACGACGGCCGCGTGTGCCCGTGGACGGCACTGGCTCGGATGGAAGCGGAGCCACGTCCGGTGGACAGCCTGCCGCGCTTTCGTGCGTGGCGTTTGGAGTCAGGTGAAGGCTGGCGTGGCCATCTCCGAGATCGCGCGCGCCGTGGGTTGCGACGACTATCGCGCGATCACGCTGATCGCTCACTGGGTGGAGGAGGGGGCCCTCTTGCCCGAGCCAGACGAAGGCGCCTGAGGAGCGACCAGTCCGCGGCGCGCTGCTGGATCCGCTACGACAGCGGCGCCCGGTGTAGCTCCTTGAAGCCGGTGAAGTAGCCGGCGATCTGGAGCGTGATCGTGACCGGGTAGTCGTTCTCGTTGCGCCAGTACCAGCCGTGGTGGCCGGAGAACGGGGCTCTGAGCGTGCCGTTACCGGCGCTGACGGCGGTCCGCTCGGCGTAGCGGATCGGCTGGTCGTCGAGGTCGTTGAACGGCTCCGCGTGGAAGTCTTCGTACAACGCGCCGCGGTCGGTAGTCCAGGAGAACAGCACTGTGCTGCCGGCGCCCATCGAGATCTTGTACTCGATCTCCTCGCGCGCCGCGATCGGCACGGTAACGGTCTCGGTGCGGTAAGGCTCGTCGTGCTCGGTGGCGGCGCCCTCTTCGGCCTCGGGCAGGTACACCGAGCCTTCCCCAGCGGTGCCGCGCAAGCGGTCGAGGCCGAGAAGGCCGCCCAGCCCCGTCGGGTCGATCTGATACTCGGCAGGGAGCACGACCACGAGCAGGATCGCGGCAGCCGCGACGAGGGTCGAGCCGAGGGTGACGAGCACTCGCCGGACCGGGGGCTTCTCCAGGGAGGGAGGAGTGTCGGCTGTTTGGTTCATCGCGAGAGGAAGTAACCGGCCAACTGGTACCCGAACAGCACCCAGCCGGCGGTCAGCAGCAGACAGTTGAACACGAAGGCGTGGCGCAGGAACCGGCCGCTCGCGCGCCAGGCCTGGAACAGCGCCAGGATGACGGCCAGAGCGGCGAACTGGCCCAGCTCGACGCCCGCGTTGAACGACAGCATATTGCCCACGAGGCCTTCCTCGGAGAGCGTCACCGACTGCAGCTTGGTGGCGAGACCGAAACCGTGGACCAGCCCGAAGGCGAGCACCGCCAACCGCTGGTCGATGCGCAAGCCGAAGGCGCAGAACCCACCCAGGTTGTCGAGCGCTTTGTAGGCGACGGACAGACCGACTACCGCGTCGACCAGGTAGGGGTTCGCGTGGATCTCACCCAGCACGCCGAGCAGCAAGGTCGAGCTGTGCCCGAGCGCGAAGAGCGTGACGTACAGTGCCACGTCGCGCAGCCGAAACAGGAAGAAGATCACGCCGGCGAGGAACAGCAGGTGGTCGTAGCCGGTGACCATGTGCTTGGCGCCCAGATACATGTACGGCACCACCGCGAGCCCTTCGTTCTGCGCGAGGAATGCCTCGTCTCGGTCGGCGACGCCGTGGGCCTGGGCGGCGCCGGCACCGAGGAGGGTCGCACAGAGCACCAGCACCGCGAGCACCGCATGCGATCGCGACGAGGGACGGCGGACGGGTCGGGGATCCGGCGGGGTTGCGCTCATGGGGGGCGCCACTCTAACGCGCGTTGCCGGCCGGTCTCTCGCGGGCGCGGTACTCTCCTGCGCACACGGAGTCGAGGAGGCGCGCCCGAGGCACGCAGCGGTGTGTTGTCGTGCCGTCGCGTAAGACGATGGGTGTCATGAGGGTCCGGCGAAGGGTCTGGGAAGTGGTCGAGGTGGCGCGCGACGGCGACGCGTGGAGTCGGCGCTGCGACATTTCCGGTCACCGGCCTGGGGCGGGTGGCCGGGGCGGTGACCGCGATCCTGGGCGTCGGCTTCTTCGCGTTGCCCACCGCGATCCTCGGTTCGGGTCTGGTCGAGGCGATCCGCGACAGCAAGGGCGCGGTGAAGTGTCCGCGCTGCGGCGAGCCCTTGGTGTGAGGCAGTGAAGGCAGTGAAGGCAGTGGGGCAGCGGGATGGCCAGGACGGATAAGGGAGAGGACGGAGAAGACGGAGAAGAGTGCTCCGGGAGGTCAGCGATGATGCGGGGATGGGCTGAGACGGTGACGGGTCGTTGCGGCGTCGCGGTGCTCGCGGTCCTGTGCTTGCCGTGGAACGGCGTTGGGCTCGCCCAGGGCGGCGCCGACTGGCCGGTGGTCACCGGCGACGCCAGCAGCCGCCGCTACTCGACGCTCGACCAGATCGACGCCTCGAACGTGTCGCGGCTGCGCGAGCTGTGGCGCTGGTCGTCGCCGGACAACGCGCTGTTCGCGAGCGAGGCGAGCCTGCGCTCGCCGCGCATGATGCCGCGGGGCTTCCAGGCGACGCCGCTCGCGATCGACGGCCGGCTCTACGTCACCACCGGGCTGTCGCAGCTCGCCGCGATCGATGCGGCGACTGGGAAGACGCGGTGGGTGCACGACCCGGGGAGCTGGAAGCAGGGCCGCCCGACCAATCTCGGGTTCGTGCACCGCGGCGCGGCTTGGTGGCCTGGTGACGAGAAGCTGCCGCCTCGCTTGATCTACGCCAGTGGCGACGCGTTGCTGAGGGCGGTGGACCCACTCGCCGGCGAGCCGGTCGGCGGGTTCGGCGACGGCGGAGCGGTCGACCTCACGGTTGGCCTGCGGCGCGAGGTCCCGCGGCGTTCCTACGCGGTCAGCTCGCCGGTGACCATCTGCCGCGACGTGCTGGTGGTGGGCGCGTCGATCTCGGACGGCGCTACCCAGCTCGAGTCACCGCCGGGTGACGTGCGCGGCTTCGACGCGCGCACCGGCGCGCTGCGCTGGACGTTCCACTCCGTGCCGCAGGCTGGGGAGGTCGGGAACGAGACGTGGGACGGCGGCTCGTGGGAGTACACCGGCAACACCAACGTCTGGACCCTGATGAGCGCGGACGAGGAGCTCGGCCTGGTCTACCTGCCGTTCGGCACGCCGACCAATGACTGGTACGGCGGTCATCGACTCGGCGACAACCTCTTCTCCGAGAGCCTGGTCGCGGTCGACTGCGAGACCGGCGAGCGGCGCTGGCACTTCCAGGCGGTGCGCCACGGTCTTTGGGACTACGACCTGTCGACCTCGGCCATCCTGGCCGACTTCACGGTCGACGGGAAGCCGGTGCGAGCGGCGGTGCAGCTCAGCAAGCAGGGCTTCGCCTACGTGCTCGACCGCGCCACCGGTGAGCCGATCTGGCCGATCGAGGATCGTGAGGTACCGCAGAGCGGCGTGCCCGGCGAGCGCACGTCGCCGACGCAGCCGTTTCCGACCAAGCCGCCCGCGTTCGAGCGGCAAGGCGTGACGCTCGACGACCTCGTCGACTTCACGCCCGAGCTCTACGAGCAAGCGAAGCGGATCCTCGGCCGGTACCAGTACGGCCCGCTCTACACGCCGCCGTCGCTCAAGGGCACGCTCAACGTGCCCGGCTGGGCCGGGGGCGCGAGCTGGCCAGGCGGCGCCTACGACCCTGAGCTGGAGATGCTGTTCGTGCCGTCGTTCACTGTGCCGATCGCGGTGACCCTGCGCGAGCCCGACGCGAGCCGTTCGGCGTTCCGCTACGTCGCGGGCGTCGATACCCAGGTCTTCGGGCCGCGGGGGCTGCCGCTGCTGAAGCCGCCCTACGGCCGGCTCACCGCCTACGACATGCGGCGCGGCGAGATCGCCTGGGTGACGCCCCTCGGCGACGGCCCGCGCCACCACCCGCTGCTGCGACACCTCGATCTACCGCCGCTCGGTCTGCCGGCGCGCAGCCACGCGATCGTGACCAAGAGCCTGCTGTTCGTCACCACCGGGACGAGCCTCTACCGGCCGACGCCCGAGGCGGAGGACGGCGACGCCAGCGCCACCAACGGCGACGAGGAGCTTGCGTGGTGGGGCGAGTCGCCGAAGCTGCGCGCGCTCGACAAGCGCACCGGCGCGTTGCTCTGGGAGCACGAGCTGCCCGCCAACCCCGACGGCACGCCGATGACCTTCTTGCTCGAGGACGGGCGGCAGGTCTTGGTGCTCGCGCTCGGCGGGCGGGGCAAGCCGTACGAGCTGATCGCGTTCGGGTTGGGTGGATGAACGCTTGCCGCGCTGCTCGGCTTGGTGAAGCTTCAGTCCACGATGGTGAGCACCGTCGAGAGCGGCAGTGGCAAGACCGCGACGCCGAAGCTCTCGACCATCGCCACACCGAGTCGCTGGCGCTTGCCGTCGCTCCAGGCCGGCGCCCCCGCGGAGCCGAACAGCGCGATGCCGCTCGGGCGTGCGCGCTGGTCGTGCCGTAGCTCGTGGCGAATGCCGGCGAAGCCTCGCCTACGGAACGCGACAGCCCACCGCCTGGGCAGGTCGTAGGGCAGGATGGTCGCGAGCTCGGTCGTGAGCCCGAAGCGCCCAGCCGCCTGGCGCGTCGTTGCCGCTAGGCGCGCCGTCGGGTCGGGCGGGGACACGGTCCGCAGCTCGCGAGCCAGCACCCAGCCAGGAGTGACGGGACCCAGCCGAGACGCTTCGCGTACGGCGGCATAGGCGTCCGTTGCCAGGTAGCAAGTTCCTTCGGGCGGAGCCAGATCGAAGCGACCTGATCCGTCGCTGGAGAACCACCAGGTGGCCCGCTCCTTGCGGCACACGCGCAAGAGATGACCCGGGACGAGCGAGCCCGGGAACCCGCCGAGGTCGCTCGGCGGCTCGCGGAGCGAGGTCATGATCCCAGCGCGGCCGAGGCCGAGCGGGCGGCGGCGAGGGCACCGGCGACGTCGCCTCGCTTCACGGTCTCGAGCGGTGTCTCGCAAAGCTCGGGATCGGGCGTGCGCAGCCACCCGGCCAGGGTCCAGCCGTCCACGGCCTCCTCGGCGAACAGCGAGATCACCTCGTCGAGGCCCGGCACGAGACCGCCGTCGGCGAACTGCCAGGTGGGGTAGAGGTGCACGCCGTCGGCGGTCACCATGCGAAGCAGCCTGCGGCGCGCCGCACGGGCGGCCACCGCCTGCCGAGTGATGCCGAGCCGCGCTTCGACCCCCTCGCAGCGCAGGAACGGTCCCACCAGATCGTCCCACGGCGACGGTGCGGGTGCTTGGGCCGCGACCGCCCGCTCCCCGAACGCCTCTGGCTCTCCGAGCAGCTCGGAGGGCGACCGCCCTCTGCGGCGGTAGTCCGCCACCACGCCGGCCAGGGTGCGAGCGAATCGCTGGGCCGCGCGCTCTACGAATTCCGAGTCGATCGACGAGCTCGTCTGTCCTCGCGCCACGTGTCAACGCTGTCACGACGCTGTCAATCTTGTCAACATCAGGGGGAGCCACAGCACGCCTTCGCACCTCTTGTCAGTGCTCGGCGACCAGCGCGAGCGTGGTGCCGTCGGCATCGAAGGCCAGGCGCGTGATTCCGCGGAGGCCTCGTTCTGTCAGGTCGGCGACCTCGCTCCAGGTCTCGTCGTCCGGTCGCCAGCGGAAGAGCCGGCCGCCGTCGCTCGCCCACACAGAGCCATCGGGCGACCACGCGTAGTCCTCGCTTCCCGGCAGGGTCTGCACGAGGCGGCGTGTG
This sequence comes from Thermoanaerobaculia bacterium, assembly GCA_035524895.1. GTDB lineage: Bacteria > Acidobacteriota > Thermoanaerobaculia > Multivoradales > Multivoraceae > DATLFI01. The sequence goes on along the minus strand of DATLFI010000231.1, from coordinate 28,192 downwards.
GCGCCGGTCTCGGGGTCGAGCGCCTCCAGCCACCATTCGCCTTCCGCGACCTTGCGCACGAAGCTCATCTCGAGCGGCGACCGGGCGCTGGCGGCGGGGATCCGCGCCAGGCACCGCCCCGGGTTCTCGGCGACCACTCGCCCCGGACCAGCGCCGACGGTAGCCACCTGCAGGGTCGCGGGCTCGCCGAGCACGAAGAGCAGGACCCTGCGCGCGTCGATCCAGGCGTGGTAGCCGATCGGGTTGATATCGGGGAGCAGCAACGCCGGCTCGGCGCCGCTGCCATCGAGCGGGAAGAGCCAGAGCTGCTGGTCGCCGGCGCCGTAGGCGCGCACGACCGAGAGAGCGGTGCCGTCCGGCACCGGCGTCGGGGAGTACGCGCTCTGCGGTGTCGAGACCACGGTGGTGGCGCGGCGGCTCACGGGATCGAAGCGCAGGATCTCGGTGTGACCCGCCTCGCCCAGCGACGAGTAGAGGATCGTGCCGTCGTTCAGGAACGCAGGCTGGTTGTCGTAGGCCTCGCGGTCGGTCAGGCGCATCAACTCGCCGAGGGTCGGACGGCCCTCACGGAGTTCGACGGTGACGAGGTACTCGACGGTGACGAGGTAGATGTCGGTCGACGGGGGAGCCTGGCTCCGGGCTGGGGGCAAGACTCCGACCAGTCCGACGAGGCTCGCGACGGCTACGCCGATGCCCTTGGCGCGTCGCGTGTGCGAGGGGGTGTGGCTGAGTGCGTGGTCCATGGCGGCGATCATGGGGGCTCCGCGTCGTTGCTTGGGGCCAGCGTATCGATATAGCTTGGCCGAGGAAGCAACCGGGGCGGGAGGACCTGCACCGTCATGGGGTACCTGTCATGAAGTGGGCCTGGCGCGTCGGCAAGCTGGCCGGCATCGACCTCAAGATCCACGTTACGTTCCTGCTGATCCTGGGCTGGGTGGGTCTGCTGCACTGGCGCGCCGAGGGCACGACCGAGGCGGTGGTGCGGGGCGTGGTGTTCATCCTGCTGCTGTTCGGCTGCGTAGTGCTCCACGAGCTGGGCCACGCGCTGACGGCTCGTCGCTTCGGCGTCAAGACCCGCGACATCATCCTGCTGCCGATCGGCGGGGTCGCGCGTCTCGAACGGATGCCCGAGAAGCCCTCGCAGGAGCTGCTGGTCGCCATCGCTGGGCCGCTCGTCAACGTGGTGATCGCAGGTGGGTTGTTCGCCGTGCTGGCCGCGGCCGGCCGCTGGGTGCCGCTCCAGGAGCTCGCGCAGGAGCCTTCGATCACTCGCGGGCCGCTGTTCCAACAGCTCGCGGTGATCAACGTCACGCTCGCGGTGTTCAACCTGATTCCGGCCTTCCCGATGGACGGTGGCCGGATCCTGCGCGCGCTGCTCGCGACTCGACTCGACTACGTGCGGGCGACACAGATCGCCGCTGCGATCGGGCAGGTGTTCGCCTTCGGGCTCGGGTTCCTCGGGTTGTTCTCGAACCCGTTCCTGGTCTTCATCGCGTTCTTCGTGTGGATCGGCGCGGCGCAGGAGGCCAGTGCGGTCGAGCTGCGCAATCGTCTCGAGGGGATCTCGGTCGGCCAGGTCATGCTCACCGACTTCCGGGCGCTACACCCGTTCGACACGCTGTCGAATGCGATCGATCTCACCATGGCCGGCTCGCAGGTCGACTTCCCGGTAGTGGATAGCGGTCGGGCGATCGGGGTGCTCACCCAGCAGAAGCTGTTGGCGGCGCTGCGCGGCGGCGGGCCGGAGCAGCGGGTTCAGACCGTGATGGAGCGGGAGTTCGAGCACGCCGATCCGCACGATCTGGTCGAGCCACTGTTGCAGCGGCTCCAGGAGAAGCGCCAGCGCACCGTGCCGGTCGTCGCCCACGACAGCCTCGTCGGCCTGCTCACCGTCGACAACATCGGCGAGTACTTCGCCATCCAGTCGGCGCTGAAGAAGGCCGGCGGGTGAGCCTGAGGCTAGGCGCTGGCGGGCCGTTCGCGGTGCTCGCGGGAACGCGTTAGTCTGCCGGTCGAGCTCTCCTCTCGGCCCTCCCTCGGGGGTGGGGCGTCTGCAGGTCGCTGCGGGCAAGCTCGCGTCAGCGTTACGCTTGTCTGCGGCACCGACCCACCGCACCCGCGTGCCGGTGCGGTCGGTCGAGGACTGCAGAAGGGGCGCTACGGGACCGCTCGATGGAAGACCGAGAGACACGGCTGCCCGACCACCCGCGAGGGACGCTCGCGATCGTCCTGATCTATGGGCTCCTGATGGCGGCGTGCTGGGGCGGCATCTACGTGTGGACCCTGTTCGGCCGCGGGGCGCCGATGCCGTGAGGCTCGGTGGCTGCAGCCGCTCACCCGCGGGCGCGTGGATGGCCCGGCGGTGAAGGTCGACCTCTACGAGCGCTTCTGGCTCTGGGTCTCCGGCGCGCTGATCGTCGCGTTCCTGGGTGCGATCGGGGTGGCGGCGGCGCTGCGGTCGGTGCACCCGCCGAGCCACGTCGAGACCGTCGATCCGACGCGGGTCCGCACCGACACGGAGTTCGCCGAGCCTCGCGTCGTCACGCGCGACGACGGATCGGTCCTGGTCATCGCGGTGGCGGAGCTGTACCAGTTCCGGCCCGGCACCATCCGCGTCCCGGCCGGCGTGCCGGTGACGTTCCGCATCACCAGCCCCGACGTGATCCACGGCTTCCAGATCGTCAACACCAACGTCAACACCATGGTGGCTCCGGGCTACGTCAGCCAGCTCACCGTGACCTTCGCTAGGGCGGGCGAGTACCTCGTGCTCTGCAACGAGTACTGCGGACTGTCGCACCACTTGATGCAGAGCCGGGTGGTGGTGGAGGAGTCTCCTTGAGCGTCGCATCGATCGCCGCGTCCGAGGTGGCCAGCGAGCGCGCCGAGTCGGTGGCCGAGCGCTGGCGCCTCGAGCTCTCGAACTTCGGCGTGGCGCTGGGCGCGTTCGGTCTCGGCGCGGTGATGGCGGTGATGCAGTCGCTGGCGCGCGCCGACCTGCCGGTGTGGTTCAGCTCGCCCCGCATGTACTACATCTCGGTGACCGCGCACGGCGTTCTGATGGCGCTGGTCTTCACCACGTTCTTCATCATGGGTCTCGGCTACGTGGTCGCCCGCACGACCCTCGGGCGGCTCGACAGCGAAGGCTGGGGCTGGCTGTCGTTCTGGGTGGCGGCCGTTGGGACGGTTATGGCGGCGCTCGCGATCCTTTCGGGCTCGAGCACCGTGCTCTACACCTTCTACCCGCCGCTGCAGGCGCATCCGGCCTTCTACATCGGTGCGACGCTGCTGATCGTTGGCTCCTGGATCTGGTGCGGCGTGATGCTGCGCACCTGGATCCTCTGGCGTCGCGCCCACCAAGAGCCCGTGCCGCTCCCGATGCACGGCATGTTGGTGACGGTGATGATCTGGATCCTCGCCACGATCGGGCTCGCGATCGAGGTGTTGGTCCTGCTCATTCCGTGGTCGCTCGGGCTGGTCGAGCGGATCGACCCGATCGTGGCGCGCACGTTCTTCTGGTGGTTCGGGCACCCACTGGTCTATTTCTGGGTGCTTCCGGCCTACGTGCTCTGGTACACAGTCCTGCCGAAGATCGCCGGTGGAAAGCTGTTCAGCGACACGCTCACCCGCGCGGTGTTCGTGATGTTCCTGCTGTTCTCGACACCGGTCGGGTTCCACCACCAGTTCGCCGACCCGGGCATCCCGGCCTCGTGGAAGATGGTGCACACCGTGCTGACCTACGCGGTGCTGTTCCCGAGCATGATCACCGCCTTCACGGTGATCGCCTCACTCGAGGTCGCGGGTCGGCTGCGGGGCGGCGAGGGTCTCTTCGGATGGCTCGGCAAGCTGCCTTGGCGCGACCCGTTCTTCTTGGCCGTGGCGCTCGCGATGATCACCTTCGCGTTCGGCGGCATCGGCGGCGCGATCAACGCGGCCTATGCGATGAACGTGGTGGTGCACAACACGGCGTTCATCCAGGCGCACTTCCACCTGACTATCGGCACCGCGGTAGCGCTGACGTTCATGGGTGCGACCTATTGGCTTCTGCCGCGGTTGACCGGACGCGAGCTGGCTCTGAAGCGCCTCGCGCTCGCCCAGTCGTACCTCTGGTTCTTCGGCATGGTGCTGTTCTCCTGGACCACCCACATCACCGGGCTGATGGGTCAGCCGCGGCGGGTGTTCAGCTCCTCGTTCCTGGGTGCGCAGGATGCTGGGGCGTGGCGGGTGCTCACCGCCATCTCGGCCGCCGGAGGCGTCGTGCTGTTCGCAAGCTCTGCCTCGTTCCTGTTGGTGGTCATCGCAACCCTGGGTTGGGGCCGCCGCATCGCCGCACCAGCGGTCGAGTACGCGGAGGCTCTCGACGAGCTGCCGGTGCGCGCTTCGGTCTGGGACCGGCTCGGGCTCTGGATGGCGGTCGCCGCGCTGCTGGTGGTGCTGGCGTACGGCTGGCCGCTCTGGCACCTGTTGTCGATGGAGCGATTCGGGTCGCCGGGATTCAAGCCCTTCTGAGCAACTCGGGGCGAGCAGAGTAGGAGTACGCAGATGAGCCACGGCGCCACGACCACCAGCGCAGAGCCCGCCGCAGCGGTGGAACCCACGCGGCGGTGGATCGGGCTGGGCATGGTGGCCGGGCTGGTCGCCGCCTACGGCACGCTCGCCGCCTTCATCGGCCGCTTCCTGTATCCGGCGGCGGGCCGCCAACGCTCGTGGTTGTACGTCAGTGACGCCGGCCGGCTGGTGCAGGGTGATGCGCTGCTGTTCCGTACCCCGGCCGGCGAGCCGGTCAACGTCACGCGACAAGGAGCGGAAGACGATTCGATCGTCGCGCTCTCGAGCACCTGTCCCCATCTGGGGTGCCAGGTGCACTGGGAGCCGCAGAACGACCGCTTCTTCTGCCCTTGCCACAACGGCGTGTTCGACCCGTCGGGCAAGGCGATCTCGGGGCCACCGGCCGACGCCGGGCAGAGCCTGTTGCAGTACCCGGTTCGGGTCGACCGCGGGATGCTCTTCATCGAGGTGCCGACCGACCAGCTCGCGCTCGGTCCTGGCTGCATCGAGGACCCGGCGACCGAGCGCTCACGCCGACCGCCGGGGCCGGGACACGACCCGTGTCTCTACACCCGGCCGGAGCTGGTGACGCTCCAGCGGCCCGGCGAGCGCACCGGGAGGCATACCTGATGGCAGCCGAGACCGGCACGGCGCGCGTCGGGCCGTTACGCCGGCTCGGCGGCTGGTTCCAGGAGCGGCTGCCGATCGACCCGGAGCAGCTCCGCGAGCTCACCAACGAGCCGGTGCCCAACCACCTCAAGCGCTGGTGGTTCGCCCTCGGCGGCACGCCGGCCTACCTGTTCGTGGTGCAGGTGGTGACCGGCATCGTGCTCGCGGTGTACTACAAGCCGGCTGCGAGCACGGCCTACGAGTCGGTGCGCTACATCACGGAGGAGGCCGCCTACGGCTGGTTCATCCGGGGTCTCCACAAGTGGGGCGCCACGTTGATGATCGCGGCGGTCATCCTGCACCAGATGCGCGTGTACTTCACCGGCGCCTACCGCAAGCCGCGCGAGATCAACTGGATGGTCGGCATGTGCCTGCTGATCTGCACGCTGTCGCTCGGCTTCACCGGCTACAGCCTGGTCTACGAGCAGCTCAGCTATTGGGGTGCGACGGTCGGCGCCAACATCGCCGGCGGCGTGCCGTTGGTCGGCGATCTCGTCAGGGAGCTGATGCTCGGCGGCGAGGCCTACAACGAGAACACCCTGCCGCGGTTCTTCATCCTCCACGCCGCGGTGCTGCCGGTGACGCTGATCCTGCTGCTGGTGGTCCACATCGGGATCATCCGGCTGCAGGGCGTGACGGAGTTCGAGTTCGAGGACGACCCAAAGAGCGCGAACGAGAAGAAGACCTTCAACTTCTTCCCCGACCACCTGCTCACCGAGCTGACGATCGGGCTGGTCCTGATGGCGGTGCTGTCGTTCCTGGCCACGGTGTTTCCACCCATCCTCGGCCCCAAGGCCGACCCGTTGGTCACTCCCGAGGTGATCAAGCCGGAGTGGTTCTTCTACGTCGCCTTCCGGTGGCTGAAGCTGTTCTCGGGCACCGCTGCCATCCTGTCGATGGGCCTCATCGTGTTCGTGATGTTCGCCTGGCCGTTCATCGATGCCTGGATCCGGCGCCGCACCCGCTTCACCGAGGCGAGCGTCTGGATCGGCATCGTCGGAGTCTTCGCCATCATCGCTTTGACCGTCTGGGAGGCCGTGGTCGCCCACTGAGGTGTGCCGGGCTCGCGAGGGAGCTTTCATGACGCTGAACCAGAAACGCCTGATCATCGCCATCCTCTCGGCGGTCTTCCTGATCTCGCTGGTGTTCGTCCAGTGGATGGAGGTGCTGCGCAGGGCCGAGGAGGCTGGAGTCTCCGAGGCGCGGGTGAACGTGCCTGCCTCCTCCCGGCAATGCGTCGAGTGCCACACGCAGACCACGCCCGGCATCGTCGCGCACTGGGAAGGCAGCGAGCACTCCAAGACCGGAGTCGGCTGCTTCGAGTGCCACAAGGCGGTGGACACCGACCCGGACGCGCACAGCCACTACGGCAGCCTGATCGCGACCATCGTCACGCCGCGCGACTGCGGCGCCTGCCACCAGGAGCCGGCGCAGGAGTTCGCGGCCAGCCATCACGCCGCGGGCGGCAACATCCTTGCCTCGCTCGACAACTTCCTCGCCGAGACGGTCGAGGGCGCGCGGATGAGCTTCGACCCGCACTCGCCGACCCCGGGCAAGGGCCTCGCGCTGGTCAACGGGATGGCCAGCGCGTTCCTCGGCTGCCAGCAGTGCCACGGCAGCAAGGTGGCGCTGCAGGCGACCGACGGCGGGCGGATCACGGTCGACGATCTCGCCCCCGACCAGGACGGCAGGCCGACCAACCTCGAGGCGGTGGCGCGCATCGCGCGCGGCGACGGCGGCAAACCGCTGTTCGACACTGGCACGTGGCCGAACACCGGCATCGGCCGTCTCAATCTCGACGGCTCGCGCGGCTCCTGCTCGGCGTGCCACAGCCGCCACGACTTCTCGCCGCGACGAGCTCGCCAGCCCGAGAACTGCGGCAAGTGCCATCTCGGCCCGGACCATCCGCAAAAGGAGATCTACGAGGAGTCCAAGCACGGCGTGGCCTACCGCGACCTGCGCGAGAAGATGAATCTCGACGCCAAGGACTGGGTGCTCGGCGAGACGTACGCGCAGGCGCCGACTTGCGCGACCTGCCACATGTCGGGGCACAGCCGCAACGGCGGCGCCATCACCCACGACCCGCGCATCCGCATCTCGTGGACCAACCGTCCGCCGGTGAGCCTGCTGCTCGACACCGACATCCACGGCGCCACGATCACCGCCACCGATCCGCTCGAGCGCCAACGCGCGACGGTCGACACCTGGCAGAACAAGCGCAACCGCATGAGAGAGGTCTGCTCGCACTGCCACACTCTGAGCTACGTCGATGCCTTCTACCAGCAGTACGATGACCTGGTGATCCTCTACAACGAGAAGTTCGCGAAGCCAGGTCTCAAGATCATGAGCGCCCTGCTCGAGAACGGCATGCGCACGGCGACCGAGTTCGACGAGGAGATCGAGTGGACCTGGTTCTACCTCTGGCACCACGAGGGACGTCGCGCCCGGCATGGCGCCTCGATGATGGCTCCCGACTACACCCACTGGCACGGCATGTTCGAGGTCGCGGAGCGCTTCTACATCCACTTGGTGCCGCAGACGCGCGAGCTGATCGAGCACGCGCGCAGCACGGGCAGCGGCGCCGCCGCCGGGCGCGTCGAGCGCGTGCTCGACGACATCTTGAACCGTCCCGAGCACGCCTGGTTCCTGGAGGGAGCGACCGATCAGATGGAAGCCATCCGCCGCCAGATGGAGGAGCGCTATGGCGCACAGTCAGGGCCGTGAGCACGCTCTCCGTCGCGGCCGGGCCGCGGAGCGAGGCTGACTGATGGCGCTCGATCGCAGGAAGGTCCTCGGGTTCCTGGGCGTCGCCCCAGCCGTCGCGGCATATTCGTGCCGCGACCGCGACCGCGCCGAACAAATCGTCGCCAACGAGCTCGAACGCGACCTGCGCGGAGTCGCCTGGGACAAGGCGCCCTGCCGCTTTTGCGGGACCGGATGCGGTGTCGAGGTGGGAGTGCGGGAGGGCACGGTGGTCGCGGTGCGTGGCGACGTGCGGGCGGACGTCAACAAGGGGCTGCTCTGCGTCAAGGGCTACCACCTGCCGGGGCTGCTCTACGGCGAAGATCGACTGCGTCATCCGCAGCGGCGCAAGCGCGGCGGCGGGCTCGAGCGGATCTCCTGGGACGACGCGTTCGGCCTGATCGCGGAGCGTTACCGCGAGGCTCTCGAGGAGGGCGGTCCCGAAGCAGTAGCCATGTACGGCTCCGGGCAGTGGACGGTTTTCGACGGCTACGCCGCGCTCAAGTGGGTCAAGGGCGGGATGCGCTCCAACAACCTCGACCCCAACGCGAGGTTGTGCATGTCGTCGGCGGTCATGGGCTTCGTGACGCAGTTCCAGAGCGACGAGCCGATGGGCTGCTACGACGACTTCGAGGCCGGCGACGACTTCGTGCTCTGGGGCAACAACATGGCGGAGATGCACCCGGTGCTGTTCTCGCGCATCCTCGAGACCAAGCGGCAGCGCCCGGGCGTGCGCATCGTCGATCTCGGCACGCGCCGTACCCCTACGACCGACTACGCCGACCTCTATCTCGAGTTCCGCCCGGGCTCGGACCTCGCGCTCGCCAATGGCATCCTGCACGTGCTGGTTGCCGAGGGCTGGGTCGACCACGCGTTCGTCGAGGAGAACGTGGTGTTCCGGCGCGGAATCGAGGACCTCGATCGCATCGGCTACGGCTGCTACGGCGAGCAGGCCGAGCGCTACACCTTCGCCGACGAGGCGCGCGAGAGCTCGTGGGAGGAGCTCCGGGAGCTCCTCGCCGAGTACACGCCGGCGCGCGTCGCCGAGATCAGCGGCGTGCCTGCCGAGCAGGTCGTCGCGCTGGCGAAGCTGTACGGCGATCGCAACCGCGGCACCGTGAGCCTGTGGTGCATGGGCGTCAACCAGCACACCCGCGGCACCTGGATGAACAACCTGATCACCGACCTGCACCTGATCACGGGCAAGATCGGCCGCCCCGGCGCGAACCCGTTCAGCCTCACCGGCCAGCCCTCGGCGTGCGGTACCGCGCGCGAGGTCGGAACGCTGTGCGACCGGCTGCCGGCGGACATGCTGGTGACCAATCCGGAGCACCGCGCCAAGGCGGAGGAGATCTGGGGTGTCGAGCCCGGCACGATCTCGCCGAAGCCCGGCTACCACGCGGTCGACATGTTCCGCGCTCTGGTGCGCGGCGACGTCAAGGCGATCTGGGTGCAGACCACCAATCCCTGGGTGTCGATGCCGAACCTCAACCGGTTCCGGCGCGAGCCGGGTGATGGCCGCTTCGTCGTGGTCAGCGACATCTACCCGACGCCCTCCACCGAGATGGCGGACCTGATACTGCCGTCGGCAGCCTGGGTCGAGCGCGAGGGCATCTTCGGCAACTCCGAGCGCCGCACGCAGCACTGGAACCGCATGGTCGATCCTCCGGGCGAAGCGATGGAGGACGCGCAACAGGTCATCGAGGTCGCCAAGCGCATGGGCATGGGGAACCTGTTCCCCTGGCCCGACGACGACTGGCACCGGCCGATGTACGAGGAGTACCGGCGCTTCACACTGGGTATCGGGAAGGACCTCGCGAGCTACGACGAGCTGCAAGCGTCGCGCGGTCTCCGATGGCCGGTGGTCGGCGGCAAGGAGACGCGCTATCGCTACGCCGCGGGTCACGATCCCTATGTCGAGAAGCCGCGTGGCGTGCACTTCTACAAGGCCAAGGGCTACGGCGAACGGGCCGCGTTCTTCGTCCGCCCCTGGCATCCGCCTGCCGAGTCGCCCGACGCCGAGTACCCGTTCTGGCTCACCACCGGGCGCGTGCTCGAGCACTGGCACACCGGCTCGATGACGCGCCGGATCGCGGAGCTGCATCGCGCGGTGCCCGAGGCCTACGCCGAGATGAATCCTGTCGACGCTAGCGAGCTGGGGCTGCAGGACGGCGGCAGAGCGAAGCTGACGAGCCGGCGCGGGGAGCTCGTGCTGCGCGTCCAGACGAGCGGTCGCGGCGCGCCGCCCCGCGGCACCGTGTTCGTGCCGTTCTTCGACGAGGGGCGACTCGTCAACTTGCTGACCCTCGACGCCATGGACAGCATCAGCAAGGAGCCCGACTACAAGAAGTGCGCCGTCCGAGTGGAACGGGCGTGACAGGGCCGACGTTGGGTAGCGCAGACACGCACCGTTCTGGCTCCCGGGCGATCGCGCTTCGACGGCGGGGACGGAGCGCCGTCGCGACAGGGGGTCGGTCCATCGCTCTCGTGCTGGCGGCCGCGGTCGGTGTGTGCGGTTTGGCGTGCAACGGCGGTGACAGCTCCGCTTCGCTCTCGCGTCTCTCGTCGATCAAGAGCACCCTCGACCAACGCGCCGCGCGTCGCGCCTACGATGGCGCGCCTCCGGTGATCCCCCACGCCGTGTTCGGCAAGGACTGCGCCGCATGCCACGACGAGCGGGGTGTCGCGGTCGCTGGACTGGGCTTCGCTCCGCCCTCGCCCCACGGTCTCACGCCCGGCCTGGGCGCCGCACGCTGCGCTCAGTGCCACGTCACCCAGTCCGACGTGGCGCTCTTCGTCTCGAGCCGCTTCAGCGGCCTGCCTCAGGAGGCCTTGCCGGGCCCGCGCCACCACGAGCTGGCGCCGCCCGTCATCCCACACCGGGTGTTCCTACGCGAGCAGTGCAGCGCCTGCCACGTGGGTCCCGCCGCGCGGGAGGAGCTACGCACTTCGCACCCGGAGCGGACGCGTTGTCGCCAGTGCCACGCCGAGGGTTCGGCTTTCTCTACTGCACATGGAACGTCATTCCCCGATGGAAGGGGACAGGAGCGCGGCTCGGTGCTACCGGATGCCTCCGGGTCCTTTGCCGCCGGTGTGAGAACATCCGCCGTCATGTCACCCCGCCGAATCGCCAGCATCTGCGTCTTCTGCGGCTCGCACCCGGGTCGCTTGCCGGCCTATGCCGAGTCTGCCCGCCGGCTCGGCGAGCGCATGGCGGCTCGCGGGTTCGCGCTGGTATACGGAGGCGGCAAGGTGGGTCTGATGGGGATCCTCGCCGACGCGGTGCTCGCCGGCGGCGGCAAGGTGGTCGGTGTGATTCCCGAGGCGCTGCTGCGGCGCGAGGTCGGCCACGGCGGAGTTACCGAGTTGCTCGTGGTCGACTCGATGCACGAGCGCAAGGCGCTGATGGCGGAGCGCTCCGATGCTTTCGTGGCACTTCCGGGGGGGCTCGGCACCTTCGAGGAGCTGTTCGAGGTGTGGACCTGGGGAGCGCTCGGCATCCACGCCAAGCCGTGCGGCCTGCTCGACGTCGCCGGCTACTACGAGTGGCTCGTGGCCTCGCTCGACCACGCGGTAGAGGAGGGTTTCGTGCGTCGCGGACACCGAGACATCCTGCTAGTGGAGTCGGACATCGATCGTCTGTTGGATCGCCTCGAGGAGTACGAAGCGCCGCGGGTCGAGCAATGGCTCGAGGTAGCGGAGACGTGACCCTTCGACCTGGACGTGTTGCCGCCCGCTAGCGCGCGCGGGTTGGCGGTGAAGGTCGGGTTCGGGCCGTCGGCGCCCGTGCACGCGGCGTGTGAGATCTAAGGTGTGGTCTAGAGTCAGGGCGCGGCTCAGCATGGCCAGCGTCGACTCGGAGGGCCCCGCGATGCGTTCGAGCTTCCCCAGATCCGACCTGGAATGGCTGGCCTCGGCAATGGTTGCGGCGTTTGCCGCGCTCAGCGCCGCCAACGCCAGCGCCGCCGAGAGCGAGCTGCGTCCCGGTGCCTTGGTTTCGGAGCTCGTCCCGAGCCCGGTGCAGTACTACGCGCTGCTGCCGCCGGGCTACGCCGAGGCCGGCGAGCCGTTGCCGCTCGCCCTCGACCTGCACGGCGGTGGCGGCAGCCGCGAGGTGCTGGCGCGGCAGAAGCCGATCTTCGATCGGATGTGGAGCGAAGGCGAGCTGCCGCCGATGGTGATCGTGATGCCGAGCGTGACCGCGCGCGGCTTCTACCTCGACCGGCGCGACGGCGCGGAGCGCTGGGAGACGTTCCTGATCGGGCCGTTCCTCGAGCACCTGCGATCGACCTACCGGGTGCGCCGCGACCGGCGCGGCACCCTCATCACAGGTATTTCGATGGGAGGCATGGGCTCGCTGCGCATTGCGTTCAAGCACCCGGAGCTGTTCGGCGCTGTCGCGGGCATGGAGCCCGGCATCGAGCCGATCCTCGCGTACTCGGAGATGCGGCCGAAGCACCGCTTCTGGCGTGGCGAAGACCTGATGTTGGCGGCTTTCGGTCACACGGTGGACGGCCGCGCCGTCATCGACGAGGAGCACTGGGCGGCGAACAATCCTGCGACCATCGTGCTGCGCGATGCGCAGCAGCTACGCGACTCGGGTCTGAAGATCTTCATCGAGGCCGGCGACGCCGACCTGTTCTGGCTCTACGAGGGCACCGAGTTCCTGCACCGGGTACTGTGGGACCACAAGATCCGCCACGAGTACCGGCTCTACTACGACGCCGAGCACGTCGGCCGCACGCTCGGCGAGCGCACCCAGCAGGCCTTGCTATTCCTTGTGCGCAGCCTCGTCGACCCCGAGCCCGATCCGCAGGTCGAGCAGGCGCGGGCGCGCATCGACCCGCTCAAGGGGAGGCTGACGGAGGCCGACCACTACGGCGTGGACGCGGACAAGGTGGGGCACGGGGCTGGTGCGGGCGCTGAAAGCGAGGGAGGGCCCCCGCGATGATGATGGGAGCGAGCTCGAGCTGCGCGGCGGCCTCGCGATCCGCAGGTCGATATGGCACCGACCGGAGCGCCGTGGAGAGACGCGACCTCGTCGCGTTCCTGCGGACGCTCTGAGCTGCGCCGTGCGAAGTTGGGAGTCGGAGGGGCCGTCGCTGTTGCACGGAGGTCCGCTGTGCGATCCGGCCGGGGTTTCGCGTCGGCGCGCACTGCGGCTCCTGCTCGGGGCTCCGGCGCTCCTCTCGCTAGGGACCCCCGTGGCCGGTGCGACGCAGCCGGCGCCGACCGCGCGTCGGCTGGTTCGCGGCGAGGCGATCTTCTCCGAGTCGGTCTACCTCGATCTGGTGAGCGCCGACGGGCGTTCTGGTTTCGTCGCGCGCATCGGACGCTTTCCCGAGGCGCGCGTCGCGTGGTTGTGGGGTCACGTCTTCACGCCCGAGCACGGGATGCGCGCGTTCGTCGATCACGAGGCTCCCGACGGCGGAGAGCCTGCCGGCGTCGAGGCGAACGAGGTCCGGTACTTGGGTGCTTCCGGCGAGGGCGACACGCTCGCGCACCTGAGCGTCGTGCGGACCGGGCCGCGTCTCGCGCCGCGGTCGGTGACGCTCACGGCGCGGCTACCGCTGCGGCCCGTCGCAGCCGCGGACGGAGAGGAACCAGCGGCCGTGGCGCCCGAGGTTGCGGTCTTGGCTGCGACGTGGCAGCCCCGTCACGCGGTGTTCGAGTCGCTCACCGGGCGGTCCGAGGTGCTCGGCGCGACCGAGGCCACGCTGCGGCTCGGCGGCGACGAGCGCTCGGTGCGAGGCTTCGGACACTTCCACGAGCAGCACCAGGAGCAACCGCGGTTCACCACGCCGTTCGTCTACGCGACGCTGCGCGGCGTTCGTTTCTCGTGCATCGCGATCCGCTCGCGCGGAGCCGACCGCGGCTTCGCCGCGCGCGATCCAGGTTCGCAGCCGGTGGCGATCTCGAGGATCGGGATCGGTCCGCCCGGCGACACCCGCCGTTTGCGCCTGGAGCTGGCCGACGGCAGCACGCTGCTCGGCCGGCTCGAGGCCACCTACCGCTACACCAACACGCTCTTTGGCGTCGTGCGAAAGGCGAGCATCGTGCGCGGCGAGGTCGGCGGCGAGCCGGTGACCGGCTGCGTCAACGACTTCCTGGAAGGCGACCTCGACTATCTCTAAGCCTAGCGGGGCGCCTTGCGCCGGAGCATCGAGCTCGTGGTTGCACGCCCGACTGCCACGAGTGCTCGCCATGCGGTGGCGCGGCGCGGCACCGAGGGTAGCCGGCCACACGCGGCGACGGTCACCTCCGCTTCGCCACGAAGATCGTGTGCTTGCCGCCTTTGCCCTTACCCTTGGTCCCGGGCCTTGCCCGGACGCTATGGGTGGTGACCGCGAATCCCGCGCGGCGCAGGCGCGTGGTGAACGCGGTGTCGTCGAAGCTGGACCACACGGCGAGCACGCCGCCGGGGACGAGGGACCGATGGATGCCCTCGATGCCGCGCGCGGTGTAGAGCTCGTGGTTGCCGAGGAGGGTGAACTCCTCGGGCCCGTTGTCGACGTCGAGCAACACAACGTCGTGCTCGCGGCTGCCGTCGAGGTGGTTGGCGACATCGGCTTCGATCACGCGGACGCGCCGGTCCGAGAGCGGCCGGCGGGCCAGCTCGGCCAACGGGCCGCGGTTCCAGGAAACCACGGACGGGAACACCTCGACCACCTCTACCACGCAGCCGTTTCGCGGTGGCAGCGCGTCGAGCACGGCCCGCAGCGTGTAGCCCATCCCGAGGCCGCCGATGAGCACTCGGGGTGGCGTCTTGCCGCCCCAGGCCTCGAACGCGAGCCGCGCCAGGACCTCCTCGGAACCGTGCTCGCGGCTCGACATCAACGTCTTGCCATCGACGTCGATCGAGAAGGCGCCATCGTGCTCCCAGAGCACGAGGTGCTTGTGGTCGGGTGTGACCACTCGCTCGATGGCGCGTCGTGGTTTCACGGCGGCGACCTTGGGCTCAGGGCAGCGCGAACGCCAACAACTGCGCCGGCTGCACCATGCCGCCGGCGGCGACCACCAGGTACTGCTTGCCGCCGTGGCTGTAGGTCATCGGCGATCCGTGCGGCGTCGGCACGACTTCGCGCTCCCACACCTTGGCGCCGGTCTGCTTGTCGTAGGCGCGGATCCAGCCCTCCTTGCCCTGGCGCAGCAGGGTGCTCTCGTCGAGCTTGGCCTGGATGGCGAAGAGCAAGGTCTTGGTCAGCAGTAGCCCGCCGTTCGAGAGCACGCCGTGCGAGCTGTTGCCGAGGTTGGGCATGTCGAGGTGCGCGATCGCGGGGTGATCCTGGGGGCCGGGGCCATCGGCTACCTGCCACAGGTGCTCGCCGCGGTTGAGGTCGATCGCCGTGATACGCCCGTAGGGCGGTTTGGTGAGCGGCAGCCCTTGGGGTCCCTTGGGCAGGAAGCTGGCGGCGTACACGTATGTGAACTCGGAGCGCGCGGGATCGGCCAGGCCTACGCCGAGCTCCATCGCGAGCGTCATCGATGGCACGAACAGCACCCCGGTCTCGGGGTCGATCGCGGCGCCACGCCAGTTGGCGCCACCTGCGGCCGACGGCAGCATCAGCACCGCCTTCTTGCCGTTCTCGCCGACGACGCTCGGCGGCGTGAAGATCGGCCCGAGCTCGTACTCCTCGAGGATCTTCAACGCTTCGGCGCGCAGCTCCGGAGTGAAGTCGATGACGTCGTCGAGTGTGAAGCCCTGGCGCTCGAACGGCGGCGGCTTGGTGGGGAAGGGCTGGGTCGGCGAGGTGCGCTCGCCGGGCACGCGCGTCTGCGGCACCGGGCGCTCTTCGATCGGCCACACCGGCTCGCCGGTGCGGCGGTCGAACACGTAGGTGAAACCCTGCTTGCTGACCTGCGCGACGGCCGGTATGCGCTTGCCGTCGACGGTGATGTCGACCAGGTTCGGGGCGCACGGGAAGTCGTAGTCCCACAGGCCGTGGTGCACCGCCTGGAAGTGCCACTTGCGCTCGCCGGTCCTCGCGTCGAGCGCGACCAGGCTCTCGGCGAACAGGTTGTCGCCCAGGCGATGGCCGCCGTACCAGTCGTTGGTCGGCGTCGAGAGCGGCAAGTAGACGTAGCCCAGCTCGTCGTCGCAGCTCAGCATCGACCAAACGTTGGTGTTGCCGGCCTCGCGCCAGGAGCCGTTCTCCCACGTCTCGTTGCCGTGCTCGCCCTCCTGAGGGACGGTGTGGAAGGTCCAGCGCAGCGCGCCGGTGACGGGGTCGTAGCCGCGCACGTCACCCGGCGGCATGGTCTTGCGCGTGGGCCCGTCGGAGACGATCGAGCCGAGAACGATCGTGCCGGCGCACACGATCGGCGGCGCGTTGTGGCCGTACTCGTTGGGCCGCGCGATCGGGCGCGCCAGGCCTACCGTGGTGTCGACGACGCCGCCCTGGCCGAACGCCGGGTCGAGCTCGCCGGTCCTCGCGTCGAGCGAGAGGAGCTGCCGCAGCCCGTTGGCGACGAAGAGGCGTTCGCGCTCGCCGTCGCTCCAGTACTCGACGCCGCGGTGCTGGAAGCCGGAGTTGACCGGGCGACCCTCGGCGTAGACCTTGGGATCGTGCACCCAGATGGACTCGCCCGTGCCGGCGTCGACCGCGACCACTTGTTGGAGCGACGTGGTGAAGTAGAGCCGGCCGCCGACCATCACCGGCGTCGCCTTGAAGTGCCCAGCGCCGCGCACCTTCGGCTCGATCTCGTCGTCGATCGAGGCCCACGACCAGGCGAGCTCGAGCTGCCCGACGTTCTTGCCGTCGATCTGGTCGAGCGGCGAGTACTTGGTGCTCGCCTTGTCGCCGCCGTAGTGGCGCCACTCGCCGCCGTCGGCGTCTTGCCGAGCAGACAGTGGGAGCGCGGCGGCGCAAGTGGCGAGGGCGCAGGCAGCCAGCGGAAGCGAAAGCGTTGGCATGGGCGGATTGTCGCAGAACCTCGAGTGGAGGGAGGGATCCTCGATCCCGTGATTCTCGGATCTGCTGCTATCGTGCGCACTCGAGTCCCCGCCATCGGGTTGCGCCCGGCACCTCGCCAGGCGTTCCACGCCAGGGCCAACGCTGGTTCCGGGGCGTGCCGCGGTTTCCGCTCTGCGCACGAAGCGATGCCGGACTCGGATCGTCAGTCGGTAGGCGGGGGCCCTTCGACCCGTAGGGAACCCAAAGATATGAGGAGATCCAAATGAGAGTTGGAAGGAACCTTCGTATTGCGTCCACTTCGGCTGCCTCTGCGCTCGCGCTCGTCTGGCTCGGCGCCTGCGCTGCTCCCGAGCAGCTGGCCTCGCCGCCTCCACCCGCCGTCGACGTCGCTGCCGAGGCCGAGGCCATCCGAGCTCGCTCGGCCGAGTGGATGGCCCTCTCCCAGGCGAAGGACGCCGCGGGCATCGCCACCGGCATCTTCGCGGAGGACGGTGTCTCGCTCTTCGACGGCGACGTGTGGCTGGGACGAAGCGCGATCGAGGCCGGACAGGCGGCGGACTACGCCGAGAACCCGAACAGCACCATCGAGTGGACCACGAGCAAGGTGGAGGTGGCCGCCTCCGGTGACCTGGCCTACGAGCGTGGCAGCACCATCTCGGACCCCGACGGGCCCGGTGAGGCGCCGGAGCGGCGTGGCGAGTACCTCACCGTCTGGAAGAAGATCGACGGTGTCTGGCGCGCCGTTGCCGATGCGGGTACCGGCATGACGACGCCGACGCCGGCGCCGGAATCCGGAGCGTAGCTCCCCACACCCGTGGGATCCCGGCTACACACCGGGATCCCTCAGGCGTCTCTGGCGCCTGGGATGACCGGGCGTGTCCTGCGGGTCGGCGGCCGGGGTCCCAGCGGCGACAGTTCCGGCAGCGGTCTGATTCGCGCCGCGCACCTCCGGCACGGGCAGGCGGTACGCGATCAGCTCCTGCTTTTTGCCACGGCGCCCCACCGGCACGACGAGGGTCTGTTTGCCGTCGAGCACGTAGGTCATCGGTCCGCCGCCCGGTACGTCGGGCAGCTCGATCTGCGCCACTTCTTCGCCGGTGGTCTTGTCGAACGCGAAGAGATACCCGGTCGCGGGACCGTCGCGCGGCGACGCCTCGTCGTCCTGGATCGGCGCGGTGCTGACGGCCTGCACCACGAAGACCAGCGTCTTGGTCACCATGGGCCAGCCCGGCGACAGGCCCGACATCGGCCACGAGCCGAGTGGAACCTCCACCTTGCCGGCGAGCGCGGGATGGTCGATCGGCCCGTCGCCGAGCGGTACCTGGAAGCGGAGCGTGCCCTCGCGCAGATCGATCGCTGTGAGCCGCGACCAGGGCGGCTTGACCAGCGGCAATCCTTGGGGTCCCGTCGCGTCGACGAACTGGGGCAGGTAGCGGCGGTCGGAGGCCTGGCGTGCCGTCGGCTCCACAAGCGCCATGGTGCCGAGGCGGGTCTGCGACGGCACGTAGAGCAAGTCGGTCTCGGGGTCGTACGCGGCGCCGCCCCAGTTGGCGCCGCCGGCCTGGCCCGGGAGCTGCACCATCGCCTTCTTGCCGTTCTGCCCGGCGACGATCGGCGGCGTGAACAGCGGACCGCCGAGGAAACGCTGGAAGATCTCGCGCGCTTCGGCGAACAGCTCCGGCGTCAGGTCGTTGAGATCCGCGTCGGTCACGCCCTGCCGCTCGAACGGCGGCGGCTTGGTGGGGAACGGCTGGGTCGGCGCGGTCCACTCGCCGGGCACGTCGCTCGTGGCCACGGGCCGCTCCTCGATCGGCCAGATCGGCTCGCCGGTGCGTCGATCGAACACGTAGGTGAAGCCCTGCTTGCTGACCTGCGCGACGGCGGGGATCGTGCGACCGTCGATCTCGAGGTCGACCAGGTTCGGCGCACACGGGAAGTCGTAGTCCCACAGGCCGTGCCGCACCGCCTGGAAGTGCCAGACGCGCTGGCCGGTCGAAGCGTCGAGCGCGACCAGGCTCTCCGCGTAGAGGTTGTCGCCGTGGCGGTGGCCGCCGTAGTAGTCGCTGCTCGGAGTGCCGGTCGGCAGGTAGACCATGCCGAGCGCTGGGTCGCAGCTCAGCATCGACCACACGTTGGTGCCGCCGGAAGTGCGCCACGACTCGTCGAGCCAGGTCTCGACGCCCGTCTCGCCTTCCTGCGGCACGGTGTGAAACACCCACTTCTTCTGGCCGGTGCGCGCGTCGTAGCCGCGCACGTGGCCGGCCGGCATCTTCTGGGTGAGGCCGAAGTCGTTCACCGTCATGCCCATGATCACCGTGTCGCCGCACACAGCAGGCGGCGAGTTGAGACCGGTCAGCCGCTGCACCTCGGGTGGGCCGACGTCCGGACGCATGTCGACGACGCCGTCCTCGCCGAAGGCCGGGTCGGGCTTGCCGGTCGACGGGTCGAGCGAGACGAGCTGGTGCACGCCGGTGACCAAGAACAGCCGCTCGCGCTCGCCGTCGGTCCACCAGTCGATGCCTCGCTGCGTGAACCCGCCGTGGGTCGGCACGCCGAGCTCGTACGCCCACGGGTCGTAGCGCCAGAGCTCCTGGCCGGTGCGCGCGTCGATCGCTGTGACCAACTGGAGCGACGACACCATGTAGAGCACGCCGCCGACCATGAGCGGCGTGCCCTTGAGGTTGCCCGCCGGCGCCTTGGTCTGGACCCCGAGGTCCGGCGTCTCGTAGCGCCACGCAACCTCGAGCGTCGCGACGTTCGAGGCGTCGATCTGATCGGCAGGGGAGTATTTGCTCGATGCGAGGTCGGCGGCGTAGTGGCGCCACTCGATCGTGGCGGGCTTGGTCGCGGGAGCGGGCTCGGCCTGCGCCGCTGTGGTGCTGGGCTGCTGCGCCGACAGGAGCTGCGCAGAGAGGAGCAAGAGCCCGACGCGCACGAGCCGAGGGAGGGAAAGGCAACGTGAGCGCGCTGATGCGGCCAGCAGTTTGGCCGCCGAGGTCGTTCGGGCCACCCCGGGGTGCCTCCCAAGTTCGGTCGTGTTGGGAAAATCTACGACAAAGCGTCGAAGGAAGGGTAGGGGCGCCCGTCCACCTCCCCGCTAGTCGTGGCCCCACGGTGCCGGCGGCGGCTCGACGGTTTGGCTCAGATCGAAGTCGACCTGGAAGTGCCGGTTCGTGCGCCTCAAGGTGTACGAGAAGCGCTCGCCCGGCAGGATCTCCATGCTCCAGACGTTGGTCGCGGATTGCGGCAGCCCTTGTGCCTCGAAGAGCTCTCGGGAGTAGGCATCCGCCGGGAACTGCTGCTCGTTGGCTGTGCCCTCCGTGGTGGTGCTTCCGCCGTAGAGAGTGACGACGTCAGGGCTGCCGTCCTCGTGGCGATGGTCGTGGGCGAGATGGATGCCGGCTTCCGAGCGACTCAGCACCCAGGTTCGGGAGCGGTCCTCGCCGACGTGGAACGGAATCGCGAGGGTGGATCCCTCACAGCTTCGCACGTGCATCACCATACGCTGCCCGACGAGATCTTCGTCGGCAGGGTCGTGGTGGCTGAGCGCGCCGGCGAAGGCCTGGCCGCACAGGCTGCGCAGGCTCTCCCACCACTCCGCCTGCGCGTTGCCCGAGGCGACCGTTTCTGGGGCGGGGGTAGTCGTTCCGGCGGGGGCACTCTCGGTGCGAGCCGTGCACGCTTGCGCCGCCACGATAGCCATCGTCAGCGAGGCCAAGACTAGGGCGGTCGCGGGCAGGGTCCGGGTGGAAGCTGGTGCCATGAGGTTTCCTCTCTCGTGGATGCTGGGCGCGAGCCTACAGGGGCGACGTCCGCGGTTCGGCAAGGAGCGCCGGGTCGTGGAAGTGACGTTCGCGTCCCCAGCAGAGGACGAACCGCTGCCAAGGAACGCTGACGAGGGTACTACGCCCGACGCGCTCGTCGCCTGAGGCGCGATGGGACCGGTGCCTGATCCTCCAGGGATAGCGGAGTCTCGATGTTCGGCGAGGCGATTCTGGTATTGCCCAGGTCCCGGCAGGGGCGGGCTGGCGTGCTTCTTGCCATCGTGGTCCATCGAGAGAGGCAGACTCGAAGGGAGCTACCCGTGAACGACACGAGAGTGCACCGACATTCTGCTCGAGGCTTCCGCAGCGTGGGGGTGTTGGCGGCGGTGGCCCTGCTCGTCGCCCTCGCGGCTCCAGCGCCGGCTGCCGCGAACCACGACGACGATCGCGACTGGCGGCGCCACCGCGACCGGGATCGTTACGACGACGATCGGGATCGTGGGCGCCACGACCGCGACCGGGGTCGCGACCACTGGCGTCACGGTCGTGACCGTCACCGCGGCGAGGTTCGACAGCATCGTGGATACGACCGGCATCGTCGGTTCGAAGTGCCGCGACACATCGCGCGCCATCGCGACTACCAGCGCTACTACCATGGTCGCGTCTACCACCGCGCCCACCGGCACTACCATCCTGTGTACGCGTTCCCCGTGTACGGTCCGCGGGGCGTGTACCACGAGCCTTACGCCTACTGCGGCGACGCCTACTACGGTCGTGGCGCCTTCCAGTACGACGGACCGCGGCTCTCCATTCGCTGGTTCTTCTGAGCCGAGCCTGCTGCGTGTGACGGCCCGCGCGACTCTCCCCGCACAACTCGCCGAGGGGTCGGGCGGACTGTTCCGAGGCGGCTTCTGCCGACCGGCCCCGGTGCCATCCGGCGGCGGCTCCGCCGCGACACTCTTCGGCTCGCGCCAGCCGCGCTGGCCGGCCGGCCGGTCTCCGGGTGCTCTGTGTCAGAATAGGGACCTCTCGCGAAGCCGGAGGAGCCGAGGCATGAGGCACTGGAGTGGAAAGAGCACCTGCATCGTCGTCGCACTGGGAGTCGCGCTGGCTGCCGTGCCGGCGATGGCCGCGAACACCAACACCGATACGACGAACGGCACGCCCACCTTCTACAAGGACGTGCTGCCGTTGCTGCAGCAGAACTGCCAGACCTGCCATCGACCTGCGGGTCTGAACCTCGGCGGCATGATCGCGCCGATGCCGCTGGTGACTTACAGCGACTCGCGGCCATGGGCGAAGTCGATCGCCAAGGCGGTCGAGAACCGCGAGATGCCGCCCTGGCACGCGGCGCCGCAGTACCACGGCGTCTTTCTCAACGAACGGTCCCTGAACGACGCGCAGGTCGCGACGATCGTGAGCTGGGCGAAGGCGGGCGCGCCCGCCGGCAGCGAGGCCGACGCGCCGCCGCCCCTCGAGTGGCCGTCGAGCGAGTGGTCGCTGGGCGAGCCGGATCTGGTGCTGGAGCTCGCCGAGCCCTTCCACGTGAACGACGACCTCCGCGACCTCAACATCAATCTTCCGGCGCAAGAGGTCCTCATCGACGAGGACAAGTACATCACCGCGATCGAGTACAAGCCCGATACCACCACGGTGCACCACATCATCGGCTTCGCGGTGCTGCCGAACGAGACCGGCGACGGACCCGGCGGCATGCAGATGCTCTCCGGCATCGCCCCCGGCTCGGATCCGACCGACTTCCCCGAGGGCTACGGCATCCTGCTGCCGAAGGGCTCGAAGATCATCTTCCAGATGCACTACCACAAGGAGCCGGGACCCGGCACCGAGGTGTGGGATCAGTCGTCGGTGGCGATGAAGTTCGCCGACAAGCCGGTCCAGCGGCTGTACGTCTCGGCGGTGGGCGACCGTTCGAAGATGTACCTGCCCGCGAACGCCAAGGACGTGCGCATCACCTCCGAGGAGCTCTTCGACAAGAGCATCACGATCATGGGGCTCCTGCCGCACATGCACTACCGCGGCGACTACTCGCTCTACGTCGCGAAGCTGCCCGACGGCACCGAGAAGGAATTCCTCGAGGTGCCGGGCTACGACTTCAACTGGCAGACCCGCTACAAGTTCCGCGAGCACCTGGTGCTGCCGGCCGGCACCACGATCGCGGTGACCATGGGCTACGACAACACCGCCGACAACCCCAACAACCCCGACCCCAATGTCGAGGTCACGTGGGGCGACTCGACGGACGACGAGATGAACCTCGGCTTCCTGTACTGGGCGTACACCAACCCGGCCGACGACGACGGTGGACCGACGCGGTTCCGGCGGCGCCCGGCGCAGCAGCCGAGCGAAGCCAGCGGCGAGTAGTCGCCGTTCTCGCCACGCTGTCGCGAGAAACCCCGGTCCGAGCACCGGGGTTTCGTGTTTCTGTCACGGCCTGCTCCGATGAGCCGTCGTTCTCGCTCGAGTCCGCGCTCGAGCCCGCCGGCGGGAGCTACTTCGAGATCTGCCGCCGCAGCAGGCTGCGCACGGCCTTGCCGTAGGGCGGCCGCAGCAGCTTACCGACGTCGAAGCGCGCCTGGCGGAACACCGCGCGCTGGTTGGAGAAGGTCAGGAAGCCCTCGCGTCCGTGGTAGCGGCCCATGCCCGAGGGACCCACTCCGCCGAACGGTAGGTCCTCCATCGCCACGTGCATCACGACGTCGTCGAGCGTGACGCCGCCAGAGGTGGTGCGGCGCAGCAGGGTCTCGCGCTCGGCCGAGTCGCCGCCGAAGTGGTAGAGCGCGAGGGGCCGCGGCCGGGCGTTGACGAAGTCGATCACCTCGTCGATCGAGCGGTAGGTGCGGACCGGCAGCAGCGGGCCGAAGATCTCCTGCTGCATCACCTGGCTGTCGTCGGACGGCTCCATGACGAGCGCGGGTGCCATCTTGTGTTTCGGCTCGAAGGCCCCGGCGTCCTCGTTCCCCGGGTTGACGTCGACCACCTCGGCGCCGCGGCGCCGCGCGTCCTCCAGATAGCCGGCGAGCCGTTCGCGGTGGCGGTCGTTGACCACCGAGGTGTAATCGGGGTTGGTGGCGAGCGCGGGGTACATCTCGGCTGCCGCGGCTCGGGCGGCGGCGGAGAACTCCTGCCCGCGGCCCTCGGGCACGAAGACGTAGTCGGGCGCGAGGCAGATCTGGCCGGCGTTCATCATCTTGCCAGTCATCACCCGCTTGGCGGCGAGCGCCATGTCGGCGTCACGACCGATCACCACCGGGCTCTTGCCGCCGAGCTCGAGCGTCACCGGAACCAGGTTCTCGGCCGCCGCGCGCATGACGTGGCGCGCGACCTCGGTGGCGCCGGTGAACAGCAAGTGATCGAAGGGCAGGGCGCTGAAGGCGCGGCCGACCTCGGGCCCGCCGGGCAGCACCGCGATCTCGGTCTCGTCGTAGGCCGAGGCGACCAGCTCGCGCATCAGCTCCGAGGTCGCCGGCGTGTGCTCCGACGGCTTGATCATCACGCGGTTGCCCGCGGCGAGGATGCCGGCCAGCGGCGCGAAGGTGAGGTTGATCGGGAAGTTCCACGGCGAGATCACGCCGACCACGCCCAGTGGCTGGTAGTCGATCCAGGCCCGAGCGCCGAAGAGCCCCAGCGGGAACATCACACTGCGGCGCTCGCGCCGCATCCAGCGGCCCAAGCGCTTGCGCGCGAACTTCAGCGCGTCGACCGAGCTCATGATGTCGGTCAGCAGCGTCTGCTCGCGGCTGCGGTGGCCGAAATCGGCGTCGAGCGCCTCGCAGATGCGGTCCTGGTGATCGACCAGCAGATCGATCGCGCGCTGGATGCGGTCGATGCGCAGCTCTGATGTGGGCGGTCCGTCGGCGAGGTAGGAGGAGCGCTGGCGGTCGAGGACCGCGCGCAGCGGTTGTGCGACGTTGGCGTCGCCGGCACGCGGAGGCGCCGCGGCGGGACGTTCGAGCGCGGGGGCGGTGGTCATGGGCGGGTCCTCCTGGGGCGGCGCGGGCGCGGTCAGGCGCTCCGTTGCGGCAGCGGTCGTGGTTGCTCGGCTGGAGTGTAAGCTGTTCGCGGGCACTTCGCCGCGCCGACCTTTCCCCCGAACCCTTGACCCGGCCTGAGGTTGACGGATGAGTTAAGTTTCAGGCCGGGTCAAGTGACCGCCGTGGGCCGAAGGCACGCCGGGTCGCAGAGCCGGCTGGGTCGCAGGCCCGCTAGAAGGAGACTGCCGCCTTGAAGCTCCACGAAGCCGCCGCCGCGCCGAACTGCCGCCGGGTACGCATCTTCCTCGCGGAGAAGGGGATTGACGTGCCGATCCAGCCCGTCGACATCGCGAATATGGAGAACCGGCGGCCTCCCTACACCGACAAGAACCCGATGTCGGGCGTACCGATGCTCGAGCTCGACGACGGCACCTGCATCGCCGAGTCGGTGGCGATCTGTCGCTACTTCGAGGAGCTGCAGCCGGAACCGCCGCTGATGGGTCGCGATCCGCTGGACAAGGCGAAGGTGGAGATGTGGCAGCGGCGCATGGAGCTCGAGATCCTGCTGCCGATCGCGCAGGCGTTCCGTCAGTCGCATCCGTTCTTCGCGCAGCGCATCGAGCAGGTCCCTGCGTTCGGCGAGGCCCAGAAGCGTCACGCGCTCCAGCGCATGGCGTGGCTCGACCAGGAGCTCGCGAGCCGCGAGTTCGTCGCCGGCGACCGCTACACCATCGCCGACATCACCGCGCTCGTCGGCATCGACTTCGGTCGGGTGGTCAAGGTGCGGATCCCCGAGGAGATGTCGCACCTCGCCCGCTGGCACGCCGCGGTGTCGAGCCGGCCGAGCGCGCAGGCCTGATCCGATTACGATTTCGTCCAGGAGGTCTCGCCATGGCCACCGTCGCCACGCCTCCCAGCACCGCGATCCACGCTCCCACGGGCACCCGCCTCTCGTGCAAGGGCTGGCACCAGGAGGCCGCCCTGCGGATGCTGCAGAACAACCTCGACCCGCAGGTCGCGGAGCGTCCGGACGAGCTGATCGTCTACGGCGGCAGCGGCAAGGCGGCGCGCAACTGGGAGTGCTACGAGAAGATCGTCGCGACCCTGAAGCGGCTCGAGAACGACGAGACGCTGCTGGTGCAGAGCGGCAAGCCGGTGGGGGTCTTCCGCACCCACGACGAGGCGCCGCGGGTGCTGATCGCCAACTCGAACCTGGTGCCGCGCTGGGGCACCTGGGACGAGTTTCGCCGCCTCGAGGCGCTCGGCCTCACGATGTACGGACAGATGACCGCCGGGTCGTGGATCTACATCGGCTCGCAGGGCATCGTGCAGGGCACCTACGAGACGTTCGCGGAGTGCGCGCGGCAGCACTTCGGCGGCACGCTCGCGGGCCGCCTGGTGGTGACCGCGGGGCTCGGCGGCATGGGCGGCGCGCAGCCTCTCGCCGCGACCATGAACGGCGCCGCGTTCCTCGGCATCGAGGTCGACGAGAGCCGTATCCGCCGCAGGGTCGAGTTCGGGTATTGCGACGCGATGGAGCGCGATCTCGACCGCGCGCTCGATCGGCTCGACGAGGCGCGCACCCATGGCGAGGCGCTGTCGATCGGTCTCGTCGGCAACGTCGCCGAGGTGCTCCCCGAGCTCCTGCGTCGCGGTGTGGTGCCCGACGTGCTCACCGACCAGACCGCGGCCCACGATCTTCGCGTCGGCTACATCCCCACGGGTCGCAGCCTGGAGCAGGCGGCGCTGCTGCGCGAGCGCGATCCCCAGGCCTACGACGAGGAAGTGCTCGACTCGATGGTGGTCCACGTCGAGGCGATGCTGGAGCTCCAGCGTCGCGGGGCCCGCACCTTCGACTACGGCAACAACCTGCGAGGCCAGGTGGCCGACCACCGGGGCATGGCACGCGCGTTCGAGATCCCGGGCTTCGTGCCCGAGTTCATCCGGCCGTTGTTCTGCAGGGGCGCCGGGCCCTTCCGCTGGGTCGCGCTCTCGGGCGACCCCGCGGACATCGCCGTGACCGACGAGGCGGTGCTCGAGACCTTCCCGCACAAGGATGACCTGCGCCGTTGGATCGAGCAGGCGCGAGCGAAGATCCACTTCCAGGGATTGCCGGCGCGCATCTGCTGGCTGGAGTACGGCGAGCGAGCCGAGCTCGGCCTGCGCTTCAACTGGCTGGTCGAGCGCGGCAAGGTCAAGGCCCCGATCGTCATCGGGCGCGATCATCTGGACGCCGGCTCGGTGGCGTCGCCCAACCGCGAGACCGAGGGCATGCGCGATGGCTCCGACGCCATCGCCGATTGGCCGCTGCTCAACGCGCTGCTGAACACCGCCGCGGGCGCGTCGTGGATCTCGCTGCATCACGGCGGCGGCGTCGGCATCGGCTACTCGATCCACGCCGGGATGGTTTGTGTCGCCGACGGCACAGCTGGCGCGGCCCGGCGGCTCGAGCGCGTGCTCACCACAGATCCCGGCACCGGCGTCATGCGCCATGCCGACGCCGGGTACGAGCTGGCGGTCGAGACTGCGCGGGCGCGAGGCATCGACCTGCCGATGCTCGACACCAAGGAATCCGGGGCGGAGTGACGGTGGAGCCGCCGTCGGGCGGGCGTTCTCGCTCGGGCATCCTGCGCAACATCGGGTGTCTCGCCACGCCCGACGTGGGCGCGACCGGGCTGCGCGTGCTGCGCCGCGCGGCGCTGGTGTGGCGCGACGGCAGGATCGAATGGGTGGGGGAGGAGGCGGCGCTGCCGGACGGGCTCGGTCTCGCCGAGGCCGGCTACGCGGAGCACGACGCATCAGACGCGCTGGTGATCCCGGGTCTGGTCGACTGCCACACCCACCTGGCGTTCGGCGGCTGGCGCGCCGACGAGTTCGTCGAGCGGCTGAAAGGCACCAGCTACCTCGAGATCGCGCGCGCCGGCGGCGGCATCGCGCGCACCGTACGGCAGACCCGAGCCGCGTCCCCCTCCGAGCTGTTCGACCAGGCGGCGGCGGATCTCGTCGCGCTGCGCGCGCTCGGGGTCACCACCGTCGAGTGCAAGAGCGGCTACGGGTTGTCGTACGAGCACGAGCTCGAGCTGCTCGAGGTCTATCGCGCGCTCGCCTCGTCGCAGCCGACCCGCATCGTGCCGACCCTGCTCGCCGCGCACGTGGTGCCGGCGGAGCACGCGCGCGACCGCGACGGGTACCTGCGGATGGTGATCGAGCGGTTGATCCCCGAGGTCGCTCGGCGCGGTCTGGCGCGCTTTTGCGACGTGTTCGTGGAGGACGGGGCGTTCTCGGTGGAGGAGGCGCGTGCCGTGCTGCGCGCCGGGCTCGGAGCGGGGCTCGCGCCAAAGCTCCACGTCGACCAGCTCGGCGACGGTGGCGGCGCATCGCTGGCAGCCGAGGTCCAGGCTGCTTCGGCGGACCACCTCGAGCATGTGTCGGAGCGCGGCATCGCTGATCTCGCCGAGGCCGGCGTGGTCGCGGTGAGCCTCCCGATCGCATCAGCCGTGCTGGCCCAACCGATGATGCCGGCGCGCCGCCTGCTCGAAGCCGGCGTGCCGGTCGCGGTCGCCAC
>DATLFI010000230.1:0-2940 GCA_035524895.1 Thermoanaerobaculia bacterium | reverse complement strand
GACGCGTGAGTCCGAGCCGCCGCGACTCGCCGGCCGGTTGTCGACCGGTCGTCTCGCGAACGGGCTCCGGTTGTGCGTGCTCGAGAACCGCCGGGCTCCGGTGGTCTCGACCGCTCTCTGGTTCCAGATCGGGACGGCCGGTGAGGCGGCGGGGGAGGGCGGCATGGCCCACTTCCTCGAGCACATGATGTTCAAGGGGGCGCGACGCTTCGGTCCGGGCGAGATCGACCGGGTCACGCAATCGTTGGGCGGTCGCTCCAACGCCTTCACCAGCCACGATGCCACGGTCTACACGTTCGCTTTCCAGACAGACGCCTGGCCGATCGCGCTCGAGATCGAGGCCGACCGGCTCGCGGGACCCACGCTCGACGCGGGCGCGCTCGAGCGCGAGCGACGCGTGGTGCTCGAAGAGATCGCGATGTACGAGAACGAGCCATGGGACGCGCTGGAGCAAGAGGTGCATCGAGTCCTCTACCGCGAGCACCCGTACGCGCGACCGATCTTGGGTACGCGGGCGGAGCTCGAGCGCCACACACCAGAGGCCATGGCCAACTTCTTCCGGCGTCACTATGCGCCGAGCAACGCCTGCCTGGTGGTGGCGGGAGACGTCGATTGGCCGGCGGCCGAGGCCGCGGCACGGCCGATGCTGGCGGTCGGAGGCGGGACCCCAGGGCTGCGCCAGCTGCCGGCCTATGCGGGGTTGCCCGAGGTCGTGCGCGTGTCCCGGCACCGCGGCGACATCGCGCGCCTGCTGCTTGCGATCCCGGCTCCCGACGCGGCCGATCCCGAGTACGCCGCCTGCTGTCAGCTCGCCCTGGTGCTGGCCGGCGGGCGCGCGAGCCGCCTCCACCGCGACTTGGTCGAGGAGCAGCGTCTGTGCTTGTGGGTCACTGCGGACGCGAGCGAGGCGGTCGGGCCGGGCGCCTTCACGCTGGCCCTGGAAGTCACCCCGGGGATCGCCCCGGACCGTGTCGAGGCCGAGGTGCTGCGGGCCTTGGATCGGCTCGTCCGAGAGCCTCCGTCGTGGGCGGAAATCGCTCGCGCGCGGCGTATCGCGCACGCCGACTGGGTCTTCGCGCACGAGCGCGCCTCCCAACAGGGGATGGCGGTGGGCCGTGGGGAGGTGCTCTTCGGCAGAGGATGGGCCGAGCAGCTGATCGAGCGCCAGCTCGAGCTCGACGCCGAGGACGTGCGGCGCGCTGCCGAGAGACTGCACCCGGAGAGCGGGGCGGTGGTGGGCTGGTCGCTGCCGGAGTAGTGGGGGTGTCGTGGCTCTCGACACCGCCGACCCACGCGAGCTGCCTGCGGCGATGACGCCGGCGCTTCACACTGCAGCCAACCCTGGACTCGACGTCGCCGTTCGTCGCGTCGACGGAGTCCCCGTGTGCGCGCTGCGCGTGCTGCTCCGCGGCGGGGCGCGCCTCCAGGGCCGGCCGGGCGAGGCGTGGGTGTGCGGTCGGATGCTCGGGGAGGGCACCTCGCGGCGGAGCTGGCGCGAGATCGCCGAGCAGGTCGATGACCGTGGCATGTCCCTCCAGACGTTCGGTGCCGGCGACGTGCACGGTCTCGCTCTCGACGCGCTGGCCGACGACTGGGAGCTGGCCCTCGAGATCGCGGCGGAGCTGCTGTTCGAACCGGCCTTCCCGGAGGACCGCTTCGAGTGGGTGCGGGAGCAGACCATCTCCGACCTCGAGAGCCTCGGCGACGAGCCCGACGTGCTCGCGGGCTGGGCGCACCAGGAGCAGGTCTACGCGCCGCATCCGTTCGCCCACCCGCTGCAGGGCACGCCGGCCGGCCTCCGCTCGCTGCGCGTCGAGCACTGCCGCGCTTTCCATCGCGCCGCGCTGCAGCGCGGCGCCGTGATCGCGCTCGCCGGCGAGGTCTCGGAGCCGGCGGTGCGGGCACGACTGGAGCGACTTTTCTCGGATCTCGACGTGGCGGTGGTGCAGAGTCCCGACCCGCCCGCGCCGCGCGGCTTGGGGAGCCCCTTACGGATCGCGGTTCCAGGGGAAGGTCAGGCGCACCTCTACGCCGGCTGCCTGACCGTGCCCAGGCACCATCTCGCGCTGCCGGCGCTCGAGGTCCTGGGTGTCGTCCTGGGCGCCGGCGAAAGTCTTCACGGACGGCTTCCCTCGCGCATCCGCGAGCACGAGGGCCTCGCCTACGCGGTGGCGGTGCAGACTGCCGCGGGCTCAGGGCTCGACCCGGGTCGCTTCGTGGTCTATGCCGGCGTTCCCGAGGTGGCGATCGAGCGTGCCGAGAGCGTCCTTCGCGAGGAGCTCGAGCGCTTGCGTCACGACGGCATCACCCAGCAGGAGCTGGACGAGGCGCGGGGCTACCTCCTCGGCGTCGACCCGTTCCGCCGGGAGACTGCCCGCCAGTGGGCGGACCTCCTCGCCGAGGGTCGCTTCTACGGCCTGCCTTACGACGACGTGGCGTGGATCCGTCGGCGCTGGAGCGACATCGATCGGGACGAGATTCGGGATGTCGCTCGCCGGCTCATCCCGGACCGTGGCCTGCTGGTCACCATGGGAGTGCCGGAGGGCACGTAGGTTGGTCGCGGAGGTCCCGCAGGCGGTGCCGTGACGGCCCGTAGGCGTGCCCGTGACGGCCCGTAGACGTGCCCGTGACGGCCCGTAGGCGGGGGCGGAGGCCTCGGCGCCGCTACTCTGCGCCTACTCTGCGCCTACTCTGCGCCGCCGGTCCTGCCGCCGCGCTCCGGGTCGTGGAAGCTCAAGATCTGCCACAGCACCAGCTTCTCCTCCTGCTCGCGCAGCCGGGCGGCCAGGATCCGGCAGAGCAGGCGCAAGAACGCCAGAGCTGCCTCCGGCTCCATCGACAGCACTCCGGCCACCCGATCGCGGTCGAGCGCAAGGAGGGTCGCGGCGCCGGAGTGAGTGCGAGCGTCGGCCGAGCGTGGCTGTCCGTCGATCAGCGACA
>DATLFI010000229.1:0-15065 GCA_035524895.1 Thermoanaerobaculia bacterium | reverse complement strand
CTTCGGGATCCGACGCGGTGAGCATCTGCGCCATGAAGTGGTTGAGCGCGGAGGCCCGAGCGGCCTCCTGACGCGCCGCGTCGCGCTCCCGGGCTGCCACGCCGGCCTGCCAGAGCGTGCCGGCCAGCCCCCCGACCGAGTCTTTGCGTGCCGCGCCCGCCGGCTCGCGTTCACCTGAGCCGACTCGCGAGTCTCGCTCGTTCATGTGCGTGGAATCCGGGGAGTCCCGCGAGCCCTCGACGCGCCCGCGCGGGCGTGCAGGTGTGCTGGTTCGGCCGGGAACGCGGATGCTACGAGAGTCGCGGCATCGCTCGCTCGAGGTGCGCGCTACCGATCTAGAGCGTGCTCCAGATCGCCAGCGCGGCCGCTAGCCCGGCGAGACACGAGGTGAGGACGCAGCCGCTCGGACTGCCTCCGCGCCGGGCGGAGAAGAGCACGCCGCCCAACGGGCGTCGCGAACGGCCTGCCTCTTCGGTTTCGGCGCCAGCGCCGTCCCGAGAGCCACTCACGTCTCCTCCACTACCGACAGGTCCGGAGCCCCGAGAGGAATCCTGGCGCAGAGCCTCGGCCACCCACTTGTCGGCCGCCTCCTCGCCTCGGTGCTTCTCGACGTTCACGGCCGCCTCATCGAACGAGAGCCCGGCCTCGGACCGCAAGAACCGCAGCGCCGTGGCGAGGTCGGCGCGAGAGCGGACCTCGCGCCCTCCGACCCAGAGGGTGACCTCCTCGTGACCGTAGTTTCCGAACTCGCCGGTGCTCAGGTGCGCGACGGGCGCGGCGCGCGATGCCTCGGCTCCCCAGTGACGGACCGCTGCCACGAAGCTCGGCGACGGCCACGTCGGGGGCTGCGCCGCGTCGAGGCGCGCGGCCTCCTTCTCGCCGAGCACGGCGCGGAGCTCGCGGTAGAGCGCCCCGGTCACCGGCACCAGCGCGAGCTCGCCGTTCAGCGGACAGACGACCGCCGCCGGGAGCCGCCGCTGCCACGCTCGCAGGGCGGATTCGCTGCCCAGGAAAGCCTCGAGGAAGAAGCCCATACGGTATCTGCCGCGCTCAGCGGCCGATCGCCTCGTCGCTCATACCAGCGCCGGTGCCGAGAGCTGCGCGCGCCGCGGCGAGCCTTGCGATCGGCACGCGATACGGCGAGCAGGAGACGTAGTCGAGACCGACCTCGGCGAAGAACTCGATGGAGTGCGGGTCGCCGCCGTGCTCGCCGCAGATGCCGAGCTTGAGGCCGGGCCGCCCCTGTCGACCGAGGCGACATGCCATCTCGACGAGCTGGCCGACGCCTTCGGTGTCGAGGCGGGCGAATGGGTCATAGGGCAGGACGCCGTCCTCGACGTAGCGGACGAGAAAACGGGCGACGTCGTCGCGCGAGAAGCCGTAGGTCATCTGCGTGAGGTCGTTGGTGCCGAACGAGAAGAAGTCGGCGTGCCGGGCGATCTTGTCGGCGATCAGCGCGGCGCGCGGCACCTCGATCATGGTGCCGATGGGGATGTCGAGCTCGATGCCCTCTTCCTGCGCGATGCGCGCCACGAGGTCCGCGGTGCGACGACGCAGGCGGGCGATCTCCTCCTCCACACCAACCAGCGGGATCATGATCTCGGGGTGCGCCTCGACACCCTCCCGCACCAGGCGACACGTGGCGCGCACGATCGCCTCTACCTGCATGTCGTAGATCTCGGGCGTGGTGAGGCCGAGCCGGCAGCCGCGGTGCCCGAGCATCGGGTTCGACTCGGCGAGCGACTCCACCTTGGCGTGCACGTGCTCGATGGGCACGTCCATGTCGGCGGCCAGGCGCGCGATCGCCTCCCCCTCGCGCGGCAGGAACTCGTGGAGCGGCGGGTCGAGCAGGCGGATGGTCACCGGCAGGCCGTGCAGCGCGCGCAGGATGCCTTCGAAGTCTGCCTGCTGCACCGGCAGCAGCTTCGCGAGCGCCTTCTGCCGTTCCTTCTCGTCGCGCGCGAGGATGAGCTGACGCACCCAGGGGATGCGCTCGGCGTCGAAGAACATGTGCTCGGTGCGGCAGAGGCCGATGCCCTCCGCGCCGAGAGCGCGGGCGGTGCGCGCGTCCTCGGGCGTGTCGGCGTTGGCGCGCACCCGCAGCCGGCGCTCGCGATCGGCCCACTGGAGCAGTCGCTCGAACGCTAGTGCCGCTCGGGTCTTTTCGCCCTTGCCGCGCAGCGCGGCGAGCACCTGCGAGGGCTGCGTCGTCAGTCGTCCCTCGAGCACCTCGCCGCTGGTGCCGTCGAGCGACAGCCACTCGCCCTCGCGGATCGCGCGCGCGCCAGCGTGTAGCACCCCCGCCGCCTCGTCGACCTGCAGGTCGCCGGCGCCGACCACGCAGGGCTTCCCGAGCCCGCGCGCGACCACCGCGGCGTGCGAGGTCATGCCGCCGCGGGTGGTGAGGATGCCGACCGACGCGTACATGCCGACGATGTCCTCGGGCGAGGTCTCGTCGCGCACCAGCAGCACCGGGCCGCCTTCGTGCGCCATGTCGGCGGCGCGCTGGGCGTCGAACGCGATCCGTCCCGAAGCGGCCCCCGGACCGGCGGGCAGGCCCCGCGCCAGGAGCTGCCCCTCCTTGCGGGCGCGCTCGCGCTCGGCGGCGTCGAACACCGGCGCCATCATCTGCACCAGGTGCTGCGGCTCGACCCGACGCAGCGCCTCGCGCTCGTCGATCAGACCCTCGTCGACCATTTCGACCGCAATGCGCACCGCGGCCGGACCGCTGCGTTTGCCGGTGCGCGTCTGCAGCATGTAGAGCCGACCGTGGTCGACGGTGAACTCGACGTCCTGCATGTTGCGGAAGTGCTGCTCGAGCACCTTCGCGATCTCGCGCAGCTCGTCGTAAGCCCTTGGCATCTCCTCGGCGAGGCTGCCCGCGCCGGCGCCGATCGGCCGCGGCGTATGGGTCCCCGCTACCACGTCCTCACCCTGCGCGTCGAGAAGGTACTCGCCGTAGAGCACTGGCTCGCCGGTCGCCGGATTGCGCGTGAAAGCGACGCCGCTCGCGCACCCCGCACCCCGGTTGCCGAACACCATCGTCTGGACGGTCGCCCCGGTTCCCAAGTCCTCCGGAATGCCGTGCAGGCGCCGGTACTCGTGGGCGCGCCGGTTGCTCCAGCTAGCGAAGACCGCGTCGATCGCGGCACGGAGCTGGGCGGACGGGTCCTGCGGCAGCTCCTTGTCATAGCGCCGGTACACCGCCTCGAGCGCGGCGATCGCGCGGCGTTGCTCGCTCGAGCCCGGCCGCCCGCCGCCGGCACCGTCCTGTTCGCGACGCGCCTCGGCGACCGCCGCGACCAGCTCGCTCTCGGGCAGGCCGAGCACCACGTCGCCGAACATCATGAGCAGGCGCCGGTAGCAGTCGAGCCAAAAACCGCTCTCGCGGCCGCCGTCGGCGCCGCAGCGCGCCTCGACGATCTCGCGGGTCAGCCCGAGGTCGAGCACGGTGTCCATCATCCCCGGCATCGAGACCACGGCGCCGCTGCGCACCGACACCAGGAGCGGCCGCTCGAGGTCGCCGAAGCGCTCGCCGCGCAGCTCCTCGAGCCGCGCGAGCTGCGCGCGCACCTCGACTTCGAGGCCCGGCGGCCACGCGCCGTCGTTCCGCTGCACGTGGATGCAAGCCTCGGTGGTGAGCGTGAATCCGGGCGGTACCGGGATTCCGAGGCGGCTCATCTCGGCGAGACCAGCCCCTTTGCCGCCGAGCAAGTTCTTCAGCTCGGCTGAGCCTTCGGCGTCGCCACCGCCGAAACCGTACACGTACTTGGTCGCAACAATGGGCGCTTTCTCCGGACTCGACATGCTTCGATTGTCCCACAGTCGAATCCGTATGCGCCCACCCAACAGCGCGGTTCTTGCTCTGTCTCGCCGGCTCGGCTCGCCGGCTAGGCCCGCCGGCTCGGCTCGCCGGCTAGGCCCGCGGATTCCGCCTGCTTCGTCAGCCTCCCGTTCGAAGCTGCGTCGTCTCGCCCGCGGTCACGGTGACCGTGCCGAGGTCGCGTCCGGAAGACATCAGCACCTGATACCGACCGGGAGCGACCTCGACCGCATCGCCACCCACCGTCCCGGTCGCGACCACCTCGGTGCCCGACAGCACCTGGTAGCTCTCCTGGAGCGAGCCGCGCACGGCCTGGCGTAGCGCGTCGCCGTCCGCAGCGTCGAAGTACCGCCCGCCGCCGAGCCGTGCCCAACGCTCGAACTCCTCCTTGAGCATGAGCTCGTCGATGGCGAAGCCGACGATGTCGACCCTGACCTCGATGCCCGCCGCCCGGAGCTCCTCGATCGCGGCCGCCGGGTCGCCGTCGCAGGTCTCCTCACCGTCGGTGACCAGCACCACCAGCCGCGGGCCCGAGGCAGCGGCCAAGTCCTGCCGCACCGCGCGCAGAGAGGCGGCGATGGGGGTCTTGGCGAGGTTCATCGCCTCCACCGAGCGGATCTTGGCGGCCGCTCCGCCAGGGTCGAGGGGACCGAGCGGCAACTCCAGGTCGGTGCGGCAGGAGCCTGCCTCGCGATGGCCAAAGACCCGCAGTGCGAAGGGTGTCCCCGCCGGCAGTGCGGACCCGGTGAGATCGAGCAGCGCGTCCCGAGCCAGCTCGATGCGGCGCTTGTCGCCGAGACGCTGCAGCATGCTTCCCGAGGCATCGAGGATGACCTCGACAGCCCCGGCGCCGGAGGCACTCGCCCCGGCGTCGGTGCCCGAGCCTGCTCCGATCACCCTCAAGCTCCCCCGAGCTGATCCGGGGCGGACGTCCACCGCGACGCTGGCGAGCGTGCGGTAGTCCTGTCCGGTGAGGTAGCGCACTTCGTAGGAGCCCGGCGACTTGGGCGCCGCGACGCGCAGCGGGTTGCCGCGCCGGGTGTAGGCGTAGGACTCGTAGGACCGCTCGGGGGCTCCGGCCGGAACGATGGTCACGAAGTCCCGCTCGTTGTCCGGGCCGGTCCAGGACACCTCGAAGGGCTCCCCCACCACCACCGGCTCGACCGGGTCCACGGAGGCCGTGACGTCGCCGACCGACAGCGGCGACGAGCCGATCACGCGGTAACCGCTGGCGCCGAGGTGATAACGCACCTCGTAGCTGCCCGGCTGGTCAGGAACTGGAAGCTCCAGCGGGCTGCCCTTCGTCGTGTACGCGTAGCTGCCGTACCGGCTCTCGGGAAGGCCGACCTGGTCGATGCTGATGAAGTCTCCGGCGTTGTCGGGACCGGTCCAGGTGACGGCGATCGTGCTGCCGGCAGCGGCACGCGCCGGCACCTCGAGGGTCGCAGCGACCTCGGTGACGGTTAGGGAAGCCGTGCCGATGACCGGATAGCCGCTGACCCCGAGGTGGTAGCGAACAAGGTAGCGCCCCGGAGCCGCCGGCGCAGCGACCGTGAGCGGACTGCCCTTCGAGGTGTAGGCGTAGCCTCCGTACTCCTGCTCGCGCGCCCCCTCGGCGTCGATGCTGATGAAGTCACGCGGGTTGTCGGGACCGGTCCAGGTGATGGCCACCGGCGCCCCGACCGAAACGGTGCCCGGCACCTCGAGCGCCGCCTCGATCGCCACCACCCGCACCGGGGCGGACGCCAGCACCGGGTACCCGCTCGCTTCACTGTGGTAGCGCACCTCGTACTGGCCCGGCTTGCCCGGAGCTCGAAAGGTAAGGCGGCTCCCCTTGCGGACGTACTCGTAGGGCCCGTACTGCCGCTCGGGAGCACCGGCAGGGTCGAGACTGACGAAGTCCCGCTCTCCGCCGGGACCGGTCCACGAAACCACGAACTCCGCACCCACCGCCACTTCGGACGGTGCCGAGATCGTGGCCTGCTGCGCTGGGGCGGCGGGCGCAGCCAGCGAAACAACGGCCCACACCAAGAAAGTAGGAAAGCCAGGGAGCCACGCGAGCGGGAGAGACGTCATCGATTCACCTCTGCTTTCGTGCGTTCGGACAGCCCCATCATCGAGACACGAAGTTTTCCGCGGATCGAGCCGGTAGCGCTGGTGAGCGATAGCGTAGCCCGGCCGCCCCGCGTCGAGGGGTTCGTCGACCACTTCGGGGTGGGGTTGCTCCGTCGCCGAGGTGCGCGTGCGCGCCAGCCGGCACGATGCACCGACCCGACAGCCTCATCGCACCTCGTACGCCCCGATGCTCGGCGGCGACAAATAGCACGAGCCAGCGCGGTCGCCGCCGAGCCACGGCTGAGCGTGGCCGGCGCCGGCGGCGGGGCTCGCGCCGGGGATCGAGCCGTCAGGCTCGAGCAGAGGATCCTGGCCGTAGACGCCGCCGATCTCGACCGAGGGCAGGCTGGGCTGCGACTGGCCCGGGTCATCGGCGGCGAACCACAGGTTGTTGCGGAATTGGAAGCTCGCGGGGTCGGTGTTGGGGCCGATGTTGAGGTGGGTCGAGATGTCACCCCGAACGAAGTAGAAGAGGTTGTTGCGTACCAGCCCGTTGCGCGACGGCTCGAACTCGAAGCTCCCCGAGGTGAGCGTCTCCTGGAGGATGCGGAACAGCCAGTTGTCGGGCTCGACGATGGTGTTGTGCGCCGCGACGCAGTCGACGCAGCCGACGAAAGCGAAGGCGGCGACGCCGCCCTCGATGAGGTTGCCGAGGGCAAGGATGCGACGCGCCTCAGCGTTGGGCTCGGTGGTGGAGAGGGGTGGGCGGAAGAACTCGAAGCCGGTGCTGCCGCCCATATTGAAGCCACGCTGGCCGGGCGACACGAGGTGATTCCAGCGCAGCTCGATGTCCGAGCTGCCGCCCTTGACCTGCACGGCATTTCCGGAAGTCGACTGGAAGCGATTGCGCGCGACCAGACCGCGGTGACAGCCCACGCAGTCGACGCCACTGCCGGAGATCCCGCCGCCGCACGCCTCGAACGTGCTGTCGAGCACCCAGAAGTCGTAGATGCCGGAGAGCTTGAGGCAGTCCTGGTTGCCGGTGCCGCCGACGTCGTGGATGGCGAGCCGCCGGAAGGCGACGTGGTGGCTGGCGAGCGGGTTGCCGTAGTCGCCGCCGTCGTCCGCGTTGATCCCGTTGAAGGACTGCCCCTGCACCTCGAGGTCGTGCAACACGACCCATCGCGCACGCACCAGGTGCAGCCCCTCCCCACCGCCCGCAATAACCGGTCGCGCCTGCCCGGCCACGCCGCCGACCCAGATCGGAGCGGCCGCGCTGCCGTGGAGGTCGTAGAGGAAGGTGCCCCCGGAGTAGGTGCCCGGCAGGATACGGATCGCCGTACCCGGCGTAGCGAGTCCGGCGGCATGAGCGAGTGTCGAGAAGGGGTTGCCAGCAGAGCCGTCGCCGGTCGTGTTGCTGCCACCGGGACCCACGTAGAGCTCTTGCGACGGCTCGATCCCGCGGTCGAACGGCACGATCACGTCGCAAC
Organism: Thermoanaerobaculia bacterium; assembly: GCA_035524895.1. GTDB lineage: Bacteria > Acidobacteriota > Thermoanaerobaculia > Multivoradales > Multivoraceae > DATLFI01. Next base: position 7,697 of record DATLFI010000229.1, on the reverse strand, counting down.
GTGGCGGCGCGGTAGCCGACCAGTCGCCGGTGTCGGCGTGCTCGAAGTCCTCGCGGAAGAGCGTCTGCGCCTCCGCCGGACCTATCGCCGCCATCCACCCGACCAGGGTCGCTCCGAGCAGAGTGCAGCCGCGGGCGGATCCACCGAGGGCGACGGGACGAGAGATCGACGAGCCATGCATGCGGCGACGCTCGAGCGTGTCGACTGATATTGCCGACCCTCCAACTATCGCACGCCTGGGCACTCTAGATCTTCCGGAGCGCGCCGCGGAGGAGCACCGGATGGTGGACACTGAGTCCCTCGATCCACGTTCGACGTTCATCCCGAGCGGCAGTTGCGCACCAGGTTCTCGAGCAGCTCCTGGCGGCCGGAACGAGGACGAGGGGCGATGCCGCGCTCGGCGACGATGCGGCCGAGCGCCTCGAGACCGAGCCGGCCGGCGACGATGTCGCGACCGAGCTCCCCATCCCAACCCGCGTAGCGCTCCGCGACGAAGCGCTGCAGCTCTCCTTCTTCGAGCAGCCTCGCGGCGCGTAGCAACGCCTCGGCCAGGGTGTCGAGACCGCCGATGTGGGCGTGGAGCAGGTCGTGCGGATCGACGCTCTGGCGCCTGAGCTTGGCGTCGAAGTTGAAGCCGCCGGTCGAGAGCCCGCCGGCGCGCAGGATCTCGTAGAGCGCGAGCGTCCACTCCGCGGCGTCGTTCGGGAACTGGTCGGTGTCCCAGCCGTTCTGTGGATCGCCGCGGTTGGCGTCGACGCTGCCGAAGAGGTCGTGGGCGAGCGCGTAGGCCACCTCGTGGTGGAAGCTATGGCCCGCCAGGGTGGCGTGGTTGACCTCGATGTTGAGCTTGACCTCACCGACCAGCCGATGGCGCTCGAGGAAGGCGTGGACCGCGGCGCAGTCGTGGTCGTACTGATGCTTCGTGGGCTCGTGCGGCTTCGGCTCGACCAGCAGCGTCCCGGCGAAGCCGATCTTGTGCTTGTGCTCCACCACCAGGTGGAGGAAGCGCGCGAGCTGGTCCAGCTCGCGGCGGAGGTCGGTGTGGAGCAGCGTGTCGTAACCCTCGCGACCGCCCCACAGCACGTAGTTCTCTCCCCCCAGCCGATGGGTGGCCTCGAGCGCCTGCTTCACCTGCGCGGCGGCGAACGCGAACACCTCGGGGTCGGGATTGGTGGCGGCGCCTGACGCGTAGCGGGAATGAGAGAACAGGTTGGCGGTGCCCCACAACAGGCGCACGCCGGTGGCGTCCATCTTGGCCGCGGCGGCGTCGACCATCGCCGCGAGGTGGGCGGCGGTCTCGCGCCCGTTCGAGCCCTCGGGCGCGAGGTCCCGGTCGTGGAAGCAGAAGAACGGCACGCCGAGCTTGGTGACGATCTCGAACGCCGCCTCGAGCCGCATGAGCGCCTGCGTCATGGGATCGCCGCTTGGTCTCAGCCACGGACGCTCGAACGTGCCGTCGCCGAACATGTCGGTGCCCGGCCAGCAGAGGGTGTGCCAGTAGCACACCGCCGGCCGCAGGTGATCCGCCATCGACCGGCCGGCCACGACGCGACCGGGTTCGTACCAGCGGTAAGCGAGCGGGTCGCTCGCATCAGGCCCGAGGTAGGGCACGCGCTCGAGGTCGGGGAACAGCGGCTGGTGGCTGGTGGTCATCGCGGCATCTCCTGGGTCGGCGGCTACGCTCGTCACTCGGCATCCTCGCGCTCTCGCCGCTTCCGGTAGCGGGCGCGCAGCTCCTCGGGCGGAACGCGCGGATCGGGCTCGGTGAGCCGGCCGGAGCCGAGCTGCCAGGTCGCGCGCACCGCCTCCGGCGGGGCGCCGTCGAGGACCGCCGCCGCCTGCACGCAGGCGCCGAGCGCAACCGTCTCGCCCAGCTCGGGTGTCACCACGGCGCGACCCGAGAGATCGGCGAGGATCCGGCGGTAGGCCTCAGAGCGGGCGCCGCCGCCGACCAGGGTGATGGTGTCTCCAATCGGCGCGAGCCGCGCGAGCGCGTCGACCGCGTCGAGCAACCCGCACACCACGCCTTCGAAGGCGGCGCGCGCGACCTGCTCGCGGGTCGCGTCGGATCGCAGCCCGGCCAACACGCCGGTGGCGTGGGGACGGTTCGGAGTGCGCTCGCCGTCGAAGTAAGGGAGCAGGACCAGCTCGCCGACATCAGGCGTCGCGGCGAGCGCGAGCCGGTCGAGCCCTTCGTGGTCGACCCCGAGCAGCCGCGCGACGGCGTCGGTTACCTTGGCGGCGTTGAGTGTGCAGACCAGCGGCAGGAACCGGCCGGTGGCGTCGGCGAAGCTGGCGACCGCGCCCGAAGCGTCCGCCACCGGGGCCTCCGAGACCACGTAGGCGGTGCCCGAGGTGCCGATCGAGAGCACCAACTCTCCGGGCCCGACCCCCAGCCCGAGCGCCGCCCCCATGTTGTCGCCGGTGCCCGGGCCGACGAGCGCCCCCTGCTCCCGCCAGCGCCCGGCTGGCTCGCTCGGGCCCAGTACGCGTGGCAGTGCCCGGGTCCAGTCGCGCTCGGGGTCGACCAGGTCAAGCAGCGACTCCACGTAGCCGCCGGGGCCGCTGGTCGGCGCAGCCTCAGCTACGGATCGCTCGCGCGCCGCAACGGCCGTGCTCGACCAGTAGCCTGTTCCCGAAGCGTCGCCGCGGTCGGTCACCGGCTCGCCCCCTGTGAGGCGGTGCGTGAGCCAGTCGTGAGGCAGGCACACCCGCTCGAGACGGGAGTAGACGTCGGGCTCGACGCGCCGCAACCGCGCCAGCTTGCTGATGGTGAACGAGGCGACCGGCACCAGCCCGCACCGTTCCGCCCAGGCCGCGGCGCCGCCCTCGAGCCGCTCGACCAGCCGCGCGGCGTCCTCCGCCGACGTCGTGTCGCACCAGAGCACGGCGGGACGCAGGACCTCGCCGCCGGCGCCGAGCGCGACCATGCCGTGCTGCTGCGCCGCCACCGAGATCGCCGCGACCTTGGGCGCGCCCGCCTCGGCCCAGGCGTGCTCGAAGGCTCGCCACCACGCGTCGGGGTGCTGCTCGGCCACCGGCGGCGTGACCGGCGGGTGCGGCGCGCTACCGCTGGCGATCAGCTCGCCGGTGGACGCATCGCGCACCTCTACCGTGGTCGACTGGGTCGAGCAGTCGACGCCGGCGATCCGTGTGGGTCGGTTCGGTGGGGTCAGATGGTTGCTCCAGGCTGACTCCAGGGTGACGGGAGCGCAGTCACGACGGCGAGCCGATGGCTACCGGCGCTCGAATGCGGCGTCGAAGGCGGCTCCAGCCGGCGGGAAATCGAGCGCCTTGACGAAGTCGCACGCCTCGGCCGCGCCGTGCCGGCGGTCCATGCCGGCGTCCTCCCACTCGATCGAGAGCGGCCCCGCGTAGCCGATCTCGTTGAGCGCGCGGAGGACCTCTTCGAAATCGATCGATCCGCGTCCCGGCGAGCGGAAGTCCCACACCCGGCGCGGATCGCCGAATGCCACGTGACCGCCGAACACCCCGACCTCGCGCGGCTGCTCCGACCAGAACACGTCCTTGACGTGGACGTGGAATATGCGGTCGCGAAAGCGCCGCAGGAAGGCGACGTAGTCAACGCCCTGATAGCCGAAGTGGCTGGGGTCGTAGTTGAAGCCGAACGCCGGATGGTGGTCGACCGCCTCCAGCGCTCGCTCGGCCGACGCGATGTCGAACGCGATCTCGGTGGGGTGGACCTCGAGCGCGAAGCGCACGCCGAGCGCGGAGAAGCGGTCGAGGATCGGCCGCCAGCGCTCGGCGAAGTCGCGATAGCCGGCGTCGATCATCGCCGGCGGCACCGGCGGGAACGAGTACACCAAGTGCCAGATCGAGGAGCCAGTGAAGCCGTTGACGATCGACACGCCGAGCCGCCTGGCCGCCTCGGCGGTGGCGATCATCTCCTCGGCGGCGCGCCGGCGGACTCCTTCCGGGTCCCCGTCGCCCCAGACTCTCGCCGGCAGGATCGCCCGGTGACGGTCGTCGATGCGGTCGCAAACCGCCTGTCCCGCGAGGTGGTTGCTGATCGCGAAGAGCTCGAGCCCGTGCTCGCGCAGCAGCGCCAGCTTGCGCTCGACGGCCCGTTCGTCGTCGCCCACGACGTCGACGTGGTCACCCCAGCAGGCGAGCTCGAGGCCGTCGAAGCCAAGCTCGCGCGCCAGCGGCGCCAGCTCGGCGAGCGGCAGGTCGGCCCACTGGCCGGTGAACAGCGTCACGGGTCGCGGCATGATCTCTCCTTCGCAGCTCGATCGCTTTCGGTCGCTCCTCGACAAGGTCTCCGCGCCCGGCTACTCGCCTTATGCGAGCGTGGTCCACTTGCGCTCGCTGCGCGAGCTCGCCACCACGGCTTCGACGAAGCGCATGCCGCGCAGGCCGTCGTGTACCGTCGGCACGTCGCCGGCCTCCGCCGGCGGCTGGTCGCCGCGCAGGCGTGCGGCGACCCCGAGCGCGAAGCCCCGGTACAGGTTGGCGAACGCCTCGATGAAGCCTTCGGGATGGCCGGCGGGCAGCCGCGCCGCACGCGCCGCCGCCTCGCCGAGGCCGTGACTCGCAGTACGCAGGACCTGGCGTGGCCGGTCCGGCCACTTGAGGACCAGCGAGTTCGGCTCCTCCTGGTGCCACTCGAGACCACCACGCTCACCGTAGACGCGGAGCGCGAGCGCGTTCTCGTCGTCGATCGAGACCTGGCTGGCGTAGAGCACGCCGCGCGCCCCGTCCGCGAAGCGCAACAACACGTTGCCGTCGTCGTCGAGCCGTCGTCCGGGGACGAAGGCGGTGAGATCGGCGCAGACGCTCTCGATCGGAAGCCCGGTGACGTACTCGGCGAGGTTCGCGGCATGGGTGCCGATATCGCCCATGGCACCGGCGGCGCCGGCGCGCGCCGGATCGGTGCGCCACGCCGCCTGCTTCTGCCCGTCCTGCTCGAGGGGACCAGCCAGCCAGCCTTGCGGATACTCCACCACCACCTTGCGGATGGCGCCCAGCTCGCCCTCCGCGACCCGCTGCCTCGCCTCCTTCACCAGCGGATACCCGGTGTAGTTGTGGGTCAGACCGAACAGCAGCCCGGTCTCCTCCACCAACGCCACCAACCGCTCCGCTTCCGCGACGTCGTGGGTCATCGGCTTGTCGCACATCACGTGGAAGCCCGCCCGCAGCGCCGCCTCGGCGACCGGGAGGTGCAGGTGGTTGGGCGTCACGATGGCGGCGAAGTCCATCGCGTCGTCGCGCTCCCGCTCCCGCTCGAACATCTCGTGGAAGCTGCCATACGAGCGGTCCTCGGGAAGGAACCAGTCGCGCGCCGAGGCGCTGGCTCGCTCCGGATCGGAGCTGAGCGCGCCGCACACCAGCTCGATGCTTCCGTCGAGCTGCGCTGCCATGCGGTGCACGTTGCCGATGAAGGCGCCGCGCCCGCCGCCCACCATACCCATACGGATCCTGCGCTGCATCGCTCGGAATCGTCCTCGTCGCCGGCCGGTGGCGCGACGGTATCAGGCGAGCGGTTCGAGGATGTCGGCTCAGGGGGCTAGCAGCGGGACGGAGCTCACTCGACGGTGACGCTCTTGGCGAGATTGCGTGGCTGCCACCGGATTCGCCGGGCGCCCCACCGGCGTCGCGCATCTCCAAGGCGTGTACCCGGAGCTGTTGCCTGCTCGCTTCGCCGGCGAGGTGGACGGCGTGGAGGAACTTCCGGTCGTCCGAGTCAGTTTTTCCGACATGGCATCGCTTTGGCTCGGCTCATCGCCCCTCGGCAGCCGACTTCGACGACATTGAGACAAACGCTTCCGATCCGATTCCTGGAACGAGACGTATCCGGTCTGGAAGCGCGCTTCCCACCTTGCGCAGAAGAGTTCTGCGAACGACTCGCGGCACGCGACCCACGTTAGGACCCTTCCTGACGGAACCGACGCGGGCACGCCTCTTGCCTCTGTCGGCTTCCGTGCGCGACTCGACCCTCCACGGCTCCAACGAATCCACGGCTCCAGCCGAGCACCGGCCCACGATGAAACCTGCGCTTCCGTTCTTGTTCACCGCGGCTTTGTCACTCTTGCTGTCACTGGCGCTGCCATCCGGCGGTTGGGCTGGTGTGGCCCAGGACGATCGGGGGCTCGCGTCAGAGCCGGAGGACCTCCCCGATTCGGGAGCTTCGGATGGCGAGCGGGTCGGCAACAGTTTCTTGCTGGGCCCGGAGGACGTGATCGAGGTATTCGTCTGGAAAGAGGACGAGCTCTCGACCACCGCGACGGTAAGGCCCGACGGCCGCATCACCTTGCCTCTCGTTGGCGAGTTGCCGGCCGAAGGCAGAACACCTCGCGAGCTTCAGGAGGAGATCGCAGAGAAGCTCGAGAGGTACATCGCCTTGCCGGTGGTCACGGTCAGCGTCCAGGCGATCCACAGCCGACAGATCTCGGTAATGGGCGAGGTCCGCCGTCCCGGCCGCTATCGCCTCGGCCACCAAACCACCGTCCTCGACGCGGTCGCGATGGGCGGCGGTTTCACCGAGTTCGCGAACAAGACCAAGGTCACGGTGCTCCGCCCGACGCCATCGGGCATCGAGCGGATCTCGATCAACCTCAAGCGCCTCATGCGGTCAGGAGGGTCGATGTTCTACCTCGAACCGAAGGACACGGTGCAGGTCGATGGTTGACTCCAGCCTGCTCGCGCTCGCGATGGTGCTGCTGCTGGGGAGCCAGTCGCCGCCAGCGCAATCGCCGCCGGCATCGAGCGACGACGCCGGAGCCGCTACGACTCTGCAAGTCCATTCGCAAGTCCCGGACGCAACGGCGGAAGGTGGTGCCCAAGACGAGGAGCTGCTGAACGAAGCCTCACCGTTCGACCAACGTCGGCCCAGATTCGACGAGGACGAGAGCGCGAACGCAGCCACCGGACTGAGCTTCTCACTGACCCTCGGAGGGGCGCGAGACACTGGCCTGCGCTTCGGAGAAGCAGTCGCTGGCGCGGCGGATCACGGAGCCGAAGCCATCGACGGAGTCGAGGACTCGATCTACGTGGTCGGTCCCTCGCTGCTGCTGCATCGCCGTCCGTCGCGGCGTTCCGAGGTGATCCTTGCCTACCAAGGGGAGCTCGAGCAGTTCGAGCGGCAGGGCGAGCTGGACGCCACGCACCACGCGGCGGGGGCCCGCATCGAGCACATGACCTCGCGGCGCTCGCGGCTCGTCTTCGGTGGCTCCTTGCTCGACGGCGAGGACCCCAGCCGACACCTCGGAGGACAGCTGCTGGTGCTGCCTCGAACCCCCTTCTCCCAGTCCCGGCTCTTTGCCGGCTTCGAGCACAGCTGGTCGGCCACTGGACTACTGCTCTACGTCGGACGGACCGCGACGGAGATCGAGCCCGCGCTCGGCCTGCTGGAGGCGGGTATCGACGAGAGCGACTACGCGGCGACCCTGATCGTCGACCGCACGCTCGGAAAGCGGACGGGCTTGATCGGGAGCTACACCTACGTGGTGCCGGAGTGGTCGGATCGTCCGGAGAGCGTTCTGGACGGTGGCGACGGGTTAGCGGCCGACCGGCTGCCGCTCGCGCTCTCGGATCCCTTCCACACCGCAGTGATCGGGATCAGTCACCGGCCGGCGAAACGCATCACCCTGCACGCCGCCGGCGGCATGCACTACAGCGATCAGGCGGACCTCCTAGCGAGCGCAGGCATCGCGCGGGACGGCACAGCCTTCTCCTTC
>DATLFI010000228.1:0-3196 GCA_035524895.1 Thermoanaerobaculia bacterium | reverse complement strand
GAGGCCCGCAGCGGCCTCGACGCCGCGCACGGCGTCGTCGAGCCGGGCGCAGGGGTCGCCTTGATAGATTCCTCTGAGTAGATTCACCAACTCGCGTGCGACCCGGGGGGAGCGTGTCTCCAGGTTGTCGCTCTCATCGGGGTCGGTGGCGAGGTCGTAGAGCTCGATTTCCACGCTAGGTCGGCAGTTGAGGATCAGGCGGTGCGTGCCTCGGAGAATGCCGACCCCGCGGTAGTCCGAGTCGGTCATCGCCTCGGCGACGATCGCGCGCTGCACGGGTACCGGCTCGAGGAGGTTTGCGCCGTCGAGCAGAGCCTCGACGGGGAGGCCCGAGAGAGCCCCCAGGGTCGGCAAGAGGTCGACCTGGCTATACAGGAGGTCGGTCCGGCTCCCGGCGCCTTCGCCGTGCGGATGGTGGATCAGGAGGGGAACCCTCACCGTCTCCTCGTGAAGCCGTTCGTGTTGGAAACCTCCACGCTCCAGGAACTCCTCGCCGTGATCGGAGCTCACGAGCAGGAACGAGCTGTCGAGCAGGTCGTACTCCCGGATTGCATCGTGGAACCGGCCGAAAAGGGAGTCGGCGAAGTAGACCTCGCCGTCGTAGAGAGAGCGGATGCGCGCGGCCTCGCGGGGGTCATCGGTGTCGAACTTAGCCGTGGTCGTCGTCGCGTACTCTCCTTGGTAGGTCGGGTCGTACAAATGCTCGGCCATCTCCCGGTAGTCGTAGGGCGAGTGGGGCGTGAGGAAATGGACCCACAGGAAGAATCGCTCATGTCGGTGCTCTTCCAGCCAGAGGAGCGCCTGGTCGAGCACCTCCTCGTCGGTCACGCTCAGGTATGCGCGGTAGGTCTCGAATCCGGCGCCGAATCCCCGTTCCTCGGTCAGCTGCGTGTTGTTCCAGAAGGCGGCCGTGGCGTAGCCGGCTTCGGCGAAGGACCGGGGAAGATCCTGCTCCCCTTCGTACCGCCAGCCTCGGAAGACCCGGTGGGGAAGCATCCCGGTCAGAGCGGCAGCGAACGACGTGGGAGTCACCGGCGCTGCCACGTAGGCTCTGTCGAACACCAGCGCCTGTCCGGCAAACGCGTCCAGGCGTGGGGACGTGGGCCGATCGTAGCCGTAGAGCCCGAGGGCGTCGGCGCGAAGGGCGTCGAACGTGACGAGGACGACGTTCGCACCGGAGACGACCGGCAACTCGAGCCTGGCGACCTCGATCTCGGGTGAGCCAGCCGTCTCGTTCGTCTCCTGCGAACAGCCGAGAGCGGAGAGCCCGAGAATGAGCAGAAGCGGGAGTGTGAGCTGTCTCATGGTCACCTTGCCGGGATCTCCTTGCTGCTCAACCCGAGTCTTCGCGTCGGCGATCGCGCGCACGTACTCTTGAGTCGGGGTAGAGGGCGTGCGGATGGGCGGGCAGAGCGAGGACGACCTTCGCAACCGAGTGCCTGTGTAAAACGCCTGGCGCGCTCGGACTATACTGGCCGCGGCGATGGCGAGGCAAGGCGAGTCATCGTCCCCGACCCAACGCTTTCTCTCGGTGGTGGGCTTCATTCGGTCGACCATGGCCGACCGGCCGGACTCCCCGCCTCCGACCAGCGCTCGCCGAGAACGCCGAAGCGACGGAGTATCCTTCGCCGAGCACCGCCCCGAAACCGGATGCGAAACTCCCTCCGCTACCGCGACCTCGTCGTCTACCTGGTCGCCCGCGACCTCAAGGTACGCTATCGGCGCTCGTCGATCGGGTTCGGCTGGACGATGCTCCAGCCGCTGCTGATGATGCTGGTGCTCACGCTCGTCTTCAGCACCATCTTCCGGTTCGAGGTCGAGAACTACGCGGTCTATGCGCTGTCCGGCATCCTCTTCTGGAACTTCTTCTCGCAGAGTATCGTCACCGCGATGAACAGCCTGCGGACGAACGCCACGCTGCTGACCAAGCTGCCGGTGCCGAAGTTCGTCTTCCCGCTCTCCACCGTCCTCGCCGGGCTGGTCAACCTCGTCTTCGCGATGGTGCCGCTGTTCGCGATCCTGCTGGTCACCGGCCATCCGCTGCGGCCGTCGCTGCTCTTCCTGCCGGTGGCGATCCTGATCGCCACCACCTTCACCCTCGGGGCCGGGCTGCTCCTGGCTCCGCTGGCCGCGTTCTTCAGCGACATCGTCGAGCTCGTGATGGTGCTCCTGACCCTGGCGATGTACATGACGCCGGTTTTCTACCCCATCGAGATCATTCCCGACCACCTGCGCTGGGTGGTGCGCTTCAATCCGCTGCGGTCAGTGCTCGAGGTCTTCCGCGACCCGATCTATCTCGGCAAGGTGCCGCCGCTGTCGCATCTGGCGGTCGCCATCGGCGTAACGCTCGTCGTGCTGGCGATCGGCATCGTCTCCTTCCGCCGCTCGAGCGACAGGATCGCTTTCTATGTCTAGCGAGGTCGTCGTGCGCCTCGAGGAGGTCGCGCTGTGCTACCGCCTGGCCAAGCAGCGACACTCCTCGATCAAGGACTTCGCGATCCACTGGATGAAGGGCGCGCTGACCTACGAGCAGTTCTGGGCCCTGCAGGGGATCGACCTGACCGTGCGGGCAGGTGAGCGGCTCGGCATCATCGGTCGCAACGGGGCGGGCAAGAGCTCGCTCCTCAAGGTCGTCTCCGGAGTGCTCAAGCCGACCCGCGGGACGGTGGAGACGCGAGGGCAGATGGCGCCGATCCTCGAGCTCGGCACCGGCTTCGACCACGAGCTGACCGGGCTCGAGAACGTCTACCTCAACGCTCTCCTGCTCGGCCATTCCCGCCGCGAGATCGAAGAACGGGTGGCGGGCATCGTCGAGTTCAGCGAGCTCGGCGACTTCATCCGTTCGCCGATCCGCACCTACTCCTCCGGCATGCTGGCCCGCCTCGGCTTCTCGATCGCTACCGCCTGGGTGCCCGACGTCCTCATCCTCGACGAGGTTTTGGCGGTGGGTGACGCCCACTTCATCGTCAAGAGCCGCCAGCGCCTCGCCGAGCTGCGCGATTCCGGCACCGCTCTGCTGCTCGTTTCCCACGACCTCAAGGCGGTCCGCGAGACCTGCGACCGCTGCCTGTGGATCGATGGTGGTCGCATAGCGGCTGAGGGCGAGGTCGGCCCGGTGGTCGAGCTCTACGAGAACGCGCTCGAGGTCCAGGAGGGCGGGCCGGCGGCGGCGGAGAGAATCACCGCGCCGGCGGCG
>DATLFI010000227.1:0-12990 GCA_035524895.1 Thermoanaerobaculia bacterium | reverse complement strand
CCGGAGCTGGCAAACCCGTACCTCGAGTTCCAATTCGACCATCTGTTCAGTAATCTCCTCCCCGAGACATGGGAGACCTTCCATCGTTGCAGAGACGCGATCGCGGCGCTTCGGCCAGATACTCTCCTGATCGCCTCGCCCACGCGCTTCGAATATGCCGCGATCGCCGCCGCGAGGGCCACCCACGTGCCGACGATCTTCGTTAACCACGGGATCCTCGGCAAGATCCACAAGTTCGGCGTCCCGACCGACCGCTTCTGGGCCTGGGGAGAGAGCTCGCTCCGGTCCGCTCGCTCGGCTCTTCACTGGCAGGAGCATCAGGTGGCCGTGGTGGGCGCGCCACAGATCCATGGGGCTATCGAGCAGGTCGTCGCCGCCCGCCGCGAGCCTCGGTGTGCGAGACTCGCACGCCTCGATCTCGCCGACGCGGGCAGAGTGCTCCTGGTAATCACCGGCGGCAACACCGAGGGGCCCTTCTCGCTCGTCACCGGCGATGCGATCTGGAATAGCTGGCAAGCAGTGCTTGCCTGGATCCGAGCCCATCCCGAGATCACCGTCATCCTCAAGCCCCATCCGGCTGCTGACCTCCATCCCTGGTACGAGACCATCCGGGCCATCCTTCCGAATCTCTTCGTCCGGCGTTTCAACGCGCTCGAGGATGCGCTTGCGGTCGCCGACGGGGCCGTGCTCATGGAGCACGTGACGACCGCAGCTCTCGTCGCCGTCGGCGCATCCTGCCCCCTGCTCTACGTCAACACTGCCCGCCGTCTCGAAAACGTCTACACTGCGCGCTGGACAGACGAGCTCGAGACGGTCAGGCGTGCTGCGGAAATTCCTCTCGCTCTCACCAGGCTCCTCGAGGACGCCGATTTCCGCGCCATGCTGCTGGATCGTGGGCACGATTTCTTCGCCAAGAACATTCTCCCTTCCGAGCGGATCCCGGGGGCCCTGCGGAAGGCCTTGAGCCGGATCCACGCGGCAGAGAGTGGTGGCCCGCTCACGGCCTCATCCACCGTCGTGTGACGGCGAGCTGAGCCTCCCAATGTTTCGCAGGCGCCGGCACGGAAACGCGTCCGATCCACTTGCGGCGGCCCTCGCTGCGGAGGGAATGATCTCTCCCGCCGAGTGTCGGCTTCTCTACGATCTCGCCCGGCGCGTCACATCGGGGTGTCTTGTGGAAATCGGCAGCTACCGGGGCCGCTCGACGATCGCTCTCGCGGCCGGCTCCAGGGCCGGTGCGAGGGTTTCTGTGTACGCGATCGAGCCCCACGCACCCTTCGTGGGAGTTCTCGGGGGCCGCTTCGGTCCCCCCGACCGTGAGGCGTTCATGAGGAACCTCCTAGCGGCCGGCGTGACCGATGTCGTCCGGCTCGTCAGCTTGCCGTCGAGCCAAGCGTTCGCAGGCTGGACGGAGAGCATCTCCCTCCTCTGGATCGACGGCGACCACCAGGAGGGAGCCGTCAGGAGCGACTTCGACTCCTGGACCTCGAGGGTCGCCGACGGAGGGATCGTGGCTCTTCACGACACCGATGATCCCGCCCTCGGCCCGGCTCGCGTCGCCGCTGCTGCGATGACCGCCGGATTCTGCCGAGTGGATCGAGTCGACAGGACGACCGTGCTGCGGAAGGGTTGAGGCTCTGCCACGGGTTCTCGTTCACGGGCTCCAGTCGAGCGGATCCTCGGTGCTCGCCCTCCTCATGGCGCAGGGATCAGAAACCCTTGCCGTCATCGATCTGTGGAGCACCGAGATCGCACCCGATCTCGGCGGCGACTGCAACGACATCATCCTCAAGTGCGTCGTCAGCTCCACGGTGCCACTGCACGTCCAGATCGAGCGATTCCGGCCAGACAGGACGGTTCTCGTCCTCCGCAATCCATACCACAACTTCCTCAGTCTGGTGAGGAAAGAGTACTCCCATGAAGCCGGCACTGTTGAAGAGAAGTTCGCCCTCCTCGAGCGCACGTATCAGAACACTGCTTTCGACGCCGTATGGTTGTTCGAGGATCTGCTCGTGACGCCCCATCGGGTCTTGCAAGGAGCTCGACGGCTCGGCCTCGACCTGCCGGATTCCGCACTCGAATACCGGCGCACGACCGACGACATCCTCCAGTTCAATGTAAAGCGATCGGCGTGGTGCCGTGAGTCTTTCGGAACCAAGTGGGGCTTCGGCAACATCCATGGTCGGGGGATCGTGGAGAATCGCGATCACTACCTGACTCGGCTCCTCAAGAGGATCGACCCGGAGGTCCGAGAGAGGGTTCGCAGCTGGTGCCCGGGTGTCTGCGAGCTCTATTCAAGGTGGCCTCCGTTCTGGGATGTGAGAGCTGGATGGGAACTTCTCCGGACCCGGGGCCGCCTCGCCGCTTGGCGTACGAAGAACACCGTGCGACGTCTCCTGAGCCAAGGGTCGTGAACCGCCCGAAGATCCTCTTCGCGGCCACTGTTGCCGAGGACACTCTCGGAGGCGTCGAGCTGTGGTGTGGTCGCACCGCAGCCCGCCTCCGCGACCGTGGCTACGACACGGCGATCCTCGCATCCACCTACGGCGGTGAAGGTGACCACATCGCCGCGGAGTCGTTGCGCGCTCTGTACACAAGCTATGGCATCGACACCACGGAGTTGCCGATCATCGGCCTCAGCCGCCGAGGCCGCCCACCCGGGAGGGCAGCGCAGGCGCGGATCGCTGCGTTCTTTGCCGATCAGCTCCCCGACAGCGACGATCTTGTGATCCTCCCGAACGAGTCCGAGACGGCATGGTTGTGCTGCGCCGGTGCCGCCTGGCTGCGGCGGCCCCATCGGGTGGCGTCGATCGTCCACACAGACGCCACCTACGCCTACGACGTCCTCGTGGCGAACCGCTGGCTGGTGCCGACAGCGGCAGCGGTCAGTACACGGATCCGCGATCGGATTCGGGAGGTCAGCGGCGGCACGATCGAGGCTGAGCTCCTGCCCTACGGAGTACCGACCAGACCCGCGATGCCCCTGGAGCCGAGGCCGACGCGAGGTCCTCTGCGTCTTGGGTTTGCCGGCCGGCTGCTCGACCAGCACAAAGGAATCCTCGTCCTCCCGGAGATCGTTGCCGAGCTCCGGGGCCGTGGTGTGCCCAGCGAGATGTGGGTGGCAGGAGAGGGGCCGGACCGTGGGCGTCTCGGGGCACGAGTCGAGGAGCTCGGGGTCGGTGAGGAGTTCCGCTTCTTCGGTGCCCTGGCCCACGGAGACATCCTCCGGATGCTCGCTTCGATCGAGCTCTTGCTGATGCCCTCGCACCGCGAGGGTATTTCGATCGTGCTGCTGGAAGCGATGGCACAAGGAGCGGTACCAGTGACGACGAACGTCTCCGGCGCCCGTGACGCGATCGTGTCGCACGAGGTCGGTATCGTCGTTGAAGAGAGGTCTCCCTCGGCCTTCGCCACAGCCTGTGCGACGCTTGCCAAGGACCGACATCGGCTCGCTCGCATGTCGAAGGCGGCGAGGAGCCGTGCGGTCGAGGCGTATTCCGAAGACACCTACGCGGATCGCCTGCTCTCGTTTCTCGAAGAGGTCCTCAATCACCCTCGCCCCTCATGGCCCAGAGCTCGACTCCCGGGCGGCGCAAAGGCCGGCCTCAGCCACCGCTTTCTCCCCGAGCCACTCGGCGGCTTCGTTCGGCGGCTCGTCTCGGAAATCGCGAGATGAGCACCGCACCGATGATCTCCGTTGTGATTCCCACGTACAATCGCGTGCGCCACCTCGAAGCCGCGCTCGCCAGCGTCACCGCTCAGACGTTCGAGGAGTGGGAGTGTCTCGTCTGCGACGATGGCTCGTCGGATGGGACCGAAGACATCATTTGCGCCCGATCCCGAGAGGATCTCCGGATCAGATGGCTACCCGGGCCGCGGTACGGCCTTCCGGCTGGGCCTCGAAATCGTGGGATCAGAGAGGCTGGGGCGCCCTGGATCGCCTTCCTGGACGACGACGACCTCTGGCATCGCGAGAAGCTGGCCACGCAGTGGCGGCTCGCGGCTGAGAGCGCCTGCCACTGTGTCTCCGTGACGTCGATGAAGTTCCTCGATGGAGAGCGGGCCGTATTCTCTACCGACGGTCGATCGCATGCCAAGCAGCTTTCTCTCGCCGACGTTCTCCTGAAGCGCGAGCCATACCCATCGACGCCGGCGACGATGGTCCGTCGAGATCGTCTCCTGGACTTGGGAGGCTTCGCCGAATCCCCCGCGTATCGCGCAGTCGAAGACTTCGACCTCTGGTGCCGGCTCCTGTCCGATCCTCACACCCTCTGGCTCATGGACACCGGCCAGCCCCTCGTCGCTTTTCGCGATCAGGGGACCGACTCGATCTCCGCGTGGTACCGCGTCCTGTCTCCCGACGTAGTCCGCCAACGCTGGGCGCAAATCGAAGTCATCACACGGCACCTCGGCCCGGACCAGCTGACCAGGTCCGAGCGAACCGCCCTCCGTCATGCGCTCCTCGAGCGAGCCGACGACTGTGCTGCACGATGCCTTCGGCTCGGCTGGAGAAGCCCAGCTCTTGCAGCCTACTTCCTCGCGACCCTCAATGCCATTGCGCTCGGGCAACCAGCCGGAGCGGTGCGTCGGCTAGTCCGTGCCTCGCGGCATGGGATGGTGAGCCGCCTGCGCTCTCACCAAGCTGAGCCCGCGACGGTACGCAGCCTCGTCAAGAGAAGTCTCGCCCACTCGCTGCTGCAGAAGCGTCACTGCCTTCGCGAACCGCTTGGCCATCAATCCAGAGGAGACTCTAGCCAATCATGACCCGTAACGTCGTTACAGGAGGTGCGGGCTTTATCGGAAGTCACCTCACCGAGTTTCTTCTCGGCTGCGGTGAGGAGGTCGTCGTATGGGACGACCTCTCTACGGGAAGCATGAAGAACCTCGAAGCCTGCATGGGGAAGCCCGGCTTCACCTACGTGATCAGCGATTTCATCTCAGATCCCTCGTTCGATAACGCGGTTCGCGACGCCGACTGCGTGCACCATCTCGCCGCCGCCGTCGGTGTCGAGCTCATCCTCCGAAGCCCGGTACGCACCATCGAAACGAACATCCGGGGCTGCGAACGAGCTCTCTCCGTAGCAAGCCGCTACGGCAAGCGCTTTCTCCTGACCTCCACCAGCGAGGTCTACGGCAAGACGAGCTCGGTACCATTCTCCGAAGAAGACGATGTCACCTACGGACCGACTTCCAAGCATCGCTGGAGCTACGGCATCTCCAAGGCCGTCGACGAGTTCCTCCTCCTCGCCTACTGCGATTCCCCTGCCCTTCCAGGAGTCGTTGCGCGCCTCTTCAACACGGTCGGCCCACGACAGGTCCCGTACTACGGAATGGTCCTCCCCCGATTCATCCAGCAGGCCAAGCGGGGCGGTCCGCTCACGGTGCACGGCACCGGCACACAGAGCCGTTGCTTCGCCCATGTGTCGGACGTCGTCAGGGCCCTCCACGCCTTGATGCACACCGATGCAGCCAGAGGCCAAGTCGTCAATATCGGATCAGACGAAGAGATCTCGATTCTCGCCCTTGCAAAGAGCATCGTAGCTCGCATCAACCCAAGTGCTGAGATCCGATTCATACCCTACGAGGAAGCGTTCGAACCCGGCTTCGAGGACTTGGAGCGGCGAGTGCCCAATCTCGAGAAGGCGCGCTCCCTCATCGGTTTTGCGCCGTCGAAATCCCTCGACACCATCATCGACGACATCCTCGAGCACCAGAGGCACTCGCCTTGACGAGCCGAGCTTTCTCCCCGCCACGATGCAATCCAAAGCTTTCAGTGTAGAGCGGTCTCTCGGCATAGGGATTCCGACCCCCTTCAGCGCGTTTCGCTTCCCGGATCGCCGAGATGCTATTCAACTCCTTTACGTTTGCCCTGTTCCTCACACTTGTCTACGCCGCCTATCTTGCTCTACGGCGAAGGCGGCGCGCACAGAATCTCCTGCTTCTACTTGCGAGCTATCTCTTTTACGGCTTTTGGGACTGGCGCTTCCTTTCTCTTCTCGGCATCTCGACGATTGTGGACTACACGGTCGGCCGGCTCCTCGCGAGGACTACCTTACAACGCTCACGAACCGCCCTTCTCGTCATTTCGCTCGCCACCAATCTCTCGATCCTCGGGTTCTTCAAGTACTTCAACTTCTTCGCGGAGAACGCGGTCTACGTTCTCGGCCTCATGGGGATTCCCGCCGATCCCATCGACCTCAGAATTGTCCTTCCGATTGGAATATCCTTCTATACCTTCCAGACGCTGAGTTACACGATCGACGTCTACCGGCGACACCTCCCTCCCGCGCGCGACCTCCTCGACTTCGCTCTCTTTGTCGCGTTCTTTCCGCAGCTCGTAGCTGGTCCTATCGAGAGAGCTTCCAACCTCCTCCCGCAGATACGGAATCCCCGCCGTATCGACCTCGGACAAGTGGATGCGGGCCTCTTTCTCATTCTCTTCGGCTACTTCAAGAAACTGGTCGTCGCCGACAATCTCGCCAAGATCAGCGATTTCGCCTTCAGCAACTATGCTGTGCTCGGAGGCGCAGATCTGATGGTCGGCTCACTGGCGTTTGCGGGCCAGATCTACGGCGACTTCTCCGGCTATTCCGACATCGCCCGCGGTGTGGCGAAGCTCATGGGCTTCGAGCTCATGGTGAACTTTCGCCTCCCCTACGTCGCGACGAGCCCGAGCGATTTTTGGGAGCGCTGGCACGTCTCTCTTTCCTCATGGCTGCGGGACTACCTCTACATCCCTCTCGGAGGAAACCGGAAGGGGGCAGTCACGACCTACCGCAACCTGACGATCACGATGTTGCTCGGAGGTCTCTGGCACGGCGCTGCGTGGACCTTCGTGCTCTGGGGCCTTTACCACGCCGTCATTCTCGTCGTGTACCGTCTCGCTGGCGCCGTTCGGAGCTCGAATCGGTTGATGCCCCTACCGCGAGCAGCCCAGATCACCGTGATGTTCACCCTCACATTGGTCGGATGGGTGATCTTTCGTGCCGAGTCCCTCGAGCAGGCGTCCTTCATTCTCGTCCACATGTGGGAACCCACACTTCCCCAGCACTGGGGCCTCGCCTATCGCCTCGTCTTCTACTCCCTGCCTCTCCTGCTCGTGGAGCTCTCACAGGCACGCTCTCGTGATCTCTTGATCGTCACGAAGCAGCCCTTCGGTTGGCGAGTAGCCATCTATACGTTCCTCCTCGTGTGGATCTCTGTGTTCGGCGTCCGAGAAGCGGAGGAATTCATCTACTTTCAATTCTGACTTTGAGGGCCATGAGCAGCCGAGCAAGGCGCTGCGAGGAGCTTCCTCGCGAGGTGGTGAAGCCTGTATCGAGCGCGGGCCTAACTCGCTTCATCGTCGCCAGCGGACTAGCCTTCGCCATGTGCAATGTCGCTGCCGGTCTTTACCTCACCCATTCCCCCAGCAACCGGGCGACATGGCTCGTCACCGAGCGCTGGCGAACGCTTCTCGAAGATGACGCGAGAGACCGTTGGTTGGTCTTGGGTGACTCGAGTTGTGCCGTAGGAGTCCAAGAAGAGTTATTGAGCGAGCTGCTCTCGGCGCCCGTCGTCAATCTGTGCACGACTGGAGACTACCTAGCAGTCGACGATGCCCTGATGTTGGAAACCCACCTGAGTCGTCATGATCGCGCTCCGGTCGGGGTGATCATCATTCACGTGTACGACATATGGCACCGTGGCATCAATGCTCGACTGGTGGCGTCTCTTCCTCGGATTCCCCTTTCATGGGGTTTCTGGTGGTGGCGGGAACCCAGAATTCCCCTGTCTGTCTCGCAGGCAGCCCATGTAACGTTGAGTCGAGGTCTTCCCCTCTACGCCAACAATCGTTCGATCGGCGCCGTTCTCAACCCGGAGGATGCTCTCCTCCGACTCCTCCAAGGGTCCGAGCTCGGGGAGAAACCACCAACGACGGACATTCGCTCTGCTACACCTCTACGTGCTGATCCCGCACGAGTGAAGCTGGATGCGAGTCAGCATCTGGACTTCGTCAGGAACAACAAGTTCTTCGTCTCCGACATCAACCAGCGGGCACTCGATTCGATCGTCTCTCTCGCCGAAGAGCACGAGTTCACTGTCTACTTAGCCAATAGCCCTCTCTATTTTCCTCTTTATGAGAATGAGGAATTTCGGCGCTATTACGATGACATGAGAGGCTTCTTCGTCGAGCTTTCCGAGCGTCATCGGAATGTGGAATACATCCTCGTCGAGCCGATCACCTATCCGATCGAGGTTCTCCAGAGCGTCGACCACGTCATTCTGGAGGCGGCGCCGGACTACACTCGACGTCTCGCATCGGCCGTGGACCAGACGGGGCGATAGAAATGCAGGTCTTTGTATTGAGCACGTGCTATCCCCGGCGTTCGCGCCGGAATCACGGGATCTTCATCCACCGTCAAACCCGGGCGCTCGCCGCGCTCGGCGCAGAGTGCCATGTCATCCAGCCGATCCCGTGGTCGCCACCGCCACCGATCCATCACCTTCACCCAACGTGGAAAGAAGGCTTTCGAGATCGCCACGACGTCTTTGCGGAGCTCGAGGGAGTCCCGATCCACCACCCGAGGATCTTCTTCCCCAAGCCGAGCCGTCTCTTCCCCGGCGATTATTGGCACCGAATCGGCCTGGGGGTTGGTGGATTCCTCCGTAGCTTCACCCCGCGCAGAGATGATGCCGTACTCCTCGCCCATTTCCTGTGCCACGAGGGATACGCAGGGCTCGTCGGGTCGAGGTCGACGAAGATCCCTCTCGTTGCGGTCGCGCGAGGAGACGACGTCCACGCATGGCCGCGCCGATGGCCGGATCGTCAGGAGAAGCTCAGGGCGGTAACGGGCGGAGCCGATGGGCTTGTCGCCGCGAGCCACAGTCTGGCTCGGGACGTCGAGAGATGGATGCCTCGGAGGGTACACCGAAAGGTCAGCGTCGTCTACAACGGGATTAACACAGAAGACTTTCATCCTCCCACGAACCTCGACGAGAAGATCACTGCGAAAGAATCGTTTGGGCTCCCGAGCAACGGGAAGGTCCTCCTCTGCATCGCGACGCCGATCGTCGAGAAGGGTTGGCTCGAGCTCTTCGCAGCCTTCGCTCGCCTCGTGGGGGAGAGCGGGTCGGAAGAGGACGAGTGGACGCTCGTCGGTGTGGGAGCACCACGCGATGCCGACGATCTCGACCTCACGGCCAGGGCCACGCGTTCTGGCATCGCCGGCCGGTTTCGCTGGCTGGGAACCCTGGCCCCTGAACAAGTGCCCCGTCTCCTTCGGGCCAGCGACGCCTTCGTCCTGGCAAGCCACGACGAGGGCCTCTCCAATGCCGTCCTCGAGGCGATGGCGACGGGGCTCCCCGTCGTCGCCACCGATGTCGGAGGGCACTCGGAGGTCATCGTCGATGGCCGCTCCGGCCTCCTCGTTCCACCTCGCGACGTCGACCGACTCGCGCAGGCGCTCGAGCAGGTGGTTCGAGAGCCGGAGATCTCGCGGCGGCTGGGCGAGCAGGCACGGTCCCGGGCGATCGCCCATGGAGACGAGGAGGAGAATGCCGAGGTTCTGCTCGCTTACCTTCACGAGGTCGCAGAGCGAGCAGCTGCCGCGTGATGAGCGACCGTGTCTCGCGAGTCGTCCTCCTCCTCGTGGCCCTCTCAGGGGCGAGCGCCGCGCTCCCTCTACCGCTTCACAGATTCCCGGGCGACCATCTACCTGGCCTTCGCAGCGATCTCGTCTCTTACACGAGTGACGACCATGGCTTCTACAACCCGCCGGGTCGGTGGAGCGAGCGGATGGAGGTCGCACTCCTGGGGGATTCCTTCGCTCACGGCAACTGCGTGCCTCAGGGAGACGATCTTGCGTCCCGGCTGGGCGCGTCTTCGACGGTGCTCAACCTCGGGATGGGCGGCAACGGGCCGATGCTCATGCTGGCTGGTCTTTCGGAGTTCCTGTCCGAAATCCGCCCACCCGTCGTCCTGTGGCTCTACTACGAAGGCAACGATCTCTACAACCTCCGGGCGGAGGGGAAGAACCGCATTCTCCGCCGCTACCTCGAGGATCCTGTTTTCCGCCAGGGTCTCGCCCGGCAGCAGACGGCGATCGCCAAGCTCACCGAGCTCCGGAGGCGGCTCTCTCTCCTCGGCGCCGGGGGTGTGCAGGAGGTCGAGCGCTCCCACCGACAGGCACGAGCCGAAGCGCAGCGCCTCGCTCTGTTCGCCGAGATCCTGGAGGAGGCGAGGGATCGCGTGGCGGCATGGGGCGGCGAGCTCGAGCTCGTCTATCTACCGGCTTGGCACCGTTACCATTCGGGCTTCGAGCGCTTCGGCGATCGGTGGGACGGCCCCTTCCGGCACGATGTCCTGGCGATAACCGATGGGCTCGATATCCCCATCATCGATCTTCACCACACCTTCGCCACTTCACCAGACCGATCGAACCTCTTCGGTCTTGGCCCGCACTACCCCGCACATTACAGCCCGGCCGGCTATCGGGTCGCAGCGCAGGCGATCGCGGCCGCCCTTGCCGACGGACGACCGGCAGGGGTACGGCGGTGAGCCGCGCCGCCGGCAAGCTCGCCGTGATGGCCCTGGCCTGTGCTCTTTCCATCCTGCTCGCGGAGGGATTGGTGCGGGCCCTATGGTCGCCAAACCATCCGAGCGGGCCGAGGATCCACCACTTCGACCCGAGATTTGGCCTGATTCACGAGCCGGGAGAGCACCGTATCCCCTTTCGCCGCTGCCTCGAGAGTCGCCCCTGCGAAGACGTCGAGATCCGGTTCACGGTCAGCGAGGCAGGCTACCGAAGCCTACGGGAGGGACGCGGTCCTGCTTCTCCTATCGTTCTGATGCTCGGTGACTCGATGGTCGAAGCGGCACAGGTCGATGATCGGCAGACCGCCGCCTTCCTCCTCGAAGAAAGTCTCCGCCAGCACTTTCCGGGAGTCGAGGTCCGCAACCTCGGGATCTCGAGCGCCGGGCTCGTCCACTACCACGCCCGCTGGGCTCGATGGGGACGAACGATGGATGCCGATCTGGTGATCGTCGCCGTCTTCGGGCTCAATGACTTCCGGAACTGCTCGACAGAGCTCGAGTCGTTTCGCGCCATGCGGCCGTACTACGTCGAACAGCAGGGGACGATCATCGCCACTTTCCGCCAGCCGGAAGCACCCTCGTTCAGCCCGCTTCGCCTGTGGGCCCACCGCGCCACCCGCGGCCTCGAGCTCGTCCGACTGCTGAGAGATGTCAAGGCGGCGCGACAGGAAGAAGGGGACGGGGGCCAGCCGGGCTTCCTCGACGCGACGATCTTCGTGCCCGATCCTCCGCCCCCCTGGCCCGAGGCGGTGGCGCGAGGCGTGGAGTATCTCCGAGAGCTGATCCGCGAGACCTTCGCCGAGGGAGTCCCGATCCTCGTCGTCTATCTCCCGTGGCGTGTCGAAGCGATCGACTCGGAGTGGGCGGACTTCGCCTCTCGCGACGATCGGCTCGACCGCTGGCGCCCCCGGCGGCTCGTCGAAGACGTTGCCGGCTCCGAGAGTGCCCGGTTTCTCTCCTTCACCGACGTCGTCGCCGGTCTTCCGGCGGAGACGAAGCGCGACGTCTGGCACGTCGAGACCGACTCGCACCTCAGCGCCGTCGGCAACCGGTTGCTCGCCGAGGCGCTGAAAGCTCCGGTCACCGAGATCCTGGAGGCCCCTGACTGATGTGCGGAATCGTCGGAATCGTCGATGCGGCGACTCTCCCGCGCCTCGGGGACGTCCGGCACGCACTCGACCTGATGCGCCATCGTGGCCCCGACGGCGAAGGAACGTGGAGCCGCGACGACGGAGGGCCTCCGTTCGTCGTCTTGGGGCACAAACGCCTCGCCATCATCGACCTGACCGACGCCGGTGCCCAGCCGATGGGAACCGTCGATCGATCTCTGTGGATCACCTACAACGGCGAGCTCTACAACTATCTCGAGCTGCGGGCTCGTCTCGAGGGCCTCGGCCGGGTGTTCCGCTCCGACAGTGACACGGAGGTCATCCTCCAAGCCTACGAGGAGTGGGGCCGGCGGTCTCTCGACTCGTTCAACGGCATGTTCGCCTTCGCCATCTGGGACGAGCGGCGGCGCACCCTCTTCGCCGCCCGTGACCGGTTCGGAGAGAAGCCCTTCCACTATTCGTGGGATGCGGCGTCCGGCCGCTTCGCCTTCGCGTCGGAGATCAAGGCGCTGCTCTCGCTACCCACGGTGTCGAAGGGCCTCGACGACCGCGCTCTCTACCGCTTCATCCGTTTCCGCGAGCTGGCGGCCAGCGACCAGACTCTGTGGGCCGACGTCCGAAGGCTCCGTCACGCCCACTGGCTCGAGCTCTCGTGGGTCGGCGACCGCTTCACTCTGTCGACGGCGCCCTACTGGGACGTCGATCTCGACCACCGAGAGGAGCTGTCGCGCGAGGAGGCCGCGAGCCGCTTCCGCGAGCTCTTCGCCGACAGCGTAAGGCTGCGCCTGCGCTCCGACGTTGCGGTGGGCACGAGCCTCTCCGGAGGGCTCGACTCCTCCTCGGTGATCTGCCAGATCCAGAGGCTCGGCGCGGCGGAGGGCCAGAAGGCGTTCTCGGCGCGCATGGAGGATCCCGAGCTCGACGAGGGCCGGCACATCAGACGGGTGCTCCAGGCCACCGGGATCCCAGGGTACGAGGTCTGGCCGAGCGCGGAGGAGCTAGAACGCCTCTTCTCCCGGCTCTGTTACGCCCTGGAGGAGCCCTTCCCCACGACGAGCCAGTTCGCCCAGCATCTGGTGATGCGCCTCGCCTCCGAGCACGGGGTCACGGTGCTGCTCGACGGCCAGGGAGCCGACGAGCTGCTCGCCGGGTACCGACCCTACTTCTTCACCCGCTACCTCGATCTCGCCTCCGGGTGGCGCCTCGCCGCCCTCGGCCGGGAGCTCCTGGCCTTCCGCAGGCGCCACGGCCAGGCACTCCCCCTCTCCGCCAAGGCCGTCGCCGCCCGGCTCGCCCCGTCGCTCC
>DATLFI010000226.1:0-14428 GCA_035524895.1 Thermoanaerobaculia bacterium | reverse complement strand
CAGCCGCTGGCGGCCTCCTCCGCTCCGGCGGTCGCGGCCCTGCCGGTCTTCTCGGCGTCAGTCCCCGACACCGAGACGGACCTCGCGCAGCCCGCGCTGCCCAGCATCGAGACCCGACCGATGCCCCGGGCCGCCCCGCTTGCGGGTTGGGGCCGTCTCTATGCCTCGGTCTGCGTGTTCTTGATCTGAGTCCGCCCGGCCGCCGGAGCGAGCGACGCACGACCATCGTGGTCGAGCGCGCTCCACACCCTTCGTTCCGGGAGGATTCATGCGCCCATTTATTGGCACAGTCGTCGAGGCCCCGCTGCGTGGCGTCGGCGGAGTGATCGTGATCGCCTGTCTGGCGACCGGGGCTCTGGCGGCCCAGGAACGAAGCTCCGAGCCCGAAGTCGACGACCCCTTCTCGGCGCTCGAGCAGCTCGACCGCGAGGCGCTCCAGTCTGCTGTGCTCGAGCGCAACCCGCAGCTCGCAGCAGCGCGCGCAGCGCTCCTCGCGGCCGAGGCGCGCGCGGATCGCGCCGCCGGCCTCGAAGACCTCTCGGTTCGCTATGGCCTCGCGCCGCTTTCCATCGGCTCGAGCGCGGTGGGGTTCGGCTACGAGGTCCAGGCGATGCAGATGCTGCCTTTCCGCGGCAAGCGCCCGCTACGCCGGGCGATCGCCGCCGCCGAGGCCGAGGGCACGGCTGAGGAGCTCTCCGCGCTGCGGCTCGCGCTCGCCGAGCAGGCCTCGCACCGCTACGACGACTACTACCTGGTGCACCGCGCGCAGGAGATCACGGCGGAGCACGTCGCGCTGCTCGAGGACCTGTTCCGCGCGGCGACGGGTCGCTACGCGGCCGGCCTGGGGGCGCAGCAGGATCCCCTCCAGGCCGAGGTCGAGCTGGCGCACCTGCAGCACGACCTCGTGATCCTGGAAAGCGAGGAGGAGGCGATCCGGGCCGAGATCAACGCCCTGCTCCACCGCGCTGCCGAGGCTCCGCTGCCCCCGCCGCTCGCGACGCTGCCACTTCCCGAGGCCTTCCTGCCCGAGGAGGAGCGGCTCCTGGAGCAGGCGCTGGTCGCGCGTCCGGAGCTGCGCGCGGCCGACGCGGCGATCCGGGCGCGCGAGGCAGAGCTCGAGCTGGCGCGGCTCGGCGGCCGCCCTGACTTCGGGGTCGGCGCCGGGTACAGCTCGATGTGGGGCGAGCAGGAGCACCGCTACATGGTCGGCGGCTCGCTGAGCTGGCCAGTATGGCGGAAGCGCGTGCGCGCGGCGACGATCGAGGCCGAGGCGCGAGTGCTAGAGGTGGAGTCGTCACGGCAAGCCGTGGTCGACGAGATCCGCCGCGACGTGCGCGTCGCCGTCGCGCGCTTGCGCGAGGCACACCACGTCGTCGACATCTATCGGAGCCGCCTGCTCCCGGCGACGCGCGACCAGGTGCGTGCGGCGCGCACCGGGTACGAGAGCGGTCGGAACGACTTCGTCGCGCTGATCGGTGCTGCGCGCGGTCTTCGCTCTCTCGAGCTGCGCTACCACGAAGCGCTGGCGAGTTATTACCGCGGCCGCGCCGCGCTCGAGCGGGCGGTGGGAGCAGGGCGGGCCTCCGGCAGCCGGGTGACGGCAGCCAACGACCGAACCCTAGACGGTCCATCCATTCCAACGACAGGAGTCGAACCATGAGTCGGACCACGATCTCTGGAAGGGCCAGGGCACTCCCCAGGAAGCGCCGCATTCCCGAACGGCTCGTCTCGGTTGTCCTCCTGATCGGCGTCGCTGCACTCGGGCTCGCCTGTGGCCGCGCACCCGAGAGGGGTGCGGGGGCCGCAGCAGCCCCGACCGTACTGCCGCAGGCTGCGCTCGACGCCATGGACGCTGCGCTCGAGAGATATGAGCTCGCGCGTGCCCTTCTCGCCCAGAATCGCTACGACGGCCTGGCCGAGACCGCGGCCCAGCTCGCCGGCGACCTCCGGTCGGCGCGCGCCTCCTGGCCCGAGGGCGACGAGCCGCTCGCGCCGGAGCTCGATCGAGCCGTGGCCGCAGCCGAGAAGCTCGGTGCGGCACGCGACATCGCCGGAAGCCGTGTCGCGTTCGGCGAGGTGAGCCGTCACGTGCTCGCGCTGGCGGCCGCGGACCCTCGTCTCCGCGAGGGACGCCACGTCTTCGAATGTCCGATGACGACGACGTTCCCCCAGTGGCTCCAGGCGAGCGAGGACGTCGCCAATCCCTACATGGGCGCCGAGATGGGGAGCTGCGGCGAGCGTGCCGCGTGGCCGGAGGACGCGGCGAGCGCGGAAGGAGGTACATCGTGAGCCGTCGGCGCTCTGGACGCGCACCGCGGCGCCCCCCCGCGGAACGCGAGCGCGACGGCGATCGAGTCGCTCTGGCGGTGATCCTGCTTGCGCTCCTCGGCGGCTGTGCGCGCGACGATGCGACGCTGTTGGTCACGCGAAGCGACGGCCTAACCTTCGAGGCAGCTCTCGACCCGCCCCGTGCGCGCCTCGAGGACAACGTGCTCGAGCTCCGCGTGCTCGACGCCGAAGGCAGGCCGCTCACGGACGCCGAGATCGGAGTCGAGGCCTCGATGCCAGCGATGGGCGCCATGCCCGCGATGCGCAGCCGCGCAGACGTCGCGGCGCTCGGCGAGGGTCGCTACCGCGCCGAGTTCGACGTCGGGATGGCCGGCACCTGGGAGCTCACCGTCGACGCGCGGGCCCCGAGCGGAGGCGGCGTGGCGTCGTACTCCTTCACCGTGGGCCAGCCGGGTCTGGTGTCGCGAGACGCCGGCGGCGGCCAAGCAGTGCCCGACGACCACGCCGGACATGCCGGCTCCTCGACCCAGGAGGAGGCCCGCGCCGGGACTATCCGCATCGACCCACGCCGCTGGCAGACGATCGGGGTGCGCACCGGCGCCGTGGAGCGACGGCCGCTCCAGCTCGAGGTGCGCGCCGTCGGCAAGGTGACGTACGACGAGACGCGTCTCTCGGAAGTCTCGGTGAAGTACGCGGGCTGGATCGGCCGTCTCGACGTCGACAGCCCCGGCCAGCAGGTCCGCAAGGGCCAGACCCTGTTCACGCTCTACAGCCCGGAGCTCTACGCCGCGCAGCAGGAGCTGCTGACCGCGGTCGCGAGCCAGCGCGCGGCACGCCAGACCTCGGCGCCGGACCGTGCCGACTACCTGGTCGAGGCGTCGCGCCAGCGCCTGCGGCTGTGGGATCTCGACGACGCGCAGATCGAAGGGATCGTCGCGAGCGGCGAGCCGATCCAGTACCTTCCGATCCAATCGCCGGTCTCTGGCCACGTCATCGAGAAGCACGTCGTCGCCGGTGCGGCCGTGCAGCCGGGCATGGCGCTCTACCGGATCGCCGGGCTCGACCGGGTCTGGGTGGAGGCCGAGGTCTACGAGTCCGAGCTGCCGCTGGTCGCGGTGGGCCAGAAGGTCGAGGTGACGCTGCCCCACCCGTCGGGCCGTCGCTTCGAGGGTCGCGTCGCGTTCGTCTACCCCTATCTCGAGGGCGCCACGCGCACCGGTCGTGTGCGGATCGAGCTGCCCAACCGCGACGGCGAGCTCAAGCCTGACATGTACGCGGAGGTGGTGCTGCACCTCGATCGCGGCTCGCGCCTGATGGTGCCCGATTCGGCCGTGCTCTACGCGGGCACGCGCCGCGTGGTGTTCCGCGACCTCGGTGAAGGCCGTTTGGAGCCCCGTGTCGTGGTGGTCGGCGCGAGCTCCGCGGGCTTCGTCGAGGTGCTCGAGGGTCTCGAGGAGGGCGACGTCGTCGTGACCTCGGGCACGTTCCTGGTCGCCGCCGAGAGCCGACTCGGCGCCGCCGAGGAGCTGTGGCAGTGATTCCCGAGCGGCCCGAGCCACTGCCGCCCGGTGACACCCCGGCCGAGTCCGGGCCGATCGGGCGCGTGATCGCGGCGTGCGCGCGGAATCCCTGGCTCACGGTGCTCACCGCCGTCGCCTTCGGGGCCTGGGGCTACTACGCCCTACGGCACGGACCGCTCGACGCGATCCCCGACCTCTCCGACGCGCAGGTGATCGTGTTCACCGAGTGGCCGGGGCAGAGCCCGGACCTGGTCGAGGACCAGATCACCTACCCGCTCGCCGCCAGCCTGCTGTCTGCACCGCGCGTCCGTTACGTGCGCGGCCAGTCGATGTTCGGCATGTCCTTCCTCTACGTGGTCTTCGAGGACGGCACCGACATCTACTGGGCGCGGTCGCGCGTGCTCGAGTACCTCAACGAGGTGCGCGACCGGCTGCCCGCGGAGGTGACGCCCACCCTCGGCCCTGATGCCACCGGCGTCGGTTGGGTCTTCCAGTACGCGTTGCGCGACGAGAGCGGCGCCGTCGATCTCCAGCAACTGCGCAGCATCCAGGACTACCAACTCCGCTACGCGCTCGAGAGCGTCGAGGGGGTGGCCGAGGTCGCCTCGGTCGGCGGATTCGTCAAGGAGTACCAGATCCTGGTCGACCCAGTGAAGCTGCGCGCCTTCGGCGTGCCGCTGCGCGACGTGATCCAGGCGGTTCGCGAATCGAACCAGGACGTCGGCGGCCAGGTGCTCGAGATCGCCGGCCACGAGCACGTGGTGCGCGGCCGCGGCTACGTGAAGAGCCCGCAAGACCTCGAGTCGATTCCGCTGCTCGTGGCCGCCGGCGGCGTGCCGGTGACCGTGAAAGACGTGGCGACGGTGCAGCTCGGTCCGGGGCCGCGGCGCGGTTTCGCCGAGCTCGACGGGCGTGGCGAGACCGTGGGCGGCATCGTGATCATGCGTTACGGCGAGAACGCGCTGCAGGTGATCGACGCGGTGAAGGAGCGCCTGGAGCAGCTCGAGCGCACCTTGCCCGAGGGTGTGGAGATCGTCATCACTTACGACCGCTCGCCGCTGATCCGCGCCTCGATCGCCACGCTGCGCGAGACGCTGCTGGAAGAGATGGTCGTGGTGAGCCTGGTGATCTTCGTGTTCCTGCTCCACGTCCGCAGCGCGCTCGTGCCCATCCTCACCTTGCCGCTCGCGGTGCTGCTGGCCTTCATCCCGATGCTCTACCAGGGATTGACCATCAACATCCTGTCGCTCGGCGGCATCGCCGTCGCGATCGGCGCCATGGTCGACGCCTCGATCATCCTGATCGAGAACATCCACAAGAAGCTCGAGCGCTGGGAGACCGAGGGCAGTGCGCGCCCCCGGGTGTCCGTGGTGGTCGAGGCGATGCAGGAGGTGGGCCCGAGCATCTTCTTCTCGCTCCTGGTGATCACCGTTTCGTTCCTTCCCATCTTCTCGCTCCAGGGCGTCGAGGGCCGGCTGTTCCGGCCGCTGGCCTTCACCAAGACCTACTCGATGGGCTTCGCGTCGATCCTCGCGGTGACGCTCACGCCCGCGCTCGCCGCGCTGTTCGTGCGCGGTCGCATGCGCTCCGAGGAGCGCAACCCCCTCAACCGCTGGCTGGTACGGCTCTATGCGCCCGTGGTGCGCGGGGTGGTGCGCTGGCGCTGGATCGTGCTGCTGCTCGCCGCGATCGCCATGGTCGTCACGGTGCCGGTGTTCCTGCAGCTCGGCAACGAGTTCATGCCGCCGCTCAACGAGGGCGTGCTGCTCTACATGCCCACCGCGCCTCCCGGCATGTCGGCGAGCGAGGCGCTGGCGATCCTGCAGGCGATGGACCGCGAGCTGCGCTCCTTTCCCGAAGTGGCTGTCGTGTTCGGCAAGATGGGTCGCGCCGACACCGCCACCGACCCGGCGCCGATCGGCATGGTGGAAACCGTCGTCGTGCTGAAGCCCGAGGAGGAGTGGCGACCGGGGATGACCTGGGACGCCCTGGTGCGTGAGATGGAAACGCAGCTCCACTACCCGGGGATGCCCGGCATCTGGTGGATGCCGATCCAGACCCGCACCGAGATGCTCTCGACCGGCATCCGCAGCCCGCTCGGCATCAAGGTCTTCGGCGACGACCTTGCGATCATCGAGCGCGTGGCGGTGGACCTCGAGCGCGTGGTCGCCGAGATACCCGGCACGCGCAGCGCGTTCGCCGACCGGTCGACCGGCGGCTTCTACGTCGACGTCGAGATCGACCGCGCCCGCGCCGCGCGCTACGGGTTGCGCGTACAGGACATCAACGACGTGGTGCGCACCGCGATCGGCGGCATGACCGTCAGCGAGACGGTCGAAGGCCGCGAGCGCTACCCGATCAGCGTGCGCTACGCGCCGGAGCTGCGCGACGACCCCGAGGCGCTGTCGCGGGTCCTGGTGGCGGCACCGACGGGAGCCCAGGTGCCGCTCGGGCAGGTGGCCGACATCCGCCACGTCACCGGGCCGCCGATGATCCGCAGCGAGGACGGCCGGCTCGTCGGCTTCGTGTTCGTCGACCCCGGCGACCGCCCGATCGCCGACTACGTCGAGGAGGCCAAGGCGCTCGTCGCCGAGCGACTCGAGCTGCCGGCCGGGACGCGGCTCGAATGGGCGGGCCAGTTCACCTACTTCGAGCGCGCCAAGGAGCGGCTGCGGGTGGTGGTTCCCGTGACCCTCCTGATCGTGGTCCTGCTCCTCTATTTCAATACCGGCTCTCTGGTCGAGACCGGGATCGTGCTGCTGGCCGTACCGTTCTCGCTCATCGGCGCGGTCTGGCTGCTGTGGCTGCTCGACTACAACCTGAGCGTCGCGGTGTGGGTCGGGCTCATCGCCCTCGCGGGCCTCGACGCCGAGACCGGGGTGATCATGCTGCTGTACCTGAAGCTCGCCCATCGGGAGTGGCAGAGATCGGGCAAGCTCCGCACGTTCGCCGACCTGCGCGAGGCGATCGTCGACGGCGCAGCCCGGCGCATCCGCCCGAAGCTCATGACCGTGCTCACCACCACGGCTGGCCTGATGCCGCTGATGTGGGCCACCGGTGTCGGCGCGGACCTGATGAAGCGCATCGCCGCGCCGATGGTGGGCGGTCTCGCGACGTCGTTCGTGATGGAGCTGACGGTGTATCCGGCGTTGTTCGCGCTGTGGAAGAGACGCGAGCTCGAGGCGGCCTCCCGAGCCTCGTAGCCGTGGAACCGTTCTGGCCGGCACGAACCAGCCCGACCTTTCGTAGCATTGTCTGGAACGGAACGCGCCCGTGGACGCCATCGAGACTCTCCGCACCGTCTGTTTCCTCGCCGGGTTGTTCACCCTGCTCTCGTGGGAGCTGGCGCTGCCGCACCATTCGCCCGGAGCACCGCGGCTGCGTCGCTGGTTCGAGAACCTCGCGCTCGCCGCGGTCAATGGCGGCGTGCTGGCGCTCGTCTGCTACGCGTGCCTCGCGATCGCCGCGCAGCGCTCTGCGCCTTGGCGCTTCGGCCCGTTCGAGACGCTGGGGCTGCCCCTGGCGGTTCGGCTGCTCGGCGAGATCCTGGTGCTCGACCTGCTCGCCTACGGCCTACACCGTGCGTACCACGCGGTACCCGCGCTGTGGCGCTTCCACCGCGTGCACCACTCCGACGTCGAGCTCGACGTGACCTCGGCGTCGCGCTTCCACCTCGGCGAGGTGGCGGTGTCTGGGGCGGCAAAGCTCGGCACCGTGGCCCTGCTCGGCATCTCGCCACTCGGACTCATCGCTTTCGAGATCGTGATGTTGCTGTGCGCCCAGTTCCAGCACGCCAACGTGCGGATCGCGCCGCTAGCCGAGCGCGCCCTGTGGTGGAGCTTCGTACCGCCTGCGATGCACCGCATCCATCACCACCCCGTGCGCGCCGACACCGACTCCAACTACGGCACGATCCTCACACTCTGGGACCGCGCGCTCGGGACGTTGCGGCGGCGCGAGGGGCTCGAGCCCCGCTTCGGCATCGAAGGCGAAGTGTCCGCGCCGCCGCGCGGCGTCCTCCGACTGCTCGGCTACCCGTTCCGCTGACCGCCGGCGGTCAGGGCGGCGTGGCCGGCCGGTAGGCGTACACCCTGCCGCCCAGCGTTCCGACGTAGACCACGTCACCGTGGGCGCCGAGACCCCGCACGGTTCCCTCCACCAGCTCGGACCACGCTACCGATCCGTCCTCCGACCGCAGCGCCAGCAGACGCCCGCGCGAGTCGCCGACCAAGGCCAGGCGGCCGTAGGCGAGCGGTCTCGGCGACGACACCCTGACCCCGCCTTCGCTTCGATGCTGCCAGCGGATCGAGGCGAGCGACGGCTCGAGACCGGCCACCACGGCTTCGCCGACCACCGCTACCAGGACGTCGCCCACCGGAACCAGGGAGTCGTGCACTTGCAGCTCGCCGAGCGACAGCTCGGCCAGCAGCTCGCCGGTGTCTGGCTCGAGCCGCAGCACTTTGCCCCGGGCACCGCCGAGGCCGACGTAGGCGGCATCGCGCCAGACGGTGACGGCGCTGGAGGCGCAGCCGACCTCGCGGCGCCAGCGGACCGCGCCGTCGCGCAGCCCGACGCCGGTGATGGTGCGGTCTCCGAGCGGCGTCACCACCACGTCGCCGTGAACCGCCGGAGCATGCGGCCGCCGACCGCAACGCGACTCCTCGGCGCGCACTCGCCAGCGGCGCTCGCCGGTCCGCGCGTCGAGCGCGACGAGGTCGCCGCTGAAGCTCCGGCCGACCAGCAGCCCCGCGGCGTGGAGCACGTCGCTCTCGATCACGTCGAGCTCGCTCTTCCAGAGCAGGTCGCCGGTAGACGCGCGAAAGGCATAGAAGTGGCTGGGCTCGGCGCCATCGCTGCCGGTGAAGACCACGTCCCCGGCCACCGCCGGGTCGCCGTGAAACTGCGCCGGGCCCGCGTCCTGGCTGGTGTCGTAGCGCCAGCGCACCGCGCCGGACTCACGGTCGAAGGTGTAGATCACACCCGAGCACGACCCCACGAACAACCCGTCTCCCACGACCGTGGGAGTGGTGAACACTCAGCCGTGGGTATCGACCTGCCAGAGCAACTCTCCGGTGCCGGCCGCCGCCGCCCGCGCCGCGAGCAGAGCCAGAGGAGCTGCGAGCTTCCATAGCCGATGGGGCGAGATCGGATCGGGGCGCTCGGCGTTCATCGGAAATCCTCCTCTTCCGACCGATCGGCGCGGCATCGTATGGCTAGCCGTCCCGCGAGGCAGGCCGACCAGGACGCGCGTCGGCGTGGTCGACGATCGTCGCCTCGAGCCGCTCCGGAAGCTTGAGATCGCTCTGAGAAGTTCCTGAGCGCTTCCTGCGGACCGAGCTCCTGCGCGCCCGGCGATCAGCGCCTCAGGACGAGGCGCCGGCGCTGCCCGCGCGACTGCGCTCCAGGCGGGCCAGCAGCGCCTGGAAGGCCGGATCCGCTCGGAGAGGCTCGAACATCGGATCGACCCGCACCCAGACCAGGCCGGGCCGGCGCTCGGCGAAGGCGCGTGCGAGCTCGTCGACTGCCTCCTGGGTGCGCCCGAGCTGGGCCAGGACCGCGGCGCGTTCGACCGGGCCGAGCGCCATCCCACTCCGGCCGTCGTGCTGCAACCGCCAGCGCAGGAGGCCGTCGGCATTCCCGCCGTCGACAGCTCGTTCTAGCGCGAGCAGCTCGAGGGCGGAGGCGCCGGTGACGCGAGCTTCGCGGAGCATGGCCTCTCCGGCCAGGCGTGTCTCGCCGCGCAACAGCTCGATCGCGGCGAGCAGCCGCAGCGCGGCCGCGCCGTGTGGCTCCAGCTCGAGGGCGGCCAAGGCCTCGGTGCGGGCAGGCTCCCAGCGGCCAGCATGGTGAAGCAGGCGGGCCCGCCAGGTGTGGCGCCACGCGCTCGACGGCTCGCCCGCGGTCGCGTCGGCAAACAGGGCCAGGGCCTCGTCGTGCCGCCCGCGCGCCGAGAGCAGCTCGGCGAGACGGAGGTCGTACCTCGCCGTGCCGCACGTCGATCGAGCGCGGGCGCGCCGCAGCCTCTCTTCGGCTCGCCGCCAGTCCGCGTTCCACCGCAGGTCGAGCGCGGCCCGCGCCGCCAGCACCTCCGAGGTTTCTGCGCCGAGACGAGCGGCCCGATCGATGGTGGCTCGTGCTTCTCGGTAGTGGCTCGGCGGCGCGGGATCCGATCCCCGCGCGGCGAGCTCGAGGTAGAGCTCGGCGAGCGCCAGGTGCGCACTCGCGAAGGTAGGGTCCGCTTCGAGCGCGCGGCCGAGGTAGTGGATGGCGCGCACGGTCGCGCCGGGAGCTCCGCTCTGCGCCACCTGCATGCCGCGCGCGTAGAGGTCGCAGGCGGCCGGAGTTGGCGCGCTGCGTGCGGCGGGCGGGGCATGCGGACCGACCCACAGGGCCAGGAGTGCCAGCGCCGCGAAGCCAGCGAAACGCAGCGGCCCGACCGTGCGGACGGGCGGCGCCGGAACTGCGACGACACGGGGCACGTCGGAGCCCAGCCAGCGGTACCCGCTCTTGCGCAGCGTCTCGATGTGGCGCGGTGCGCGAGCGTCGTCGTCGAGCGCCCGCCGCAGCTCGTAGATCGCCGTCGAGACGACCTCGTCGCTCACCGCCGCTCCCTCCCACACGTCGGCGACGAGCTCGTCCTTGCCGACTACAGCGCCGCCCGCCGCGAGCAAGCGCAGCAGCACCGCCATCGCCCGCGGTGTCACCCGGCGCTCCTCGCCGTCGACCAGCAGCACGCTGGCCTTCGGATCGAGGGCCAGGCGGACGCGCCGCGACAACGCCACGGTCCGAGAATCCTCCTGCCGTCAGGCCAGATCGCCGCGTTTGTACGCGTCGCCCAACCAGCGGCTCGAGCGCACGGTGAGCGCCATCATGGTGAGTGTCGGGTTGACGCAACCGATCGAAACGAACGAGCTGCCGTCCATGATGAACAGGTTCTTGATGTCGTGGGTCTGCTGGTACGGGGTGACCACCGAGCTCTTGGCGTCGCTGCCCATGCGCGCAGTGCCGACCTCGTGGATGCAGAAGCCGGGCGGCGGTGTAGTGCGGTAGGGCTCGACCTGCTCGCAGCCGGCGGCCTCGAGCATCGCGGCCGCCTGGGCGGCCATGTCCTTGGCCATGGCGGTCTCGTTGTCACCGAAGGTGCAGTCGAAGCGCAACACGGGGATGCCCCACTTGTCCTTGACCTCTGGGTCGAGGGTGCAGCGGTTCTCGTAGCGTGGCAGCGTCTCGCCGAAGCCGGTGAGCGTGAAGCTCGACACGTTCTGGCCACGCAGCGACTCCTTCCAGTCCGCGCCGAAGCCGGGCTGCGAGTACGCCTGCTCGTAGACCGTCACGTATTCGCCGCCCTGATAGCCGTAGCCGCGCAGGAAGTCGGCGTCCTTCGACTTCACGTTGCGGAAGCGCGGGATGTAGAGCCCGTTGGGCCGGTGCGCGCGCTCGGGTTTGGCGCCGCGCCTTTGCGGCATCGCTCCGCGCGCGCCGGAGACGAAGTGGTGGTCGGTCAGGTAGCGGCCGAGGATGCCGCTCGAGTTGGCTAGGCCGTCGGGTGTGCCGCCGCTCTTGGAGGCGAGCAGGATGCGAGTGGAACCGAGCGTCGAGGCGCACAGCACGACGACCTTGGCCCTGACCTCCATGTCTTGACCGGTCGCGGTGTCGACGTACGCGACGCCGGTGGCGCGACCGCCTTGCATGGTGACCTCGCGCACCTGGGCGTGGGTGATCAGCGTGAAGCGACCGGTGCGCTCGGCCGCCGGCAGCGTGCTCACCGGGCTCGAGAAGTACGAGCCGGTGACGCAACCACGATGGCACGGACCGCAGTAGTGACAGGCGTTGCGGCCGTTGTGGCGTACGGTGTTCACCGCCGCCCGTCCCATGGTCACCGGCCGACCCATACGCTCCACGGCCTCCTTGAACACCACTTCGCCGCAGGTGTACTTCATCGGCGGCAGGAACTGACCGTCGGGCAGCACCTCGATGCCATCGTTGGCGCCGCTCACGCCGATAAAGCGCTCCACCTCGTCGTAGTAGGGCGCGAGATCGGCGTACGAGATCGGCCAGTCGTCGCCGTACCCGTCGCGGCTCGCCGCCTTGAAGTCGAGGTCGGTCATCCTGTACGACTGGCGCCCCCACATGATGGTGCGGCCGCCGACCGCGTTGCCGCGGATCCACCAGAACGGCTTGCCCGGTTCGGTGGTGTACGGCTCGTCGACTTCGTCGGCGAAGAACGTCGAGTTGGTCTCCTCGCAGGCGTAGCAACGCCGGCCGATCGGCCGCCGCTTCAAGGCCTCGTTGCGCGGGTCCTGGCGGCCGCGCATCGGCAGCTCGTAGGGCAGCACGTGCTCGCTGAAGTCGGTGGCGGGCGAGAGCTTGCGCCCCGCCTCGAGCATTACCACCTCCAACCCTGCCTCGCAGAGCTCTTTCGCCGCCCAGCCGCCGTTGGCGCCGGAGCCGACCACCACCGCGTCATAGGTCTTGGTCGCCATCAGGGTTCCTTCCTGTTGAGGGGCATCCTAGCGCTCCCGGGCGGTAGGTGTGGTGACGCGCGTGGATGCGGGGCGAGGACGGAGCGCGGCCAGAGGGCGGGGCAGTACCGAGCTGCTTCAGGGTCCAGGCTGGTCGAGGGTCGCGAGGAGGGCGGCGACGGTCGTGCCGGTGAGGGGGTGCACCACGTCGGGCGCGATCTCCGCGAGCGGGTGCAGCACGAAGGCGCGGCGATGCAGGCGCGGATGTGGCACGAGCAGACCGGGCTGGTCGATCACGGCGTCGCCGTAGAGCAAGAGGTCGAGGTCGACGGTGCGCGGGGCGCCGGGGTACGGCCGCTCGCGCCCCAGCTCGCGTTCGACCCGCAGCAGCAGCTCGAGTAGGTCGCGCGGCGAAAGCTCGGTCTCGATCCGTGCCGCGGCGTTCAGGAATCGCGGTGGCGAAGCCTGCTCCGCGGGGGCCGTATCGTGGAAGCTCGAGATCGCGTCGACGCGACACCCAGCGGCCTCCAGCCGCCTCAAAGCCTCGCGAAGGTTCTCCTCGCGCTCACCGAGGTTGGAGCCGAGACCGATGTAGGCGACGCTCACGTCGTCACCGGCGACGCCTCGCCTCGACAAAGAGATCCCGCACGCCTAGCTGCTCGGCCACGTGCGGCTTGTGCAGGCGCACTCTCGTCTCCACCACCGCCGGCCATTCCTCGAGCAGGGTCGCGGCGACACTCTCCGCCAGCGCCTCGAGCAGCGCCATCGGCGTTGCTTCGAGCCGCTCGCGCACCATCGCCGCCACCGCCGCGTAGTCGATCGTGGCATCCAGCCGATCCGTTGCGCCGGCGCGGCGCAGGTCGACCCGAAGCTCGAGGTCCGCGACGATCTCCTGAGGACTCCGGCGCTCCTCCTCGGAGACGCCGACCCGCGCCTGGCAGCGCAGGCCCTGGACCACGATGCGGTCCTCGTCGACTCGCAGCGTCGTCCGCCGCAGCGCGTCGGCGATGCGCGCGCCGCGCACTGCCGCCAGCACGTCGTGCACGCGCAGCACGTGCGCGCCGGCGAGCACCGCTGCCGTGTCGGCCGCGACGGTAGCTTCCACGCGCTCGCCCACCGGTGCCCCGGTGAGCGTGCCGAGAAAGGACTTGCGACTCGTGCCCACGACCACCGGCGCTCCCAGCGCGACGATGACCCTCAGGTTGCGCAGCAGCTCCAGGTTGTGCTCGACGGTCTTGCCGAAGCCGATGCCGGGGTCGAGCAACGCTGCGACCCCCGCGGTCCGGGCGGCCCGCTGGCGCTCGGCCAGGAACTCCGCGACCTCCGATACCACGTCGCCGTAGCGCGGGTCCTGCTGCATGGTGCGCGGCTCCCCCAGCATGTGCATCGCGATGCCGGCCGCACCATGCCGCCGGAGCACGTCGAGCATCTCGTCGCGAAGGCCCGAGATGTCGTTGACGATCTCGGCGCCGGCCGCGAGCGCGGCCTCGGCGACCTCGGGCCGCCGCGTGTCGACGCTGATCGGCACGCCGAGACTCCGAACGGCCTCGATCACCGGCACGACGCGCCGCAGCTCCTCGTCGACCGTCACCGGCTCGGCGCCGGGCCGTGTGCTCTCGCCGCCGACGTCGATCGCGTCGGCGCCCTCGGCCACCATCCGCCGCGCTTGCTCCAAAGCGCGCTGGGGGTCGAGGAACAGGCCGCCGTCCGAGAAGCTGTCGGGTGTGACGTTGAGCACGCCGAGCACGAGCGTGCGGTCGAAGACCAGCCGATGGCGAGGGAGCGCGACCTCGAGCTTCGCGACCGGGACCATCACCCCTCCGCGTCGACGCGCCCGTACTGCCGGCCGCGCCAGGTCGCGGTGCGCCCGCTGCGGTGCGAGAGCGCCGAAGAAAGGGTCATGCCGGCGTAGAGCAGCGAAGCGAACGGGAGCGAGAGCGCCCAAATTCGTGGCAGCGCGTGATGGCGGACGGCCGGAGCGAGCTGGAGCACCTGCAAAGTCCAGGTGAGCGCCGCGACGACCACCGCCGCCCCTCCCGCAAGCCGCGCCGATTCCCCGCCCACCGCCGCCAGTGTCGCTCCGGCCACGAGCACCGCAGGCGGCGAGACGAAGAACAGAGACAACCCCACGAGCACGAGCACCACCAGAGACCACCG
>DATLFI010000225.1:0-19589 GCA_035524895.1 Thermoanaerobaculia bacterium | reverse complement strand
ACCGCGAAGAGCGAAGCGAAGAAGAGGCTCGAGGCAGCCCAAGGCGAGCTTGCCGAGCAGGTGCAGCGCGAGCGCGCGGGGTTGGAGGCGCGGGTGTCGGATCTGGCCGCCGTGATGACCGAGCGCCTGCTCGGGAGGGCCTCTTGAGTCTCTGCCGCGGGGGTCCCAGGCGCCGGGTGCTAACCGTCGCTGCGACGCTCGCAGCAGCGGCCACGCCCGTGTTCGCCGCGAGCGGTACCGGCGGCGACACCTGGCTGGGCCTGCCGGTGTGGGTCTGGGCCTGGGGCAACCTCCTGGTGTTCTGGGGAATCCTGGTTCGTTTCGCCGGCCCGTTCGTGCGCGACTTCTTCGTGCGTCGGCGTCAGCGCATTCGTGCGGAGCTCGAGCGCGCCTCGCTGCAACGCCGCGAGGCCGAGGAAATGAGGACCTCGCTGACGCGCCAGCTCGCCGAGCTCCACGCCGAGGTCGACCGGCTGCGCGCCGAGAGCGAAGCGCAAGGCCAGCGCGAGCGGCAGGAGATCCTGGCCCAGGCCGAACGCGATCGCGAGCGAGTCGTGGAGCAGACGCGGGCCGAGATCGAGCAGCGGGTCAAGCGCGCTCGGCAGGAGCTGATCCAGCTCTCCGCCGACCTCGCGGCCGAGCTGGCTCGCGAGCGGCTGGAGCGCGAGATCACGCCCGAGGACCGCCGCCGGCTGGTAGCTCGCGGTCTGGAGCTGCTCCGGGAGAAGGCTTCGTGATCACCCGCATTGCACGACCGTACGCTCGGGCCTTCCTCGACAGCGTCCAGGGAGAGGACGCCACCGCTGCCCTTCGCGACCTGCATCAGCTCCGGGAGGCGCTGGAGCGCGTGCCGCGACTGGCAGCGTTCGCGCTCCACCCCGGGATTCCGCTAACGGTGAAAGAGCGAACGTTCGAGGAGGTGCTCTCCTCCCTGGATGCCGGACAGCCCACGCGTCGCCTGGTGCTGTTGCTGGTGCGCAATTTCCGGGTCGGCCACCTGCCAGCGATCCTGGAGGCCTTCGAGGACCTCCTCGATCGGCGGCGCGGCGTGTCTCGGGCGACAGTGACCTGCGCGCAGCCGCTCGAGGGAGCCCAGCGCGAGCAGGTCGAACGGACTGTCCGCGAGCTGATCGGCCACGACGTGCGGCTCGAGCTCGCGGTCGACGACGAGTTGCTCGGTGGGTTCGTCGTGCAGGTGGGAAGCGTGCGCTACGACGCCAGCCTCGACGGCCAGCTGCGACGGCTCCGCGAGCAGCTCGGCGCCGCCGCGTGAGCCACGCCGGCTGAGTCCACGAGCCGGAGTCCGGCTAGGCGAGAGATTCCACGAGACCACGAGACCACGAGACCACGAGACCACGAGACACAAGAACGCGAGGAAGCAGGGAACCATGCAAGTCAAAGCCGACGAGATCGCAGCGATCCTGCAGCGCCAGCTCCAGGGCTTCGAGGCCGACGTCGACGTCGCCGAGGTCGGGACCGTGCTCTCCGTCGGCGACGGCATCGCCCGCGTCTGGGGCCTAGAGCGCGCGATGGCGGGAGAGCTCCTGGCCTTCCCCAACGACGTCTTCGGGCTCGCGCTCAACCTCGAAGAAGACCAGATCGGCGCCGTGCTGATGGGCGAGTCGCGCCTCGTCGAAGAGGGCGACGAGGTCAAGCGCACCGGCCGCATCCTCCAGGTGCCCGTGGGCAGGGCGCTGGTCGGCCGCGTGGTCGACCCGCTAGGCCGCCCGATCGACGGCAAAGGCGCCATCGAGGCCGACGACCACTACCCGCTCGAGCGCATCGCCCCCGGCGTCATCGACCGCCAGCCGGTGAAGGAGCCGATGCAGACCGGCATCAAGGCGATCGACTCGATGATCCCGATCGGCCGCGGCCAGCGCGAGCTGATCATCGGCGACCGCCAGACCGGCAAGACCGCGGTGGCGGTCGACGCGATCATCAACCAGAAGGACTCGGGCGTCTTCTGCATCTACGTAGCGATCGGCCAGAAGCGCTCCACCGTGGCACAGGTAGTCAAGACGCTCGAAGAGGCTGGCGCGCTCGATCACACCAT
Organism: Thermoanaerobaculia bacterium; assembly: GCA_035524895.1. Lineage (GTDB taxonomy): Bacteria > Acidobacteriota > Thermoanaerobaculia > Multivoradales > Multivoraceae > DATLFI01. Next base: position 17,536 of record DATLFI010000225.1, on the reverse strand, counting down.
CGTGGTCGTCGCCTCCGCCTCCGAGCCGGCGCCGCTGCAGTACATCGCGCCCTTCAGCGGCTGCGCGATGGGTGAGTACTTCCTCTACAACGGCCAGCACGCGCTCGTCATCTACGATGACCTGTCGAAGCAGGCCGCGGCCTACCGCGAGGTGTCGTTGCTGCTGCGACGGCCACCCGGACGCGAGGCCTACCCCGGCGACGTCTTCTACCTGCACTCGCGCCTGCTCGAGCGCGCGGCAAAGCTCTCCGACCTCCGCGGCGGCGGCTCGCTCACGGCGCTGCCCATCATCGAGACCCAGGCCGGCGACGTTTCGTCGTACATCCCGACCAACGTCATCTCGATCACCGACGGGCAGATCTACCTCGAGTCGGACCTCTTCTTCTCGGGCGTGCGGCCGGCGGTCAACGTCGGCATCTCGGTGAGCCGCGTCGGCGGCAACGCGCAGATCAAGGCGATGCGCAAATCGGCCGGCACGCTGCGTCTCGACCTGGCGCAGTACCGTTCGCTCGCGGCCTTCGCGCAGTTCGGCTCCGACCTCGACAAGGTCACCCGCGCGCAGCTCGCGCGCGGCCAACGGCTGGTCGAGCTGCTCAAGCAGGACCAGTACTCGCCACTGTCGGTCGAGGACCAGGTGCTGTCGATCCTCGCCGGAACGCAGGGCTTCCTCGATGCGATCGAGGTCTCCCACGTGCGCGACTTCGAGCAGGAGGTGCATCGCCACTTCCGCGAGCACGTGCCGGAGCTGCGGCAGGAGATCCGCGAGCGCAAGGAGGTCTCGGACGAGCTGGGCGGCAGGATCCAGGAGGAGCTCGGCAAGGTGCGGGACCGCTACGTCGAGGAGCACCCCGAGGCGAGCTCGAAGGCAGCCTGAGCCGGCGACGTCGGAGATTCCATCCCCCATAGGTATCCCACTTCTCATCGACACGACTCCCTAGCCAACACCACCCATGGCAAGCCTCATCGACCTGCGGCGGCGGCTCCGCTCGGTCAAGAACATCCAGCAAATCACGCGCGCGATGAAGATGGTCGCCGCGGCGAGGCTGCGACGCAGCCAGGATCGCATCCTGGCGGCGCGGCCCTACGCCATCGAGCTGCGGCGGGTGGTGGCCAACCTCGGGCGCACGTCGTCCGGCGAGGCCCTGCACCCGTTGCTGGAGCGCCGTGAGGAGCGCAAGGTCCTGGTCTGCCCGGTCACCGGCGACAAGGGTCTGTGCGGTGCCTTCAACTCCAACGTGCTGCGCCGTTCCGACCAGCTCGTGCGCGAGCTCGTCGTCGAGCGCGAGCTCGAGCTCCTGCCGCTCGGCAGGCGCGGCGCCGACTACTACGCCCGGCGGAAGGCGTCGATCCGGGCGGCGCACCGCGGTCTGTTCGCCAACGTCACCTACGAGGCGGCGGCTGAGATCGCGCAGACTGTCGTCGGCGAGTTCATCAGCGGCGAGTACGACGCGGTCTACGTCGTCTACAACCAGTTCGTGTCGGTGATGACGCAGAAGCTGACGGTGGAGAGGGTCCTGCCCGTGGAGCCCGAGGCGCCGGCCGAAGCGGGCAAGCAAGCCGACACGGCGCCCGACTGGATCTTCGAGCCCTCGGTGGAGCAGATCCTCGACCTGCTCCTGCCGCGATTCATCGCGTTCCAGTTCTATCGCGTGCTACTGGAGTCGCAGGCCGCCGAGCACGCCGCGAGGATGACGGCGATGGATGCCGCGACCAGGAACGCGCGCGAGCTGATCGATCGCCTGACCCTGACTTACAACCGCGGGCGCCAGGCCGCGATCACCAAGGAGCTGATCGAGGTGGTTTCGGGCGCCGCGGCGCTCCGGGGCTGATGCGGACGATCCTCCGCTTCCTCCTTCTCAGCAAGTAGCAAGAGGACAGTGACGTGAAAGCAAGCAACAGCAGCTCCAGCAGCGCCGGCGGCGCTGTCGGCAAGGTCGTCCAGGTGATCGGTCCGGTTCTCGACATCGAGTTCCCCGAGGACCAGCTGCCGGAGATTCTCAACGCCGTGCGCGTCACCTCCGAGGGCTTCGAGGGCGGCACCGAGATCGATCTCGTCGCCGAGGTCGCCCAGCACCTGGGGTCGAACCAGGTCCGTGCCGTGGCGATGCTGCAGACGGACGGTGTGGTGCGCGGCATGAAGGCTCTCGACAGCGGCAAGCCGATCTCGATGCCGGTGGGTGAGGGCACGCTCGGACGCGTGCTCAACGTGCTCGGCGACGCCGTCGACGAGCTCGGCACCGTCGAGCACACCGAGCGCTGGCCGATCCATCGCGAAGCGCCTTCCTTCGAGGAGCAGTCGACCTCGACCGAGCTGTTCGAGACCGGTATCAAGGTCGTCGACCTGCTCGAGCCTTACACCCGCGGCGGCAAGACCGGGCTGTTCGGCGGCGCCGGCGTCGGTAAGACGGTGCTGATCCAGGAGCTGATCAACAACGTCGCGATCCAGAAGGGCGGCTTCTCGGTGTTCGCCGGCGTCGGCGAGCGCACTCGCGAAGGCAACGACCTGCTGCGCGAGATGGTGGAGGCCGGTGTCGTCGACTACGGCGAGGCCTTCCGCCACCACTGGGAAGAGACCGGCGCCTTCGACATGACCAAGGTCGACAAGGCGGCGCTCAAGAACAGCAAGGCGGCGCTGATCTATGGCCAGATGACCGAGCCTCCGGGGGCGCGCCTGCGCGTCGGCCTCTCGGGCCTCACCATTGCCGAGTACTTCCGCGATGTCGAGGGGCGCGACGTGCTGCTGTTCATCGACAACATCTTCCGCTTCACCCAGGCGGGCTCGGAGGTATCGGCCCTGCTCGGTCGCATGCCTTCGGCGGTCGGCTACCAGCCGAACCTCGCCACCGAGATGGGCGAGCTGCAGGAGCGCATCACCTCGACCAACAAGGGCTCGATCACCTCGGTGCAGGCGATCTACGTGCCCGCCGACGACCTCACCGACCCTGCGCCGGCCACCACCTTCGCCCACCTGGACGCGATCACCGTGCTCAACCGGGCGATCTCCGAGATGGGCATCTACCCGGCGGTCGATCCGCTCGACTCGACCTCGCGCATCCTCGATCCGCGGATCGTCGGCGAGGAGCACTACCGGGTGGCGCGCCAGGTGCAGCAGGTGCTGCAGCGCTACAAGGACCTCCAGGACATCATCGCCATCCTGGGCGTCGACGAGCTGTCGGAGGACGACAAGCTCACCGTCGCGCGCGCCCGCAAGATGCAGCGATTCCTGTCGCAGCCCTTCTTCGTGGCGCAGCAGTTCACGGGCCTCGAGGGCCGCTACGTCAAGATCGCCGACAGCGTGGAGGGCTTCAAGCGCATCCTCGCCGGCGAGATGGACGAGCTGCCCGAGCAGGCCTTCCTGATGGTCGGCACGCTCGACGAGGCGGTCGAGAAGGGCAAGAAGCTGCTCGCGGCCTAGCGCGGCTTCGCAGTCGACCGTCGAGGACACGAGACGGTCTCTATGCGCAGCCGCAGCGGGTAGCGAGCGACCCCCGTGCCGGCCGTGCTGCCCAATTGCAGCTCGAATGGCGGGGAGAATGGCAGAGAGAATGGCAGAGCGAACGGAAGCGACGTCCACGACCGGCAGCGGCGGCTTGAGCCTGGTGGTCACCAGCCACGAGCGCAAGCTGCTGGAGACCCGCTGCGACGAGGTCAACCTGCCCGGGCGCGAAGGCGACCTGGGCGTGCTGCCGGGCCACGCCGCGCTGATCGCCACGTTGCGGCCGGGCATCCTGACCTACCGCGCTGGCGGGCGTGTGGCGAAGGTCGTGCTCTCGACCGGATTCTGTCAAGTCTATGCCGACCGGGTCGCCGTGCTGGCGGACCGAGCCTGGCTGCCCGAGGATGTCGACGCCAAGGGCGCGCGCGGGCGCGCCGCCGAGCTCGAACGCGCGCTGGAGCGCGCCGAGCCCGACGAGCTCGAGTCGCTCCAGGACCAGCTCGCCGAAGCGCAGGCGCAGCTCGCGGTCGCGAGCTGAAGCCCGCTCGGGCGTGCAGCACGCGTCGCCACAGACTCGCCCCGGCCCGCGCCCCGAACGCGGTCAGGAGCCCGTTTGTTGCGCGAGCAGGGTGAACGGCCACCACGGGACGTTCCGCAGGACGCCGTACGCCAGGACGGTTACGAGCGCAGTCCACCCCAGCCATGCACGATCGAGCCAGCCCCGCCAAGCGACTGCGACGCCGATCGGGCCCAGCGCGACAATCAGAGGATTCATCTGGAGGGCCGCCACGAGCTCTCCGTGGAGCAGCCGGTGCAGGGCGCGCAGCGATCCGCAGCCCGGGCAGAGCAAGTCCGTCGACCATCGCACGGGACAGGGCGGATAGACCTTGGTCGTAGCCGGATCGAGAACGTAGAGCAGCGCAGCCGCGGCGACGATCCCGATTCCTAGCGTGCCGCGGCAGACCAGCTCTCTTCGCCAGGCGTCCGGGTCAGGCCTCGGACAGCGCTCCGGCTGCAATGAGTAGCGCATACACCAACAGTACAGCGAGGCCCGAACCGAACGAGATCCAACCCCACATCTTCGCCTTCCTCGAGGACTCCCGGGCGCCAGCGACGTCGCCAGCCTGCAGCTTCGTATTCACCTGCGCCGAGTAGACGATCGCGGGGATCCCGAACGGCAAGCAGCACAAGACCGTAACCAGGATCGACTGCACCAGGTAGTTGGGAACGCGCTCGGCCGGGCCCCCGGGGATCGGCGCACGCTGCAGCTCCTCCTGACACTGGACGCACTTCCAAGCGTTGTCTTCGTTCTGCGCTCCGCACTTCTGGCAAAACACTTGGCTCTCCTCCCAAAGACCGCCGGTCGCGCTCCTCCTCGGAGCTACAAGAACTGCAGCACGGCGATGAACGCCAGTTGCAGCGCGGCAAAGCATGAGCCGGCCACGATTCCGACCCAGGCGTGGACTCGACCCTTCGCCTCGGGGTGACGCCGGACGAACCCGAGTCCCCGCACTCCCAGGAAGGCCGCCGCGATTCCCAGGAAGATCCCGAACAACGGCAGCAACGAGAACACCCCGAGGTAGTAGGCCCAGAGAGCCTGGGCATTCTTGTAGGGCACCAGGCCGCCCAGCTCGGTATCCACCACGTAACGCGGAGCCGCCGGATCGCGCAGCTGTTCACCACACGACACGCAGCGCACGACGTCGTCCTGGTTCTCCTGTCCACATCTGCGGCAGAACATGGCTGCGCTCACACGCGAGATCCGGTGCGCCACCGGGATCTCCGATCGAATCCAGCTCGCTGCGTCCTGAACTCCCGCAGGATACCAGACTCCTCTCCAGCCACCGCTGGCAGCGGCACCGGCGCGACGACCACGGACCTGCTTCGCGGCTCCTCAGTAGTCGATCCGCACCAGCGCGCCGCGGGTCACCGGGTCGGCCTCGAACCGGAAGCGGACACGACGTCCGTCCTTGACGCGCACCCAAGGATCGCCGCCCTCGCTGCGCCAGCCGGCGCGCTCCAGCCGCGCCGGCAGCGTGCTGCGCACAGCGTCTACCGGGTCGGCCGTGCGCAGCACCAGGTAGCGCCTGCCGGCGCCTTCGTCGGCCAGCTCGGTGACGCTCGCGGGCAACGGCAACGGCAGGTCGCTCGGAAACGTCGAGGGCAGGCTGCCAGCGAGCGCCGGGCCGCGCTCGGGCTCGGAAGCGTCGCCCTCGTAGGTCATCTTGGCGGTCGCGCCGGCGTCGACCTCGACCACCTCGAGCTCCGCCGGTTCCTCGCCGGGCGGCGTGCCGCAGCTCCAGGCGAGCACGAGCAAGGGGAGCACGATGGCCCGGCAGCGCGGCGAAGGTCGGGGCAGCAGTGCGCGCACGCCGAGAGTCTACCGGCTGGGCGACGCGCCGCCCGCCGCCACCAGGTGTGCGACCACAGGTTGCAGTGGTGCCTCCCGGCCGCCGGCGAGCAGCGCGGCCATGCCGACAGCGCGCGCTCCCTCGACGTCGCGCAGCGGATCGTCGCCGACGTGGAGCGCCTGGTCGGCCTCGACTCCGAGGCGGCGCAGCGCCTCGCGGAAGATCGCCGGGTGCGGCTTGGCCCAGCCGACCGCCGAGCTGCGCACCACCGCGGCGAAGAGTGGCAGCAACCCGACCGCTGCGAGCACCTCTTCGAGCCGCTGGTCCCAGTTGGCGATCACGCCGAGCCGCAAGCCCCGGTCGCGCAGACCGTGCAGCGTCTCCTCGACCCGGGGCAGCACGCGCCAGGCGTCAGCGCGACGGAACCGCTCCCACAGCTCCGCTACGGCGACCCGCGTGGCCGGCGGCGAGCCGTGCAACACGAGCAGTCGCGCCACGACATCGGCCCAGAAGCCGCGTGCGCCGACCGGGTTCGCGGAGTAGGGATCGCGGTAGGCGTCCGCGATCACACGCTGCTCGTCGAGCACCTGCCCGAACAGTCTCTCGACCGCCGCAACGGGTATCGACACGCCGTGCCGTTCCAGGACCTCGCTGTAGAGGCGGCCCAGGTCGCGCGGCACCAGCAGCGTTCCGGTGACGTCGAAGGTCACCGCCCGCAGCGGCGGCCGGAGCGTCGCAGGCGGCTCAGCCGGCACGGTGCACGTGCCAGAGGTGGAAGGCGGCGACTACCAGTGCATGCGTGATCTCGCCGCGTGCCACCAACGCCGGGAGCGCGGTCGCGGGCACGACCGAGACCTCGATTCGCTCCTCGCCGTCGCCCTCGGGCTCGCCCACCCGCTCGAGGCCGGTGGCCAGGAAGATGCTGCAACGGTTGTTCAGGATCGCCGGGTTGGGGTGCACCCACCCGAGCGGCTCCAAGCGCCCGGCGCGGTATCCGGTCTCCTCGAGGAGCTCGCGCGTTGCAGCCGTGGCGGCGTCCTCGCCCGGGTCGACGACTCCGCCCGGGATCTCGAGTGTCGGTGTCGCCGTGGCGTAGCGCCATTGCCGCACCAGCACCACCCCCGGCTCCGCGCCCGGGCGCTCGAGCAGCGGGATGACATTGACCCAATCGGGCGAATCCAATACCAGCGCGTCCCGCTCGGCGCCATCCTCGTCTCGCAGCCGGCGTACTTCGACATCGAGCAAGGGATGCTCGAAGACCTTCTTCGTGCTGCGGGTCGACCACCTGCGGAGCGGCTTCACGACGAACTGGGTCTCTGAGTTGCTCGGGCTCGACGGGGCCTAGCAGTCGTCCATGGGCGGCCCATGTACGACTGCTAGGGGCGGGCGCCGACTCTACGTCATGCTCCAGGCCTAGAGTCCGCACCGGCCCACGACATCCGCAACCATGCTCGCACGCCCCGAACTCCGCCTATTGCTCGCCTGCGTCTGCTTCGCGGCGTGGTTCTCGGCTCTCCTGTTCGGCGTGCTCGGAACGGCCGCGCACCTGTTTCTCGCCGCGGCGCTACTCGTCTGGCCGTGGCGAGCGACCTTCGCGGCCGCGCGCGACGACGACGCCTCGCGGTCGTTCGAGCCGGGCGAGTCCGGCGATCCGAGCTGACGACTCGGGCAGCCGAAGCCTGGCGGGCCGCTGCGTTGGCCCGGCGCGAAACCTGCTGCAGGGGCCTCGTCGACATTGTCGCTACACTGCCCGGCCATGGCCTCGGTGTTCCCGCTCGAAGTGCGCCGGCTGCCGGACCAGCGCCGTCTCCAGATCACATGGGAGGACGGCGCCGAGACGAGCTACGACTACGACACGCTGCGCGGGTTCTGCCCGTGCGCCGGCTGCCAGGGGCACCTGGTGCGCGAGATCGTGTTCCATCCGCCGCCGCGCCCTGTCGAGCCGCGCCGCATCGAGCCGGTCGGGAACTATGCGGTCTCGATCGCGTGGTCCGACGGCCACGCCACCGGCATCTACCGCTTCGACTTCCTGCGCGACCTCGCGAACGCCCGGCCGCCGGCGCCGATCGCCCGCTGACGCGGGCGGCGCGAAGCGGCCTCACCACGTCGAGCACGCGCGGTATCGGTCTCCTCTCAGGCGATGGACCACGGCCTGGATCTCGAGCCGGTACCGTTCGAGCGGCGGCGCGCGAGCTTTCTCGACACCGCCGTGGTGTTCGCGGGCGCCAACGTGGTGGCGACCACGCTCGCCGCCGGCGGCACCCTCGGGCTGCTCGCGCCAGGGAAGGTCGGGCTCTGGGCGCTGGCAGCAGGGCTGCTGGTGGGCACCCTGCCGACCGCCATCCTCGCCCGACTCGGGCCGCGCAGAGGACTGCCGACGATGGTGCTGCTGCGCGAGCCGTTCGGCGCGCTGGGCGCCGCGGCGATCGCGGCGCTCCTGGTAGTCACCAACTTCGCCTGGATCGCGCTCAACGACGTGATCGCGGCGCGCGCGCTGCAGGGCATCCTGGGCGGCGACGAGCGCCTGTGGGCGCTGCTCGCGGGCACCGTGGCCGCGCTGCTCGCGCTCGGCGGGCCGCGCCTGATGGCGCTCTTCGGCCGCTTCGCGGTGCCGCTCATGGCCATCGTCGGCGTCGCGCTCACGCTGGCGTTGGTGCGCAGCGCGCCTGCGGTCGCCGCGACGACGCCAGCGGCGGGGGCCGTCGCGTTCCTCGCCGGCCTCGACCTGGTGGTCGCCTATCAGGTGAGCTGGAGTCTGATGTTTGCCGACTACACGCGCTTCCAGCGCAGCGAGCGCTCGGCGAGCCTCGCCGTGCTGGTCGGTCTCTCTGCCACCAGCGCCTGGCTGAGGGTGGTCGGGATGTTCGCCGCGCGCGCGGGCAGCAACGATCCGGCCGAGATGATCGTCGGTCTCGGGCTGCCGGCGGCCGCGCTGGTGGCGATCGTGCTGTCGACGCTCACGACCAATTTCGTGAACATCTTCTTGTCGGCCCTGGCGCTACGCACGCTCCTACCGCGCGTGCGGCCGGTAGCCGCCGTGCTCCTGCTGGGAGGAGTCGGCGCCATCTTGGGCGCGCTGCGCTCCGACCTGCTCGACCGCTACGCCGCGTTCATGGGCATCCTCGCGACCCTGCTGCTGCCGATCGTCGCCATCGCGCTGGTGCACTGGTTCGTCCGGCCAGTGCCGCCGCGTGACGACTCGCCGCCGCGGGTGGGTGTTCCGGCCGCGACCGCCTGGGTCGCTGGCGCGATCACCTACACCGTGGCGTCACGGGTCCTCGACGGTGCAGGCTCGACGCTGCCGACGCTGCTGCTCGCCGGAACGCTCTACGCCGTGCTCTCGCGGCCGCGAGCCCGAGCAGGACGGAGCTCAGGAGTCGAGTGACGGTGGCGGGTCGTTGGTCCCGTAGGGAGTCCACGGACCGCAGCGGAGCACCCGCCACGCTGCGAGACCGCTGCCGACCAGCGCGCCGCGAGCGCGGATAGCGCCCTCGCCGTAGTGGCTGCAGGTCGGTGTGAAGCGGCAGCGCATGCCGGTGCGGGGCAGCAGCGGCGACACCGTCGCCTGGTAGCCGTCGATGGCGCCGAGCAGCAGCGCGGCGGTCCACTGCCTCGACGGTGCACGACCGAGGTCGAAGCCGAGCAGCGCGGCCAACGCCAGCATCCCGACACCGAGCCAGCGGCGGCGGGATGCTCGTCCCGCCGCCTTCCCCTCATCGTCCTTGTGGGCGACCGCTTCGCTCATGGCCCCGCCTCGGGGCACCCTGCCTCAGAAGCTGCTCGCCAGATTGCTGACGCCCGGCAGCATGAAGCGCTCGCCGCGCAGGCCCTTGACGATGCAGACGATGCGCACCACCAGCAAGCCGAGGTGGAGCAGCATCTGCACGGGCGCAAGCAGGCAGCCCAGGCCGCCGCTCACTATACCGACCGCGAAGAACGCAATTGCCACCACGATGTCCACACCGAGCAACACCAAACCGTGCTTCGCGTGCCACTGGATCTCGGCGTCGTCCCTCTCGACCAGGAGCGGCACGAGGCTGAGGATGTAGAGGTAGGACAGCACCAACATCACGGTGTTGGGCTGGCCCGCTTGCCCTCCCCCTCCTTGAGGAGGAGGAGGGTAGCCGCCCGGCGGCGGGGGAGGGGGACCCGGGGCAGGCGGCACTTGCGGCTCGCTCATATGTACGCTCCTTGGCGCGTCGATCGAGAAGAAGGGCTCCAGCGAGAACTAGAGTCGACAGTGTAGCGCAGGGGCGAAACGGCCACCGAAGCTCAGGTCCTGGCAGGGTCAGAAGCCTGCTCGCCAACCTCGGAGAGGATGGCTGGTTGGATCCCCAGATTGCGCAGAGCCTCGAGGATCGCGGGCACGCGGTCCAGATGGACCTCGAGCACCACCTCCACACGCTCGCCGTACGCCGCAGAGTGAAGGACGACGCCGGGTGGAGAGACCAGCCGCTGCAGTGCGCCGACCGCCGCGTAGGGCGCCTCGGCGCACAGAAGCGCGGTCGGCGCTCGCTCCTCGACCACCGCTTGCTCGACGGCGCCGCCGGCGACCGCCGCGTACGCGCGCGCCAGGCCGCCCTTGCCCAGCTTGATGCCGCCGTACCAGCGCACCACGACCAGCAGGGCGTCGCGGCGAATCACGCCCTCACCCCTGACCCCTCTCCCGGAGGGAGAGGGGAATCGGAGCCCTGTGTGGAATCACTTCCTGGACCTGACGACCAGCTCTCGCTCTCTCCCCGCGCGAGCGAGCGTTGTTCGGTAGAGCGCGCGGTAGCGTTCCACGATCTCCTCGCGATCGAAGCGCGTCGTCGCCCAGCGACGCCCGGCCTCGGCCATGCGGCGCCGCGCCGGCTCGTCGCGAAGCAGCCGCAGCGCGCCTGCCGCCATGCCAGCGGTGTCGCCGACCTCGTAGAGCAGCCCGACCTCACCGTCGGGCACGACCTCCGGCAGTCCGCCGACCCGCGTCGCGATCACCGGCACCTCGCACGCGAGCGCCTCGAGCGCGACGAGACCGAAAGACTCCTCCTCCGATGGGAGCAGCAACAGGTCGGACTGCCAGAGCACCGGCTCGACCCGGTCGAGCGTGCCGAGCGAGGTAGTCACCGAAGACAGGCCCGCGGCTTCGATCCGCCCGGCGGTGGCGGCGCGTTCCGGGCCGTCCCCCACCAGGACCAGCCTGCAGGGCACCTGCTCGCGCACGCGCCGGAACACCTCGACGACATCCGGCAGCCGCTTCACCGGCCGGAAGTTCGATACGTGCACGAGCAGCCGCTCGCCGTGGGGCGCCAGCGGGCGCTCCACGACAGCCGGGCGCAGGGTGCGCTGTGCGTCCACGAAGTTGGGGATCACCTCGATCTCGCGCTCGATCGCGAGCTGCTGCAGCGTCCGCTCGCGCAGCGAGTGCGAAACAGCGGTCACGGCGTCGCTCTCGAGCACGCCGAAACGCGTGGTCTCGAGGTAGCTCGGGTCGTTGCCGACCAGCGTGATGTCGGTGCCGTGCAGCGTGGTCACGACTGGCAGAGAGCGCTCGCCCAAAATCTGCCTCGCCAGGATCGCCGACACAGCGTTGGGCACGGCGTAGTGCACGTGCAGCAAGTCCAGGTGGCGGCTGCGGCTCACCTCGACCATTTTCGACGCCAGCGCCAGCGAGTACGGCGGGTACTCGAACAGCGGGTAGGGCGGCACCTTGACCTCGTGGAACACGACGCCGTGCTCGGGACCCTCGGCCGCGATACGCGGCGGCAGGGCGTAGCTCAGCACGTGGACCTCGTCGCCGCGGTCAGCCATTGCCAGCGCCAACTCGGACGCCACCACGCCGGAGCCGCCGAAGGTCGGATAGCAGGCGATGGCGATCCTCATCGCGCCCTCGGGTGAGCCGCGAGCAGCCAGAGCGGGTCGACCACGGCGAGCGGGCCGTGCGCGAGGAACGCCTCGCCGTACGTACAGCCGACGCGCGCGCCGTGGACACGCGCGCGCGCCTCTATGAGGGCCCAGAACTCCGGTGACGACACCCAGGTCGCGGGGGCTGCGCTCTCGCGCGCAGCCTCGGCTCGAGGTCCGCCGTGGAGCTGGCTCCGGTGTGCGCGCAGCGCTTCGAGCTTGCGCTCGAAGGTCTCGGCGATGTCGACGACCAGGGTCGGCTCGAGCGACTGGTGCAGCTCGTAGCTCAGCACCAGGCTCGGGCGGTGCGGCTCTCCCGCGCCGCGACGGCGCAGCCCGGCGTAATAGCAGGCGTCGCGCACCAGCGCGCAAGCACGCTCGTGGTCGGGGTGGCGGTCGCGCGGCGGCGGCAAGAGCACCAGCGCCGGCCGCAGGCGCCGGAGCTCGGCGATCACCGCGTCCTCCTCGGTCGTGCCTCGCCGCAGGCTGCCGTCGCCGCAGTCGAGCAGCACCACCTCCGCGGCACCGAGGATGCGCCCGCCCTCGGCAGCCTCGGCCTTGCGTTGCTCCGTGGTGCCGCGGCTGCCGCTTTCGCCGCGGGTCAGCGAGAGGATCGCGAAGCTCCGGCCGCAAGCCGCCAGCCGCGCCAGTGTGCCGCCGCAGCCGAGCTCGACGTCGTCGGGGTGCGCGCCCACCGCGAGCACTTCGACGGTCATGGCGCCGCATCCCCCGCTGCCGTTGCTGCTGGGACCAGCGCGGGAGTGCCGCAGCCGCCGTCCACCGCCAGAAGCTGCACGAAACGCGGGTCGAGGTCGAGCTGAGAGCGCAGCGTCGCGACCAGGTCCGCGCCGTAGAGACCCACGGCGTGCGCGGTGCACAGCACCCGCTCTTGCAGCCCGCCTGCAGGTCGCAGCAGGTCGCGCAGAGCCAGCGCCCGACGCCGCGTCTCCTCGTCACCGCGCGCTGTTGCGGCGCGCGCCTTGCCGCGGAGCGCTGCGACGGCGCGCTCGACCTGGTCGCGGGTCTTCTCCACCGGCGAGGCGAGCTGGGGCTCGAGCGCTGTTGCGACTCGCGCGAGCTCGTCGAGCGCCACCCCGAGCATCGCGGAGGGAGCCGCGAGCGGGTCGTCCCCCGCGACCAGACCGGCGAGCTGGTGTTCGAGCGCCTCGTCGTCGCCGAGCAGGGCGGCGAGACCGAGCCCGCGACCAGCGAGCGATTCGACCTGCTCCAGGCGTCGGCGATCGAGCACTAAGGCCTGCGGCCGCAACGCGACGGTGCACGGCTCGACTCCGGCGGGCTCGTACAGGGACGCGGCCTGCGCCAAGTAGGACACCTCGCCCGGGCCGACGACGAAGAGCGCGGTGCCGAGAAGCGCGTCTTGCACCAGCGGGCGCGACAGCACCGACGGCGAGAATCGTTCAGGCTCGCGTTCGAGCTGATGCAGCAGCGCGGGCAGGTCCGCCCGCAGAGAGCCGCCACGCAGCTCGTAGGTGCCGGAGTCGGGCTCGCAACGCCGCAGACGCAGACGGCGACCGTTTTCGAGCGCGAACACCGGCGGGCAGCCCGGCTGCGGCTGCACCTGCAGCGTCAGACCGCGCGCGACGATCTCGCGCTCCCGCGCCGCGAGCGCGCGCTCGAGCTCGCGCTCCCGAGCGAGAATGCGCGAGAGCACGGGGGCCTGCAACCGGCGTACGGTCGCGCCGGCGGAGTCGAGCAGCAGCGGGCAGTGCGCGCCGAGCACTTCGACCAGCACCTGCGCGAACGCCGCGGTGAAGGTCGCTTCCGGCTCGTACAGCTGCGCCAGGCGGTCCAGCCAGCGGCCGTAGCGCTCGCTCGAGCTGCTCGCTCGGCGATGCGCGAGCAGCGCTCGCACTTCCTCGCCCACGGCCGCCGTTCCCACCGGCTCGAGGTCGGAGCGCCCCTCGCGCGGGGTAAGTCGAAGCCAGGGCTCGACCGCCTCGTCGGCGACGGGAAGGTAGGCGCGCGCGATCTCGCGGAAGTCGTGGTCGTCGCTCGCGATCCAGAACACCGCGACCGCGGGCCGACCGGTGGTCTTGGCCAGGGCCTCGGCCCACTGCACCGCGGCCAGCGCCTTGACCACCGTGTACAGCGGACCTCCGAACAGCCCTGGCTGCTGCCCGGTGACCACCACCAGGGTTTCGGGTCGCGCGAGCGACTCGGCGAGACGCGCGGCCCCTGGGTGACCGATCGCCTCGTTCTCGCGACGCAGCGCGCCGGCCAGCTCGCGACGATCGGGCGTCGCGCTTCCAGGCTCGGGCAGACGCGGCACCTCGCCAGGCAACGCGAACCCCAAGGGCGCGAGCAGGTCCAGCTGGGCACCGCTGAGCAGGCGGCGCGCCAACGGCGGCAGGAAGGAGTCGGCGGGTAGGCGCAAGCGTCGGCGTTGGACTACGTTGCTGGACTTCGAGGCCGAAGACGCCGCAGAGGGGTACGACGCAAAGGGCGGGGAAGGGCGCTATGCCTTCCGGGCTCCCCTATCTACATCTACGCCGTCGCGCTCGCTGGGTTCGCGGCCGCGGCGCGCGACCATTCCTGCGTCATCATAGCGGCCGTTCCCTCGTATCCTCGCCCCCTTTGCTCGCTCCCCCCGATATGACCGGCCCGACGCCGCCGGACCTCGACCTCAAGGTACCCGCGCGCCTGGAGCCCGCGAGCGCGCTGCGCAAGACCATCCGGGACGGGTACGGCCTCCCCCAGTTTCGCGCCGACGCGCTCGCCGGCGTCGTGGTGGGCGTGGTCGCGCTGCCCTTGTCGATGGCACTCGCCATCGCGGTCGGTGTGCCGCCGCAGTACGGGCTCTACACCGCGATCGTGGCCGGAGTGGTGGTGGCGCTGCTGGGAGGCTCGCGGGTGCAGGTCACGGGGCCGACGGCTGCCTTCGTGGTGGTCCTGGCGCCGGTGACGGCGCAGCACGGCCTGGGCGGTCTCGCGCTGGCGACCGCGCTCGCCGGCCTGCTGCTGATGGCGATGGGCTGGGCGCGACTGGGACGGCTGATCGAGTTCGTGCCGTATCCCGTGACCACCGGCTTCACGGCGGGCATCGGCGTGGTGATCGCCACGCTCCAGGTTCGCGACCTCCTCGGGTTGGATGTGGCCGAGATGCCGGAGAGCTACGTCGCGAAGGTCGCAGCGCTGGCGCGCGCGCTGCCTACCTGGAGCCTCGACGAGGTCGCGATCGGCGCTCTCACCGTGACGCTGCTACTGGTCTGGCCTCGTCTCTCGCTCCGGATGCCGGCGCCGCTGGTCGCCCTCTCGATTGCCGCCGCCGCGGCCTGGATCGCCTCGCGCCTGTTGCCGGGCTTCGAGGTGGCGACGATCGCGAGCCGCTTCCAGTACGAAGTTGGCGGCGCCCTTCTGCCTGGCATCCCGCGCGCGCCACCGTTGCCGGTCCTGCCGTGGCAGCTCCCCGGAGCCGATGGAGCGCCCGTGGGCCTCTCGTTCGAGTTGCTGCGGGAGCTCCTGCCCCCGGCCTTCGCGATCGCCATGCTCGGCGCGATCGAGTCGCTGCTCTCGGCGGTGGTCGCGGACGGCATGATCCGCCGCCAGCACGATCCCGACGCCGAGCTCTTCGGGCAAGGCATGGGCAACCTGGTCGCGCCGTTCTTCGGCGGCTTCGCCGCCACCGGCGCGATCGCTCGCACCGCGACCAACGTGCGCAGTGGCGGCCGTTCGCCGATCGCGGCCGTCATCCACTCCGTGTTCCTACTGCTGGCAGTGCTGGTGCTGGCGCCCGCGCTCGGCTTGCTGCCTATGGCTTCGCTCGCCGCGCTGCTGTTGGTGGTGGCCTGGCGCATGAGCGAGGCGCGGCACGTCGTGCACACCGTGCGCACCGCGCCGCGCAGCGACGTCGTGGTGCTCCTGGTGTGTCTCACGCTCACCGTGCTCTTCGACATGGTGGTGGCGGTGTCCGTGGGCGTGGTGCTGGCAGCGCTGCTCTTCATGCGGCAGATGGCGGGGGTGTCGAAGGTGGAGCTGGTCGCGGAGCCGCACCGGCGGCTCGGCTTCGTTCTGCCGCCGTCGGTGGTGCTCTACGAGGTTGCAGGTCCGCTGTTCTTCGGCGCCGCGGCGCGCGCCATGCGAGCGCTCGAGAGCGTGGACCACGGCATACGTGCTGTGGTTCTCGACCTGCGCTCGGTGCCGGCGCTGGATGCCACCGGACTGGTGAGCCTCGAGTCGGCGATCGAGCGCCTGCGCCACCGCGGGATCTTCGTCGCGCTCGCGGGCGTCGAGCGGCAGCCGCTGCGCGCGCTGATCAAGGCGGGATGGCGCGGGAGATCCGGCGTGATCCTTCGCCAGTCGTTCGAGAAGGCGGTGGCGGAGGCGATAGAGCGGGCGGAGGGGAACCCTGAGGCGACCGGCACGACAAGCGCCGGGGAGCCGGACAGCCCTTCGACCTGAGCTGCGGTATCCACTCGGATGCACCGCATCGACCCCCGGAGCCGCTAAGCTCCGCGGTTGCCATGCGTTCCCTCACCCTGCGTTCCGACCGCCACACCGTCGTCGTCGATCCGCCCCTCTTGCTGGCGCCCATGGCGGGGGTGACCGACCGCGACTTCCGCCTGCTGGTGCGGCGCATCGGCGGCGTGGGGCTGGTGGCAATGGAGTTCATCTCGTCGCGGGCGATCGTCGACGGCAACCGTCGCACGCGCGAGCTGATGCACTTCGTCGACGAGGAACGGCCGCTCGCGATCCAGATCTATGGCTCGGACGCGCGCACCATGGCCGAGGCGGCGCGGATCGTCGAGGACCTGGGGCCCGACGTCTGCGACATCAACATGGGCTGCCCGGCCAACAAGGTGCTCAAGGGCTGCGCCGGCGCGGCGCTGATGGGCGACCTGAAGCTCGCCGCCGACATCATCGAGCAGGTGCGCGCCGCGATCACCCTGCCGTTGACCGTGAAATTCCGGCTCGGGCTCGACACCTGCCGCAAGAACTACGTCGAGCTGGGGCGGATCTGCCAAGACCAGGGCGTCGCCGCGGTGTCGCTCCACGGCCGCACCGCCAAGCAGATGTTCCGCGGCGAGGCGGACTGGTCGGAGATCGCGCGCCTCAAGGACGCCGTGGACATCCCAGTGATCGGCAACGGCGACGTGCGCGGTCCCGAGGACGCGGAGCGCATGCTGCGGGAGACCGGCTGCGACGGCGTCATGATCGGACGTGGCGCAACGCGCAACCCCTGGGTGTTCCGACAGATCGCGGCGCACCTCTCCGGTGGCGCAGTCAGCGACCCCACCCTCGCTGAACGGCGTGACCTGATGCTCGAGCACTTCCGCTGGCTGGTGGAGCGCGAGACCGAGGTCTTCGCGCTGCACAAGCTGCGCACGTTCACCGGCTACTACACCCACGGGCTGCCCAACGGCAAGCACCTGCGCGTGCGGATCCAGCAGCTCCGCGCCACGCGCGAGTTCCTCTGCGCGGTCGAGGAGTTCTTCGCCGAGGCGCTCGAGCAGAAGGCCGCGTGAGCGGCGACGCCGATCGGACGCACGCGGCGTCCGAGCCGCCGCGACAGCTCGATCTCGCCATCCCTGTCGACGAGGCACTCGCCGCGCTCGCGGCGGCGGCAGACATCTGGGGCGCGGATTGGGAACGCCGCGGCAGAGGCGGTCGCCTCGCCGTGCCGGTGACCGCGGGCATACGCCAGGGCCTGGTCGAGGGCTCGGTCGTCGCCGAGCGCCTCGGCGACGGCACCCGCCTGCGCTTCGACGTCGAGCGCGCGGTGTACCGCATCCACTTCGCGGCGCTCATGGTGCTCTTGATGGGCGCCGCAGGGGCGCTGCTCACGCTCATGGTCCCGCTCCTGCCATCGCTGCTCGAGCTCTTGCCGGTCGCGGGGCTGCTGATGCTG
>DATLFI010000224.1:0-2062 GCA_035524895.1 Thermoanaerobaculia bacterium | reverse complement strand
GAGCGAGGCCACGGCGGTCAGATCGGGTGTCCGCATCTCTCGGCCAAGCACGTGCGCCGCGCAATACGCGGCCTCGGCCGCCGGGAGGTTTTCGGCGATGTTGTGCGCGACACCGAGGTTCACGCTGGCGCGCAGCTGGGCGGCTCGATCACCGACTTTCACGTACAGCTCGGAGGCGCGGCGGTAGAGCGATACTGCTTCGTTAGGGCGGTGCAGCGTAACTGTACCGAGCCGCATCAGCGCGTCGGCCAGGGCTCGGTCGTCGCCGCCAGTCTCGGCATCAGCGACCATATCGCAACCGACCCGCTCGGCGGCCGCCTGATCGCCCAGCTTACTGTGAGCCTGCGAGATCATGATCCGGATCGCCACCACGTCGGCGGTGCTGCCCGACTGCCGCGCCTCCGCCAGGAGCTCGTGCCCCGCTTCGAGTGTTCGCGATGGTGGTCCGCCGCGCAGCATTCTGAGGCGCTCGCGAAGTATTCGGGCGGGCAGAAACAGCCCGGCCTCCGCCGCGCCGGCCGCATAGGTCGAGAGTACGAGATCGCACCCTTCCTGGGCCTCATCGTAGCAGCCCGCCATTTCGGCGACTTTGGCCAGCTCCCATCTCGACTTGGCGAGCTGACACTCCGTGCCGGCCTGACGATGCGCCGCCCTGAAGTGGGCTCGTGCCTCGTCCAGTGCATGCGCTGCGACGGCCCGCTGTCCAGCGAGCATGGAGAAGCGATAGGCCGGCTCGGGGCAGCCGCCGTCATCGTAATGACGAGCGATGAGCGTGACCGCCTCCGGCGAGCGTACCTCCAGCGCACGAGCGACGCGCTCGTGATAGCGCCGGAGACGTAACGGATTAGCCGATTGCAGGACTACGTCGACCAACAGGGCGTAGGAGAAGGAGAATCGCGCTCCTGGGCCCGCGGCGCGGGCCAGAACCCCAGTGGCGAGCGCCTGATCAAGAGCCCCGAGAACCGCCTCTTCCCCTCCATCCAGGGCGGCGAGCAGCACGTCGGCATCGAAATCCCTGCCGAGGACGGCGGCCGCCTCCATGACAGCGCGGGACTCCGGAGAGAGCCGGTCGAGCAGGCGCGTCAGAAGAACGGAAACCGCGGTGGGAAGGCGCCGATCGGAAGCCGGCTCGAAGATCCAATCGTCACCGGTGAAGCGGAGCTCTTCCGATTCGCACAGCGCCCGAAACAGCTCCGACGTGATGAGGGGATTTCCCTCGCCCTGCTCGTACAGGTGTTCAACCAGGCGTTCGGGAGGGGAGTACCGTCCGAACGTGGAATCCACCCACTGCTCGACCTCGGCGGGCGAGAGTCGTCGCATCTCGATTTCGGTGTACTGCTCGCAGCGCGCGAGTCGGCGGCGACGCTCCCTGGCATTGCCGCGGAGCTCATCGCCGCGCAGCGTCAGGCATACCAGCAGACCCGAAGAGTCGTCCAAACTGGTCGCCAGATGCTCGAGCGCCCGCCAGGTTCCGGCGTCGGCCCAGTGCATGTCTTCGAGAATCAGCACGAGCGGAGCCGGCTCGCTCGCCAGGCGCAGGTACTTCGCAAGCTCGTCCAGAAACACCATCGATTCGTCGTCCGCGGCCGAGGCCAGTCCGTCGCCGAGGAGCGGGAGCAATCGCGGAAACTCGCACCAGCGCCGAGCCGGCACCATCCCGCGGTCATGGATCGCCGACAGCGCCTCGATCCAGGCGGCGTACGGGCGATCCGTCGCTCCCTCGACGTGCTGCACCCGCACTAGCGAGCCGCCCCGGACGCGAACGTCTGGCTCCAGCTGGCGCAGCAGCGTCGACTTTCCGATCCCTGTTTCGCCGGCGACCATCACGACGTGCGGACGGCCGCCATCGCTCTTCTCGATAAGCCGCGTCAGGCGTGCTCGCTCGTCGCGCCGTCCGACGAAGCCGTCGAGCATCAGTTGGGTATCCAGTCCGTGGCCGCTGCTGGCGGCAGGGGCCACGGCGTTGCGGCCGCGTCGCTTGGCATTATACAGCGCTGCGTCGGCGGTGGCGAACAGCTCCTCGTACGTCTCGCCGTTGGTGGGCGCGGTGGCCACGCCGATG
>DATLFI010000223.1:0-17761 GCA_035524895.1 Thermoanaerobaculia bacterium | reverse complement strand
AGGCCCGCCAGGTGCACGCGGTAGAAGTCGAGGATGCCGTGCTGCGCCGGCGCCAGACCGGTGTAGATCGAAGCCCACAGCACCGCCGAGTTCGAGTCGGGAAGCGTGTCGAGCGGTCCATACACGCCCTCGCGACGCAGCCGCTCGAACGTCGGCAGCGCCCCCTCTCGGACCAGTCGATCGACTACCTTGGGGTCGAGGCCGTCGAGCGCGACCAGCGCGATCTTGACGCCTGCCGCATCCACCGCGATCGGCGGGACGGCGGCCTCGGCCGCGTCGGCTGGTGCCGCGCTCGCGCGAGGCGCTGGCTGCAACGGTCCCGCCGGCGCCGCGCGCGTGGCCAGCACCAGCGCCAGTACCGCGAGCACGACGCCCAAGCCGAGCACCGCACCGAGACGGCCGTTCCGCTCGCACAGGCGCAACCCGAGGCCCAGGTACCACGACGCAACACACACGCCGACGGCGATCAGCAGCGCAGCCCCCAACAGGTAGGCCGCCATGAGGGGGGCGGACCGCAGCTCCGGACCGACGGTCTGGTCGTAGGTGAGACCCCAGAGGAAGTACGGCACCCAGAATGCCAAGCCGTACAGGCACAGCCCCACCCGCAGCGGCGTCCCGGCGAGTTGCGGATCGCGGAGCTCGCCCGGCAGGGACCACGGGTCCGCGCCGAAGTCGCTGTCGCGCTCGCCACCGCCGCTCGGCGTGGCCCGCGCTCTCTGGAGCAGCAGCACCGGCGCGGCTCCCGCCGCGACCAGAGCCGCCGCGGCCGCGCCATAGATCAGTGCCAGAGCGACACCGAGCACGGCGGCGGAGCGCAGCGAGCCCAGCGCGTTGTGGAGGATGTGCAGCACCGCGATCGGCACGCCATAGCCGAGCGCACCATAGGCAAAGCCGAGCAGGGCAACGCCCGCGAGAGGGCGCGCTATCGCGGGCCGGCGAGGAGGCTTGACGGAGGGCACGACCGCGAACTCTAACCGTCGCCGCCCCTGAGGCGGCCGCCGAGCTGACCGGCGGGCGCCAGCCGCTGGCTCCCGCACTCCCGACAACCCCGCTAACATCCCGGACTCATGCGAGTGCTCGTCACCGGACACGACGGCTACCTCGGCGCGGTGCTCGTGCCGTTGTTGCTCGAACGCGACCACGAGGCCGTGGGGCTGGACAGCGGCCTCTTCGCCGACTGCGTCTTTCCCGCGGGGGCCGCGCCGACCGCCATCCCAGAGCTGCGCTGCGACCTGCGCGACATCGAACCCGACGACCTCGCGGGCTTCGACGCGGTGGTCCACTTCGCGGCGCTCTCCAACGACCCGCTCGGCAACCTCGACCCCGCGCTCACCACCGACATCAACTACACCGGGGCGTTGCGTCTGGCCGAGCTGTCTAAGGCCGCTGGCGTGCGGCGCTTCTTGTTCTCGTCGTCGTGCAGCACCTACGGCGCCGCCGGGGACGAGCTGCTCGACGAGAGCGCAGCCTTCAACCCGGTCACTCCCTATGCGCTGGAGAAGGTGCGTCTCGAGCAGGCGCTCGCGGGCCTGGCCGACCAGGACTTCTCCCCCACCTACCTGCGCAACGCCACCGCCTACGGGCTCTCGCCGAAGCTGCGCCTCGACCTGGTGCTCAACAACCTGGTCGGCTGGGCGGTCACCACCGGTCGCGTCCTCCTGCTCTCCGACGGCACGCCCTGGCGACCGATCGTCCACGTCGAGGACATCGCGCGCGCCTTCCTGTGCGTTCTAGAGGCGCCGCGCGAGCGGATCCACGATCAGGCATTCAACGTCGGCCGCAGCGCGCACAACTACCGCATCCGCGAGCTGGGCGAGATCGTGGTCGAGACCGTCCCAGGCTCGCAGCTCACGATCGCGCCGGGCGCCGGCCCCGACAAGCGCAGCTACCGCGTCGACTTCGGCAAGCTCGAGGGCGCGTTCCCCGCGTGGCAGCCGCGATGGGACGCACGCCTGGCCGCGCAGGAGCTCTACGACGCCTACCGCGCCGCCGGGCTCGTGCAGGCCGACCTCGAAGGACCCCGCTACATCCGCCTGCGCCAGCTCGAGCGGCTGCGCGAGCGCGGCGAGGTCGACGAGCACCTGCGCTTCCGTCCCGCGACGACCGCGGCGGCCGCACCAGCGCTGGTCGGACCGCGACCGTGAGCCCGGCGCGCCGCGTCTACCGCGCAGCCCTGCGCGCGGTGCAGCGGCTCGTCAACGCGCTCGGCTGGAACGTCGCGCTCGCCGCCGACTACTACTCGCCCCTGCCGCTGCGCTCCGAGCTCGCGCGCCACCGCGCCCGCTGGGACCGCCCCAGCGAGCTGGTAGGCGTGCGCTACGACCTCGACGCCATGCGCTCGCTCGACTCCCGCCTCTTCGGCGAGCACGGTGCCGAGCTGCGCGACCTGACGAGCTACGACGACGCGAAGCGCCTCGGCTACGGCCCTGGCTTCACGCGCCTGGACGCGCAGTGGCTCTACCTGATGCTGCGCCACCTGAAGCCAGCGCGCTACGTCGAGGTGGGCTCCGGCCTCTCGACCTGGTACGCCTCGGTCGCCGGCGCGCGCAACGCCACCGAGGGCCGCCCCTGCAAGCTCGCAGCGATCGACCCCTACGCCTCCGAGCAGGTGCGGGGGATCGCAGGGCTCGAGGTCGTGCGCGAGCCAGTGCAGTCGGCGGACCTCGGGCCGTTCCTGGCGCTCGACGCGGGCGACGTGCTGTTCATCGACTCGACCCACGTCGTCAAGATCGATGGCGACGTGCCGCACCTGTACCTCGAGGTGCTGCCGCGGCTGCGCCCCGGCGTCGTGGTCCACAGCCACGACGTCCACTTCCCCTACAACACCCCCCACCCCGCCGAGACCTACGTGCTCGAAGCGAAGTGGCCGCGCTACTGGACCGAGGCGATGCTGCTCCAGGCGTTCCTGTGCGGCAACGAGAGCTGGGAGATCCTGCTCTCCGCCGGCCTGCTCCGACACTTCGACGAGGACCACCTGCGCGCCACCGTGCCCGACTACCGCCCCCTCGAGATCCGCGACCACGACACGCACTACGGCTCGATCTGGTACCAGCGCCAGAAGTGACCGCGCCAGCTACCTCTTACCTACGTCGCGGCATCTCAGACGTAAATTGAGCGTAATATTGCTGCGTGAAAACACCGCGGGATCCCAACCAGCCCACGCTCGCCCCGCGCGGCCGCGGCGCCGCCACGAGCCCGCGGAACCGCTTCGAGCGCCGCGACGTCGAGCCCGACCCTGACGCGCTCGACCAGCAGATCGCCGAGCTCGAGGACGGCGAGCAGCCGTCCGTTGCGACTCAGGTGCTGCGCGACGGCACCCGCACCATCCTCGCGCACAATGACAGTCCCGACCTCGGTTTCGACACGTCGATCAACCCGTATCGCGGGTGCGAACATGGATGCGCCTACTGCTACTCCCGCCCCACCCACGAGTACCTCGGCTTCTCCGCGGGCCTCGACTTCGAGACCAAGATCCTGGTCAAGGAGGACGCGCCGGCGCTGCTGCGCCGCGAGCTGGAGTCGCCTCGGTACGAGCCGCGCGTGATCGCGATGTCCGGGGTGACGGATCCGTACCAGCCGCTCGAGCGCCGGCTGCGCATCACCCGGGGGTGTCTGGAGGTGCTGGCCGAGAAGCGCAACCCGGTCGTGATCGTGACCAAGAACCGCCTCGTCGCGCGCGATGCGGACCTGCTGGCGGAGCTGGCTCGGCACGGCGCAGCGCACGTGATGGTCTCGGTGACCACGCTCGACGACGAGCTCGCCCGCCGCATGGAGCCGCGCACCTCCTCGCCGCGCAACCGGCTAGCGGCGATCTCCGAGCTGCGCGCTGCCGGAGTGCCCTGCGGCGTGCTGGCAGCCCCTGTGATCCCGGCGCTCAACGACCACGAGATCCCGCACATCCTCGAAGCGGCGAAGGAGGCCGGCGCCGTCAACGCGAGCTGGGTCCTGCTGCGCCTGCCCCACGGCGTCAAGGAGCTGTTCGACGAATGGCTGGCGCGCCACTATCCAGAGCGCCGCGACAAGGTTCTCGGACGCCTGCGCGAGACGCGCGACGGCGCGCTCTACCGCTCGGAGTTCTTTCGCAGGCAGCGAGGGTCCGGCGCTTATGCCGAGCAGATCGCAGCGCTGTTCGAGCTGCACCGCAAGCGGCTCGGGCTAGGCAAGCGGAGCGACGGGCTGTCGGTCGCGGCGTTTCGACGAGGTGCCGGAGAGCAGTTGTCGCTGCTGTAGCGGAGGGAATCAGGGAGCACCCCGCACCCTTCACCCTCCTACTCTTCACCCTGCTCCGAATCCCTCGGGATTCCTGCGTTGCCAGTTCCACGCGTCGCGACACATCTCGTCGAGACCCAGCGTGGCGCGCCACTGCAGGTCGTTCTCGGCGCGCGACGGGTCTGCCCAAACCGCTGCCGCATCGCCCGGACGGCGCGGCAGCACCTCGTAGGGAAGCTCCCGCCCCACGGCACGGCTCGCCGCGGCGATCACCTCGAGCACGCTCGAGCCCCTGCCGGTCCCGAGGTTGTACTCGACAGCGCCCTGCACCGATGCGAGATGACGCACGGCGGCGACATGGCCGCGCGCGAGGTCGACGACATGGATGTAGTCGCGGACCCCGGTGCCGTCGGCGGTCGGATAGTCATCACCGAAGACCCGCAGTCGCTCGTGCCGCCCGACAGCGACCTGCATCAGGTACGGCATCAGGTTGTTGGGAATGCCCCGCGGGTCTTCCCCGATACGGCCGCTCGGGTGCGCGCCCACCGGGTTGAAGTAGCGCAGCGACACGATGCGCCAGCCCGGCTCGGCCGCCGCGAGGTCGCGCAGCATGAGCTCGATCACCAGCTTGGTACGACCGTATGGGTTGCCGGCCCCGAGCTCCGAGTCCTCCGTCATCGGCGAGCGCTCCGGATTGGCGTAGACCGTGCACGAAGACGAGAACACCAGCTCGCGCACCCCGTTGCGGCGCATCGCGTCGAGCAGGTACAGGGTGCCGACAACGTTGTTGCGGTAGTACTCCAGCGGGATCTCGGTCGACTCGCCCACCGCCTTGAGGCCCGCGAAGTGGATCACCGAGCGAGGACGATGTCGCGCGATCGCGGCGTCGAGACCCGAGGCGTCGAGCAGGTCGAGGCGCTCGAAGACGATGTCGCGACCCGCGATCTCGCGCACCCGCTCCAACGCCAATGGGGAGCTGTTGCAGAGGTTGTCGATCACCACCACCCGATAGTCGGCCCCGAGCAGCTCGACGCAGGTGTGGCTGCCAATGAAGCCCGCGCCGCCGGTGACGAGGATCGTGTCCATGGTGTCCATGACCGCCGGCATCCTACCCGCGCCGGGCGAGTCTTTCCGCACCGTGACGCCCTACAGGCTCACACGCACGGTCCACGTAGCGATCGTTCGCTCGACGCCGGCGCGGGTGGCGATCTGGTCGAGGTCCAACTGGTAGAGGTAGAAGGGCTCGACGGTCCACCACATCGAGTGCACGGCGGTGAGGCGCGGAGCCAGTGTCGTCGACCAGCGACGGGGCTCTTCGACACCAGCGGCGGCGTCGAGAAGCACAACCTCGATCTCGATGGAGGCCAGCGGTTGTGGCGACCCGAGGAGCACCTCCGCCGGAACGTCGCCGGCCAGGATCTCCATCGCAACCGCGGGGACTCCCTCCTCGCCGTGACCCAGCGGACGCACCCTCTGCGACAGCGGTTTGACCCACAGCGCGCCGCCGTTCCCGACGTCGAGCACGAAGTCCTCGCGCCCTGAGGGCTTGAGGTGCTTCTGGCTGGTCTCGTACGGCAGCAGTCGTCGCGCGACCTCGGACACATAGCCGTACCCGCCGTCCGCGTCACGCAAGAACTGTCGCGGCGCGTGCCATAGCGGCCATAGCGTCGGCGCGGCAAGCACGGCGACCACCAGTGGCAGCGTCCACGCCAGGACACCGGGCAGCGGCGGGGGCAAGGCCTGCATACCATGCTGCCGGTGCCGGCCGGCCTGCGAAGCCCTCCCAACACGCGCCGCCAGCGCCGCCGGCACGCAGGCCAGGAACCAGAACGCCGGGTAGATCGGCAGGAAGTAGCGGTTCGCCAGCGAACCCCCACCGCCCCAGAAGTTGTAGGGACGCAGCAGCGAAAGGACCAGCGTCGTCGCCGCGACGCCGAGGAGCAGGAGCGCTGCCAAGCGGGTGCGGCGCACCGCGGCGAGCCCGAGCACGATCGGCAAGAAGTACGGCAACAACCCGACGTGGCGTCCTAGCAGCAGGTACTCGAGGTTTCGCGCTTGCACCCGCAGCTCGAGCTTCGATGGCATCAGGTCACCGTCGACCCAGGACGCCGAGCCGCGTCCCGCGAGCCCCTCCTCCCAGGACTCCGCCCCAGGCTCTCCCGGGAACTTGGTGTAGCCGTAGAACCCCTGCCGCTCGGCGCCGTAGCTCGTCCACGACCCGCGCGTGCCGTGGTCGATAGTCACCGTAACCGCCGCCAACGCGACCAGCCCGCCGACGAGCGCAAGCCCGCGCCGCCAGCATCCCAGCGCGACCGCCACGGCGACTGCGAGCAGGGCATAGACCGGACGCAGCGCGACCGCGCCGCCCAGCAGGAGGCCCGCCACCGCGAAGCGGTACGTGCCGCTGCCGCCCACGCTGCCGCCGACGCGGCCGCCAGCTCCAGCGACCACGCCACCCCCGACCGCCAGTGCGATCCCCGCCGCCACCAGCGCCATCTGGAACAGGTCCGCATGCGTCCAGAACACCTGCGCGAACGCCACCGACGCGAACAGGAACGCCGCCGCCCACAGTGGCGACGCCGCGCCCGCGACCGGCCGCAGCGCCGTCGCGCATGCCATGGCAGCCGCAGCGAGCAGCAGCACATTCGCAATCGCCGGTCCGCGCAGGCCCAGCACACGCACGAACGGCGCGAGGTAGAGCGGGTACCACACCGGCTTGGCGTAGAGCAGCGTGTTGCCGCCATCCGCGGATTGCAGGATCAGTCCGTCCGGATCCGTCCCGCGCAACGCGCGAAAGCGATCGAGATCCGCGAGGTCGTAGCGGAGGTCGCCGTCCCAGGCGAGACTCTGCGCCGCCATCAAGTACGTCGACTCGTCCCCCACCGGCGACGGCCAACGACGCGGATCGAAGGTGGCCGCTCCGAGCAGCAACGCCAGGAGGAGAGCCACGAGAACCGACCAGGCGACCATCGTCACAGCCCGATCGCCGGTGTTCGCCGCCGGTGCCGGGCGCGAGATCGAGCGCCGCGAAGAGCCGCCGGCAGTCATCGCCGCCAGTCTACTGTCGCAGCGGCCTGGCGCTGGCTGGCCGCCGGTCCCGGACCCTGCACCCAGCCGGTACACTTGCACCCTGGCACGCCCGGCCGCCGAGGAGCCGCGTTTCACCTACCGGCCCCCCGGGAGCTTCCCGCCCCACACGCCAACCGAACCGCAAGGAGCGAGACCGATATGACCATCGCCGCTGGAGACACGATTCCCGAGGCCACGTTCAAGCAATTCACCAAGGACGGCATGAAGGACGTGCCGTCGTCCGAGATCTTCGACGGCAAGAAGGTCGTGCTCTTCGCCGTTCCCGGCGCCTTCACCCCCACCTGCTCCGACGTGCACCTGCCGGGATTCATCACCCGCGCCAGCGACCTCGAGGCGAAAGGCGTCGATGTCGTCGCCTGCGTCGCCGTCAACGACGCGTTCGTCCTCGCATCCTGGCGCAAGGCGCGCGCCATCCCTGACAAGATCCAACTACTCGCCGATGGCAACGGCGAGTTCACCCGGGCGATGGGGCTCGAGCTCGACGCGCGCGGCTTCGGCATGGGCACGCGCTCCCGTCGTTACGCCGCCATCGTCGACAACGGCAAGGTCACCTACATCGGCGTCGAGCCCGGCAAAGAGGTCGGCGCCTCCAGTGCCGACGCCGTCCTGAAGTACCTGTGATCGCCGACGCGGCCACGCGCTTCGCCGACGCGGAGCAGGACCCGGCGCCGTCGCCGTACATCGTGTTCGGCACCGAGGAGTGGGCGAAGCTACGGGCCGACACGCCCCAGCCACTCTCGGAGGAGGACCTGGCGCGACTCCAGGGCATCAACGAGAGCGTGTCGATGCGCGAGGTGGTCGAGGTCTACCTCCCGATGTCGCGGCTGCTCAACCTCTACGTCGCGGCCACGCAGGACCTCTACCGCGCCACCTCGGTGTTCCTCGGACACCTCACCAAGAAGGTGCCTTATGTGATCGGGCTCGCCGGCAGCGTCGCGGTGGGCAAGAGCACCACGTCGCGCATCCTCCAGGCGCTGCTCCAGCGTTGGCCGAACCACCCGACGGTCGATCTCGTCACCACCGACGGCTTCCTGTATCCGAACGCGTGGCTCGAGGAACGCGGGCTGATGCAGCGCAAGGGGTTTCCGGAGAGCTTCGACGTCCGCCGGCTCTTCCACTTCGTCCTGCGGGTGAAATCCGGTGAGCGCAACGTCGCGCACTCGGTGTACTCGCACGTGAGCTACGACATCCTCCCCGGCGAGGAGCGCGTCGTAGACCAGCCCGACATCCTCCTCGTCGAAGGCCTCAACGTGCTGCAGACCACCAGCCGCGACCCCAGCCAGCCCTCGCGGCGGTTCCTGTCCGACCTCTTCGACTTCTCCATCTACGTCGACGCCGAGGCCGCCGTGATCGAGCGCTGGTACAT
The DNA here is from genome assembly GCA_035524895.1 of Thermoanaerobaculia bacterium. Classification (GTDB taxonomy): domain Bacteria; phylum Acidobacteriota; class Thermoanaerobaculia; order Multivoradales; family Multivoraceae; genus DATLFI01. Next base: position 9,096 of record DATLFI010000223.1, on the reverse strand, counting down.
CGAGCGCTTCCTGACCTTCAAAGACACCGCCTTCCGCGACCCGCGCTCCTACTTCCACCGCTATGCCAGCCTGAGCCGCGACGAGGCGCTGGAGGTAGCGCATCGAATCTGGCGCGAGATCAACGAGGTGAACCTCCTCGCGAACATCGAGCCCACCCGCGAGCGCGCCCACCTGATCCTCGAGAAGGGCCCCGATCACTCGGTCCGGAAGATTCGCCTGCGGAAGCTCTGATTTCGGGCGAACCCACTGACTGTGCTACATTTCGCCGGCTCTTAGAGGGGCCGATTCTGGGCTTGGACTCGCTCTGCCGAGCCAGCGTAGTAGGCTCGCGAAGGCGCGATTCACAGTGATTTACAAGGCTCCCGGGCCTAGTAGTTTTCTCAGGAGAGGGAAATGGACATGACACGGCCTCTTAAGACTCTGACACTGGCATCGATGCTCTGCGGCCTCGCGCTGAGCCCTGCCACCGCCCAACAGCGGAACTCGTACGACCGCGCGCTCGGTCTCCAGGCCGGTCTCGCCGACCTGAGCTCAGGAAACGAAGCCGTGCTGGGGGCGAACTTCCGTTTCCGCATTGCTGGCCCGCCAGCCGACCGCGACACCCGCGGCAGCATGCGCGGATACCTCGAGCCGGAGGTCCAGTACCTCGAGTCCGACTTCTCGGTCGGGGGGCTGGGGGTCAGCAGCGAGGACCTGCTCGTAGGCCTGAACATCGTCGGCGTGGTGCCCTTCGGCGCGGTCGACACCTTCTTCGGCGGCGGCCCGGCGCTGCACTTCCTCGACGCCAGCTCGGACCTGACCGGTCTCGACTCGAGCGACGAGAAATTTGGCCTCAATGTGCATGTCGGAGTCGACGTGCACATCAGCGAAGCGATCGCGCTCACCGTCGCCGGTCGCCTCGACCTCATCGAGGACGCCGTGGTCGACGATTCGCAGACGAAGGTCCTCGTCGGCCTGCGTTTCAAGTTCCGCTGACCCGCCCTGCGCCCCCTCGATCCTGATGCGGCTGGGCCCGGCCCGGCCGCATCAGACGGCCGGTGCGGGTGTGCCCCCCCAGGAGATTCGCGTCAGTGGCCGACGGCGGCTAGAGGAAGCTCGGCTGCGGTGCCGTCGAGCGTCGCCTCGGGGACTAGCCTCGACAGGCAGTGGCGCAGGGAGGCTTCGTCGCCAGACTCGACCAGCGCGGCGAGCGCCTCGAGCCCGCGCCTTACCTCTTCGGCTGGGATCCCTTCGATCCGCCCGATGAAGACTTTCGGGTGGCGGGTCTTCTCCATGTCCTCGCCGGCCATCGAGAGCTCCTCGAAGAGCTTCTCGCCGGGGCGGCGACCGGTGAACTGGATCTTTATGTCGCGATCCTCGTACCCCGACATGCGGATCATCTCGCGCGCCATGTCGACGATCCGCACCGGCTCGCCCATGTCCAACACGAAGATCTCGCCACCCTGCCCCATCGCCCCGGCCTGCAGCACGAGCTGCGCCGCCTCGGGGATGGTCATGAAGTAGCGCTTCATATCGGGATCGGTCACCGTGACCGGACCACCCGCGGCGATCTGGTCGCGAAAGATCGGAATCACCGACCCGGTCGAGCCGAGCACGTTGCCGAAGCGCACCGCCTCGTAGCGCGTGCCGGGGAACTCCGCCTCGAACCGCTGGATGGTGAGCTCGGCGAGGCGCTTGCTGGCGCCCATCACCGAGGTCGGGCGCACCGCCTTGTCGGTGGAGATCAACAGGAACGTGCCGACGCCGAGCTCGCCGGCGACGCGAGCCACGGTCTCGGTGCCGAAGACGTTGTTGCGCACCGCCTCGGCGACGTTCGACTCCATCAGAGGCACGTGTTTGTGGGCCGCCGCGTGGAGCACGACGTCGGGCTTGGTGTCGTGCAACACCGCGCGAATCCGCCGCTCGTCGACGACGTCCCCGATCACGGGCAGCACGTCGAGCTGGGGCCAGAGCTGGCGCAGCTTGCGCTCGACCTCGAACAGCGCGAACTCGGCGCGCTCCAGGAGCACCAGCCGCCGCGGCGCGAACCGCGCCACCTGATGCGCCAGCTCCGATCCGATCGAGCCGCCGGCCCCGGTCACGAGCACGCAGTGGCCACCCAGGAAGCGATCGAGCTGGCGCGTGTCGAGCCGCACCGGGTCGCGCTGCAGGAGATCCTCCATCGCGATGTCCCGGAAGCGGCTGATCGAAACGTGCCCTTGCAGGATCTCGTAGAACCCCGGGACACTCCGCACCGGCAGTCCGATCCGCTCGCAGACCTCGACCACCCGACGCCTCGCCTCGGGAGCAGCCTCCACGATGGTGATCACTGCCTGATCCACGGCGAGCTCGCGCGCCAGGCGCGGCAGGTCGCGGCTGCTGCCGAGCACCTTCGTGCCGTGGATGGTGGTCGACTGCTTGAGCGGGTCGTCGTCGATGAAGCCCACCACGTGGATGTCGGCGTCGGCACGGCTCTGGATCTCACGCAGGGCCAGCACTCCAGCACGCCCGGCCCCCACGAGCAGCGTCCGCTTCCGCCGTCCGCCGTCTCCGCCAGCGCGCTGGCTCCGCTCGTAGCGCTCGTACACCATCCGGCGCGATACGCGCAGCGCGAGCAATCCCCCGGCGGCGAGGATGGTGTCCATGAACAGCACGGAAAGCGGGATGCGCCACTCGTCCCAGCGCACGGGCAGCCACAACCGCAGCAGCAGCAGAGGAACGAACCACATCGCCGCCGCCCGCAGGAAGGTCCCCACCTCGCGAAGCCCCACGTAGCGCCACACGAAGCTGTAGACACCCGACGCGATGAGCGCGGCGAACTGCAGCAGTACCACCAGCGGCGCCTGCAGCAGCAGCGCGTCCAACCAGCGCTTCGGCATCGCGAAGTCGAAGCGGAACATGTAGGCGAGGACCAAGGCCCCAACCAGGACGACGAAGTCCAGGAGGAGCTGGGTCCGACGCTGCAGGAACCGCAACCAGAAAGGGCGGTCAGCCGCAGGAACGTCCGCCATCACCGAGTCCGAGGAGTCCTCGGGCGGCAGCAGCCCATCGAGATCGTTCGCCGATCGCGCCTCTCCACTGGATAACGAGCTCATCTCTCGACTCTAGCGACTCGCGCCGCCCGAGTCACCATCCCGGCTAGTCGTGGATAACCGAAACCCCTTGATTCCATTGCATATAGCGACGCGGCAATGCACTCTGAGCCCACCCGCAGGGGTGGTCATGGGTCCTGCCGTACCCGCAGCGCGCGCACCTTGGCCGACACCACCGCAGCGCTCGCCGCAACGGAGTCCGCCAGCAGCACGCCCGACAGCAGGCGTCGCACTGAGCCGCTCGCCGGTGCACCCATCGGATCCCGTCGCTGCCGTCGCCACAACAGCGCCACGCAGCCGGACACGCGACGGCGGTCCGAAGGCCGCAGGCGGTCCTCGAGCCCGTCGTAGAACGACCCGCTCGAGAGCCAGCGCAGCGCCGACACGCCCGCCAAGACCACACGCCTGGCATGCAACCGGTACGCCGCCTCGGCCAGCGCCTCGACGGTCACGCCCGGCGGCGAGCCGGCGATGCGCAGCGCGTCCTCAGCCCACGCGAGCCGCGAGAACGGGCCGTGACGCACGAGGTGGCCGAGCAGATGGACCAGCGTGTCGGCGTCCGCAAGCCGGCGCACGCGGCGGCCGTGGAGCTCCGCGTCAGTCGTCGCCAGTGCCTCGTACCGCGTCGCGTCCCCCCATCCAACGCCCAGCCTCGAATGCACGTCGACGACCAGGCGCTCTCCCTCCAGAGTGCGCTCGTGGTGGTCGAGCCGCGCAGCCGCCGAGGCCGACCGCTCGCGAACACCCAGGCGCTCTCCCAGTCGCGTCACGGCCTCCTCGATCCGCGACTCGGGCACCAGCACGTCGAGATCGACCAGGGCCCGCGCCTCCGGCTCCTGCGCATAGACCGAGCCGAGCAAAGTGATCCCCTTCAGCGGGCAAACGGGGATCGGCTCCGGCCCCTCACCCAGCGCGTCGACCAGCCGCGCGAACGCGTCGATCCAGTTCAGGTTCTTCGCCAGGTTTCGCCGCGCCGCCGCTACGAGTCGCGCAGCGTGCTCCGCAGGCAGGCGGTCGCGGATCGCCCGCGCGAACAGTCCATGCCCCACCAGCCAAGACACCGCCTGGTCGAGAGGCATCGCCCCAGCGCGCCGCGCCGCTTGCTCGTGAAACGTGTCGAGCGACCTCATTGAGCCCCGCCCAATCCACCGCCACTCGTCTGCGCGATCTGGAGCGTCCATTGCGTCTCCACAGGAGAGACCAGGAGGCTACCCGACCCGTGGCATACCGCACCTGGACACGCAGCCGCGGCAATCGGCTTCCTGCCGTAATCTACGACTCGCCTCGGGCCGTTCACGTCATCATCGGAACAGCCGAAGGCGTTCCCATGTTCGAGGTGAAGGCCCTCGCAGAGGCGGCCTTCGAGCCGCTCGTCGAGCACCCCCTCACCCTAGCTGCGACGGTCCTTCCCGACCACGCCCACTGGCTGCTGCTCCCTACACCGGGGTCTTTCCCGACCGCATCGACGACCTCCGCTAACTCCGCAGCCCTTGGGGCCCGGCCGCTTCAAGACGCCGGTGCGGGGGCGGGCGGGAGGCATGCGCGGCGCACGACACTGGCGATGCGCTCTAGATCGGTATCGGTGAGCGCGGAGCCGCTCGGCAGACACAGACCGCGATCGAAGAAACTCTCCGATACGGCACCGCCGACGACCCTGCTGCCGCGGAAGACGGGCTGGAGGTGCATCGGCTTCCAGACCGGTCGGGCCTCGATGTTCTCCTTCTCGAGCGCGATACGGATCGACTCGCGATCCACTCCCAGCTCCGCCGGGTCGACGGTGAGCACGGTCAGCCAGCGCGTCGCTCGACCGTAGCTCGCCTCGGGCATGAACGTGACACCGGGCAGGTCGCCGAGCAGGTCTCGATACCGCGCGCAGTTGCGACGACGCGCGTCGACCCGCTCGCCCAGAACGCTCAACTGCGCGCGACCGACCGCGGCGAGCAGGTTCGACAGCCGGTAGTTGTAGCCGACCTGCGAGTGCTCGTAGTGCGGTGCGGGGTCGCGCGCCTGGGACGCGAGCCAGCGCGCACGTTGCACCAGGTCCTCGTCGTCCGACACCATCGCGCCGCCGCCTGCCGTGGTGATGATCTTGTTGCCGTTGAACGAGAACACGCCGCAACGGCCGAACGACCCCGCAGCCTTGTCGCGATACGTCGCGCCGATCGCCTCTGCCGCATCCTCGACCACGGCCACGCCGTGCGCCTCGCAGGCGCGCACGATGGCGTCGTAGTCGCAGCATTGACCGTACAGGTCGACCGGCACCACCGCCTTTGGCAGCTTGCCGCGACGCGCGGCGCGCTCGAGCTCCTCCTCGAGCAGCGCTGGGTCGAGCGTCCAGGTATCTCTCGACACGTCGAAGAACACCGGCTCGGCGCCCTGGTAGACTGCCGCGTTCACGCTCGCGATGAACGTCAATGTCGGACACCAGACCTCATCGCCGGGACCCACCTCGAGCAGCCGCAGCGCCAGGTGCAGCGCCGCCGTGCCCGACGACATCGCGGCCGCCGCTCGCACTCCGGCCTGCGCCGCCAGCTCACGCTCGAAGGCGTCGACCTGCGGCCCGAGCGGCGTGATCCAGTTCGAGGCAATCGTCTCCTCGAGGAGGTGCAGCTCCTCGCCCGAGAGGTGCGGAGGCGAGAGGTAGATGCGGGGCTGGCTCAGGGAGCTCTCCTGGCCTACGCGCGTTCCCGCGCCGCACGTCGCTTGCTGACCCGTCGCACCGGCTCGCCGCCGATCGTGCGTGCCGGAACGCCCACCGCGATCACTCCGGCCGGCAGCTCGGCGACCACCGCGGCGCCCGCACCCACCGTCGACCAAGCACCAACCTTCACGCCGGGGATCACCGTGGAGCCAGCGCCCATGAATACACCCGAACGCAGCTCGACGTTGCCCGCCAACGTGCAGCCCGGCGCGATGTGCGAGAAGTCCCCGATCCGCGCGTCGTGGTCGATCCGCGCACCGGTGTTGACGATCACGTGCGCGCCGATCTGCGATGCCGGCTGGATCACCGCACCCGCGAACACCACCGTCCCCGGACCGAGCGCCACGTCGCGCTCGACACACGCCCACGGATGTACCACCGTGGCCCAGGGCAGCTCGAGCTCCTCCGCGATCCGCTTGCGCGCCGCGTTGTCGCCGATCGCGATCAAAGCACCGCGCGCGCCCGCATCGAGCGCATCCCGCAACGCGCCGCGCACCGGCACGCCCAGCAGCTGGTCGCCCCGCTCCTGCCAGTCGTCGGCGAACACTCCGCTCACCTCGCACCCCGCCGCCAACAGCGTCGCCACCACCACCTTGGCGTGACCGCCCGCCCCGAGCACCACGATCGGCCCGCGCTGATTCGAATCCTTACGCTCTAGTGCCACTCCGTCCTCGCTCTCGATCCAGTACCCGCCCCCCTCCACCTATCCCCTCTGAAGCTGCCGGGCCCCGTCCCGGAAGCGCGCGCCGAGCGCGCGCGTGCCGTCGAAGCGCGATGCCGAGCCCGCCGCACTACACCGTAGATGCTCGCACAGCTCACCGTGCTTCCCTCGACCCCTCCCTCGACCCCTCCCTCGACTCTTCCCTCGCCTCCTCCCTCGACACTCGCGCCCGCCGCGCGCCAACTCAACATCGCCGTCGCGCATGAAACAGAACGCGTCGCCCCCCAGCGAGCTCCTCCTCCGACGCGATGTCGAACCGCTCCTCGAGGCGCCGGCGAAAGTTCTCCAGCTCGTAGTCGGGATACGAGTCTCGCTTTTCCAACAGCAGCCGCTCCACCATCGGATCCGACGGCTGCACGAACTCGACGACCAGGTCGCCCCCGAGGTCGGCGAGCCACGACACCAACTCGACGACCGGGACGTTCGCCCCGATCGCCAGATGGTGCACCAGCGCCAAGGCCAGGACCAGGTCGGGACGGCCGCGCTCGAGCAGCGTCCGGCGCTCGCGGCCGCGCCAGCCGAGCGCCGGAGACGGGTCGACCAGGTTGACCACCAGTGGCAGCACGTCGCGGCGGTCCTCGCGTTCGAGCGCCTCGAACAGTCGGTCGATGGTCAGGTGGTCCGCGTCGATCGCGACCGCGTGCGAGAAGCTGCCAGCCGCGATGCGAGTGAAGTGGCCGTCGTTGCAGCCGAGGTCCCATAGCAATCGCCCACGCGAGAGCCCCGCGGCGCGGGCGACGAAGGCCTCCTTCGCGTGGCGTTCGGCCTCCTCGTAGCCGTGCCCGGTCCCATAGCCCGACCAGGTCGACGCCTCCACGCGCCAGCGCAGGCTCTCGACCAGGCGCCGCAGCGACCGCACGTTGGCGACGATGAGCTTCGCGGAGAACCCGGCGTCGCGCACCGAAGAGCGGGCGCTGCGGCGGTCCGCCGCGTGCGCGGACTGGAGCCGGGCGTGCAGGTGCACGTGGGTCGGCACGCCGCGCCGGATCCGATCGCGCCCGTGCAGCAGGCGGCTCGCCGTCTCGGGGTCGATGCCGTCGAGCGAGCCGCGCAGCAGAGGTTGGAACGAAACCCCGCGGTAAGCATTGAGCAACAGCGGGTACAGGAACAGTCGGCAGAACTGCAAGTAGCCGACCCAGGGATCGCCGGGAGCCAGCACCTCGAACGAGCCAACGTCCACGAAAAGCGGGCGAGCTCCGCGCCACTGCACGTTGTATGCAGAGGAGTCCTTGAGCACGAAGCCCTCCGCCAGCGCCGCGTCGAGGAGGTCCAACTGGAGCAGCGCGGCGGCGCGCAGCATGCGGAACGACCACTCGTACGGGTAAGAGACGAACGGCACCCGCTCGTGGTGGAGGATGCCTTCCACCGGCGTCGGCAGGATGTCAGGCGGCAAAGGGGGAGTCGGATCGGCCTCGCGGGTGGCGACGACCTTCCCATCGGCTGTTGCCGCCCGGAAGAACGAACGATCGCGCAGCGCAGTCCACTGCCGCCACGCCTCCCCCGAGAGCGCGCGGAAGACTTCGCCGCCCGAGTAGAAGACCCGGCTCTCGCGGTCGCGGTAGGAACCGGGCTCAGGGCTCGCGCCGGTCATCGGCCTCGGGCCGACGCAGCCCAACCACCTGCAGCAGCCGGTGCCAGTAGAGCTTCACCAGCAGACCCGCACCGGCGATGCCGCCGAGCACGACCTGGAGCAGGATGCTGCCCGAGGCGGGATCGAGGTAGGCGTGCGCCGTGCCGGGAGCGGCGAGGAGGCCGACGAGGCAGGCGGCCACTGGCAAGGCGCGATCGGGAACTGACGAGGGGTTGCTCATCACGAACGAGGGCTCGGTCGGCCGTCTTGTCGACGTGTCTTCCATCCTACTCGAACCGTGAAGGCATGATTAAGACCGTCCCGCAGGCACCCCCCGTTTGGCCCACCTCAAGGTCCACGAAATCGGAGGGCCTCATCCTTGCCCCTCCCCTCGAAACTCCGGCATCGTCGCGTGACCCGCCGCCGTCACACCTTCGCCGCGCACGACTTTCCACACCGTCAGCGCCAGGATCTTCAGGTCCAACCACAAACTCCGGTGATCGACGTACCACACGTCGCAGGCGAACTTCTGCTCCCACGAGATCGCGTTGCGGCCGTTGACCTGCGCCCAACCGGTGATGCCCGGCTTGACCTCGTGGCGCCGCGCCTGCTCGGGTGAGTAGCGCTCGAGGTACTGCATCAGCAGCGGACGCGGACCCACCAGGCTCATATCGCCACGGACCACGCACCACAAGGCCGGCAGCTCGTCGAGACTGGCGCGACGCAAGAAACTGCCGATCGCCTCGAGCCGCGCTTCGTCCGACAGCAGCTCACCCTGTTCGTCACGCGCGTCGGTCATCGTGCGGAACTTGAGCATCGTGAACGGTCGCCCGCCGAGCCCGGGCCGCTCCTGCCGGAACAGCACCGGCGAACCTATTCCCCAGCGCACGATGAGCGCCAAACCCGCCAGCACCGGCGACAGCAGGATCAACGCAGGCACCGCGAGCGACAGATCGAGCGCCCGCTTCAACCATCCCGGGTACCTCGGCCGCTCGGTCCCCTCTCCCCCTGGGAGGGGGGCAGGGGGGGGGG